>NZ_VYIK01000170.1 GCF_008709575.1 Mycobacterium sp.
GCCTCAACCTCGCCTACGGTTCGTCGATTGCCAGCATCGGGCTGACCATCCCGGCCATCGCGGTCGTTTCGATGTGGACCCATGACGCCCTGGCACTCGGCCTCGGGGCCATCGAGATGGTGTTGTTTGCGTTGACCGTCGTGGTCAGCATGTTGACCGTGGTGCCCGGGCGGGCCACCCGGCTGCAAGGCGAGGTGCATTTGGTGCTCCTCGCGGCGTACTTGTTTCTCGCGGTCATCGTCCCGTGAGCGGTCGGCTACCAAGGCCTGAAAACCATGCAGGCCGAGTCGGAGTCCATCAGGTGTGGCCGATGCGGTGGACCTAAGCAGCTTGCTACCCGACTTCGGCTTCTGATGCCCGCCCGACCAGTGTCCGATGGCCGATCAGCTCGTCCTGACCAATTTCGCGCGCCACCTGGGGAAGCTACAGCCGCCGCCAACCCGGTCAGGTGTCAACAGCGGTTGAAAATTGACCCCTTTGTGACGGTTGAAAATTGACCCCCTTGGTGTTCATTCTTCGGTTGACGATCCTGGGACTTGCCCGAGGTCGCGGTCTTTGATCCGGTAGGAGTCGCCCTTGAGGGCGATTACTTCGGCGTGGTGGACGAGGCGGTCGATCATGGCCGCGGCCACGACGTCGTCACCGAACACTTCGCCCCAGCGGCCGAACGGTTTGTTGGAGGTCACGATCAGGCTGGCCCGTTCGTAGCGGCTGGAGACCAGTTGGAAGAACAGGTTGGCGGCTTCGGGTTCGAACGGGATGTAGCCGACCTCATCAACGACGAGCAGTGGGTAGCGGCCCAGCCGGGTGAGTTCTTGTTGGAGGCGTCCGGCGTGATGGGCGTCGGCGAGTCGGGCGACCCATTGGCTCGCGGTGGCGAACAGCACGCGGTGCCCGGCCTGGCAGGCCCGGATGGCCAGCCCGATCGCCAGAAGGAGTCCGGTTCAAGACTCACAATCTTCAATGTCCTGGCGATTACCTTGATCGGCAACCTCTCCGCTCGACGTAGCCTGCGGATCTCAGCCCAATCCTCCACTGACAACAACTCCCTTCTCCTCTCGACGGGTAAGCCGAGAGTCCGTCGAAGGGGGTCAAAATTCGGGCGTCGACACGGGGTCAGTTTTCCGGCGTCGCCGACACTGGGCCTTCGGTCGTGGCGAACTCACCTACCGGGACGTCCGCTGGTAAGGTCCCGGCCCCCGGCCGCTGAACCGCAGTGGCAGGTCCAGGATTCGAACCTGGGTAGGCATACGCCGACGGATTTACAG
>NZ_VYIK01000171.1 GCF_008709575.1 Mycobacterium sp.
ACGAGGTACTGAGACGCATCGTCGGCCAGTGATTGCAAACAGAAACCTGGCCACCGCCTTCCGGGCGATCCTCAAAAGGTCGGCAACCAGTGCCCACGAGGCCATCGGCAAGTCCCGGGTCGCCGGCGCTTTGGCCGGCATGACCGGCTACGAGGTTGTGTTGTTAAGCCTTATTGTTAAGCCTTAGCCATTCGACGGGCTGTCCCGAAACCTGCGCGATTAAATCGAAGTCCTTGTCTACAGCCAGGACTGTGAGTGCTGCGATTTCGGCAGCAGCGGCCACGAGAAGATCGGAGATCGACGGTGCACGGTGCTGGCCGCGATCGGCCAGCACCAGTTGCAATTCGACAGCGCGATCTTCTGCGGCGGGCGTTAAATACTCCACCGGCATCAGCGACAGTGGCGGCGATGCGACCTCACGACGCGCCTGGACCGCGGTGCGAAATGAATAGCCGATCTCAAGGCGGGTGACGGTACTCATTCGCACCAGACCGCGCTCGATGCGCTCGATCCAGAGTTCAGCATCGGCCGAGTCCGGTATTCGGGTGTAGGCCGACTTGTCGATCAGCCACGTGGTCACCGCCACGCGCTGTCCATCACCTCGGGGTTGTTGAGATCCGCAGCTGCGGCGGCCGCGCGACGCATGTCCTCAAGTGTGAGCTTGCCCTGGGGTTGCCCCTCTGATCGCTCCGTCTCGAACCGCCGCCGCAAATACTCCTGCCGGGACAGTCCTCTCGCCGCGGCGGACGCGTCGATGTGCGCCACTGCGGCATCGGACAACCCCCTGATCAAGATATCAGCCATACCCGCCAACCTCCTGATATCTATGTTATCAACAGCGCGTGGAATTGTTCACCCAGCCCGCTTGGGGGATCGGCGCCGCGCAGTGGCTGAGAGTGCAGCTGCGGTTTGCCGTGAATGCGGAGCAGAACGGCATCGTCATCGCTATGCGCACGCCCGCGATTCTGGCATCATGGCTGACGTCGCCGAAGTAACCATCACCTGCGCGAGCGTGCGCGAAATCACAGGAATTACGGCGTGTCGGCGCGTCAACACGCACACTCGCGCCATGAGGCCACGAGACCGCCACGAGGCCGCGACCAGAAAAGGAGCGCAGCACCATGGCGATTGCGTTTAACCACACCATCGTCGCCGCACGCGACAAACGGGAGTCCGCCCAATTTCTGAGCGAACTGTTCGGCCTGCCGGCTCCGACACCGTTCGGCCAC
>NZ_VYIK01000172.1:0-297 GCF_008709575.1 Mycobacterium sp.
CGTCCGCGCAGAATCCCGCCTCTGCCATGTGGATCACCTCCGCGCAGGCGTCGCTGTCTTGCAGCTGGATGACATCGACATCCTCGGGGGCCACTCCGGACTCCTCGAAGGCGGCCCGGGATGCGTACACCGTGGGCGACATGTCCTCCTCGACAGGGGCGAAAGTTGCGTGCACCTCATAGGTGCCGTAATGGCGGGTGCGGATCTCCACCGCCCGCACATACACGGGTTTCGACGTGAAACGATGTACGATATCGGTGCGGCACATGATAACCGCTGCGGCCCCCTCATCGGGCG
>NZ_VYIK01000172.1:432-1227 GCF_008709575.1 Mycobacterium sp.
CCGTGCTCGTGGATATAGCGGTTGGCCTTCATCCCGAAAAACTTGGTGGTGACGAACTGGCCATTTTCTCCGTACCAGGCGGGAAGTGCCAGCTTGGCCGGGTCGTCGGTGAACGCGCCGCGCGGGTGCTTGTCCATGCCGACGGCGATGCCGATGTCGTATTTGCCCAGCCGGATGGTGTCTACGCACAGTTGGGTGGCGCTAGCGGCGGTGGCGCAAGCGTTGAACACGTCGATGAAGGGAATGCCGGTGAGCCCCACCAACCGGGTCACTGCATCCGGATTGGACACCTCATGGCTGCCACCAACCCCGAACTGGATGTCCTGCCAGTCCAGGCACGCGTCGTCCAGGGCAGCCTGAATCGCCTCGGCGCCCATCTCCATCGCGGACTTGCCATCGAACCGGCCGAACGGATGCAAGCCCACACCGATGATGGCGACGTCATTCATGTCAGGACTCCTTTTTGCCTTAGACCGGCTGAAAGGCGAATGTCACGATCGCGTTGCCCTCCTCGTCGGTGGTGACCGGCATCGGGAGTCCGCGGGGGAAATCTTGCGTCGTCCACGCCACCAGCATTCCACGATGCGCCAGCAGCAGATCGGACATATCCGCCCCGCTGCAATTTCGGACAGCGCGGCTGTATGGGAACATAGCAGCACCGCAATCGCCGCAACGGCTGCTGATCAGCTGCGGATTGTCCCTGGGCCAAGTCGAGACATCGCGGCGCGTGCATCCAGGGAAGTTGCGTCCAGGGAAGTGGTGTACGAGCCGGTGAGGTCGGCGGGCGTGTCGTAG
>NZ_VYIK01000173.1 GCF_008709575.1 Mycobacterium sp.
CTAGTGTGCCGCGCCATTAATTCGTTACATAATTGTAACGAATGAGCATCGGCGGTGTTCTACGCCGAATCACGTTGGAGGGTGCGATGATTCACGTATGGCATCACGCGGACGGCCGAAAACGGAGCTGGTGTTGACCGAGGAGGAACGCACGACGCTGTCGCGGTGGGCGCGGCGGCGCAAGTCCTCGCAGGCGCTGGCGTTGCGGTCACGGATCGTGCTGGGCTGCGCGGATGGCCTGTCGAACAAGCAGGTCGCGGCGCGGGAGCGGGTGTCGCAGCCCACCGTGGGCAAGTGGCGGCGCAGGTTCGTCGAGGCGCGCCTGGACGGGCTGGTCGACGACCCGCGACCCGGGCGACCAGCCTCGGTGACCGCCGATCAGGTCGAAAACGTGGTGGTCACCACGCTGGAGTCCACCCCAGATAACGCCACGCACTGGTCACGGGCGTCGATGGCCGAGCGGTCCGGGCTGTCCAAGTCGACGATCGGGCGGATCTGGCGCGCGTTCGGGCTGCAGCCCCACCGGGTGGAGGATTTCAAGCTGTCCAACGACCCGCTGTTCGTGGAGAAGGTCTACGACATCGTCGGGCTCTACCTGAATCCGCCCGAGGCCGCAGTGGTGTTGTGCGTGGACGAGAAGTCCCAGATCCAGGCCCTGGCCCGCAGCCAGCCGGCGTTTCCGATGATGCCCGGCATGCCCGAGAAACGCACCCATGACTACGTCCGCCACGGCACCACCAGCCTCTTTGCCGCCTTCGACATCAGCGACGGCACTGTCATCACCGCGTTGCACCGCCGCCACCGCGCCGTGGAGTTCCGCAAGTTCCTCGCCAAGATCGACACCGAGGTCCCCGCCGATCTGGACGTGCACGTGGTCTGCGACAACTACGGCACCCATAAAGCACCCACCGTGCAGACCTGGCTGGACAACCACCCCCGCTTCCACATGCACTACACGCCAACCTATTCCAGCTGGATCAACCAGGTCGAGCGGTGGTTCGCCGAAATCACCCGCCAACTCATCGAACGCGGCGACCACCGCAGCGTGCACGCCCTGGAAAAAGACATTCGCGCCTGGATCACCGCCTGGAACAACGACCCAAAACCATTCGTGTGGACCAAGACCGCCGAGCAGATCCTGGAGTCCATTGGAAGATTAATAAAACGAATTAACGGCGCGGGACACTAG
>NZ_VYIK01000174.1 GCF_008709575.1 Mycobacterium sp.
GCGTGAGCACCTGCTCGAGCAGAAGGTCACGTGCGTGGTGATGGAGGCGACTAGCGATTACTGGCGCCCGTTTTACTATCTGCTCGAAGAGCATTTCGAGGTGATGCTGGTCAACGCTCGCGATGTACGCAACGTGCCCGGCCGCAAGAGCGATGTGTCTGATGCCGCCTGGCTCGCCGATTTGGGCGCGCACGGGCTGGTGCGGGCCTCGTTCGTGCCGCCGGAGCCGATCCGGATGCTGCGGGATCTCACCCGTGCCCGCACGGTGATCACCCAGGAGCGTACCCGGGAGATCCACCGACTCGAGAAGCTGCTCGAGGACGCCGGAATCAAACTGTCCGCAGTGGCCACCGACATCACCGGGGTGTCGGGGCGGTTGATGCTGGCGGCTCTCATCGAGGGGCGCGACGACCCCGCGGTGATCGCCGAGCTGGCGAAACGTCGGCTGCGCAGCAAGATCCCGGCGTTGACCGAGGCCCTTCACGGGCACTTCACCGCCCACCACGCGTTCATGGCCCGGCTGTTTCTGGACCGCATCGACGCCCACACTGCTGATATCGACCGGCTCTCGGCCCGCATCGACGAGGCGATGGAACCTTTTCGGGCCGCCCGGGATCTGCTGATCAGCATCCCGGGCTTTTCCACGACGGTCGCTGAGATCTTCATCGCCGAGACCGGCGCGGACATGAACGTGTTTCCCACCGCCGGGCATCTGGCGTCGTGGGCGGGCACCGCCCCAGGGTCTAACGAGTCCGCCGGCCGGGTGAAATCGACCAAGACTCGCCCCGGCAACCGCTACCTCAAGGGCGCCCTGGGGACCGCGGCGCTGGCGGCATCCCGTTCCAAAGGAACCTATTACTCGGCGAAATACAAGCGCATCGCCGCCCGACGCGGCCCACTGAAAGCCATAGTGGCCATAGAGCATGCGATGCTGGTGGCCGCCTGGAACATGCTCACCAACGGTGAGTTCTACCGCGACCCCGGCGCCGACTACTTCACCCGACGCGTCCCCGCCAAGGCTAAAGCCCGCGCGGTCGGACAACTCGAAGCCCTCGGATACCGCGTCACCCTGCAACCCCTCTCCAACACCGCATAACCACAACCCGCCGCCACCGGCAACGCCGACGGGTCACCCCTACCTGCCCTCACCAGCTTGTGGTCACCGTTATTTTCGTGTCAG
>NZ_VYIK01000175.1 GCF_008709575.1 Mycobacterium sp.
CCGGTTCGTGCGCTGGCTGATGAGGCGGCGTTGATCATGGGCGGCACCGGCGACCCCGACCCGAACGCGGCGTATCTGGCCCAGGTCTACGCCGACTACATCGCGCCGGCCATCGCCCCGCAGACCGCCACACCGACCGCCCTGGCCACCCCCGAGCAGGGCTACCCGCTCTACGGCAGCCTGACCTTCAACGCCTCGGTCGCCCAGGGAGTCACCGACCTGCAGCACGCCATCACCGCCCAACCCCCCAACAGCGACACCGTGGTGTTCGGATTCTCCCAAAGCGCCACCATCATCACCGACTACCTCGACGACATCGCCGACGGCTCCCTGCAACATCCCCCCGCCCCCACCCAGGTGCGCTTCGTGCTCGCCGGCGACCCCAACAACCCCGACGGCGGCCTGTTCGAACGCTTCGACGGGCTCTACTACCCCGGCTACAACGAAACCTACAACGGCGCCACCCCCGACCTGGCCTACCCCACCGACATCTACACCCTGCAATACGACGGCTACGGCGACTTCCCCCAATACCCACTCGACCTGCTGGCCGACCTCAACGCCGCCCTGGGCGCCGACCAAGACCACCTCGGCTCACCCCCCACCTACGAAAGCCTCACCCCCGCCCAAATCGCCACCGCAATCGTCGAACCGGTCTCACCCCAGGCCAGCGGCGACACCACCTACTACCTGATCTTGACCCAAAACCTGCCGCTGCTGGAACCACTCGCCCACGCCGGGACACCGCAGTGGTTACTCGACCTGATCCAACCCGACCTGCGCGTACTGATCGACCTGGGCTACGCCAACCTCGGCGGCGCCGACACCGACTACGCCAACCTGCCCACCCCGGCAAGCCTGCTCGAACTGATCAACCCCATCACCGTCACCGCCGACCTGACCAAAGGCGCCCTCCAAGGCGCCACCGCCGCCCTCATCGACCTCGGCGCCCTGCCCCCCACCGACACCCCCCACACCGACCCCTACACCCCCTCCCCCGATCCCGGCCTATCGATCACCCTCGGCCAACCCAGCACCACCGCGCTCTCCGCCATCACCACCACCGTCGGCTCCCTGCTCGAAGACCTCCACATCCCCGACCTCACACCCACCCCAGCCATAGCCCCCGACACCCTC
>NZ_VYIK01000176.1 GCF_008709575.1 Mycobacterium sp.
CGGTGATGCGCTGGCTCGCCAAGAACCAGATGATCTAAAGAAGCCCGCCGGGCGATGCCGCCTCGGCCCCTACAGCCGCTGCGCGGACACGAACAAACTCCGCGGCGACGAATCCTCGATATCGGCGGGCGGCCGGTCGTACCCGGCCATCAGCTCCTCGGCCGACACCACCGACACCTGCCAGCCGTGTTCGGCCAGCCAGTCGCCGACGTCGGCGCGGTCCTCGACGTACCACAGATCCGCGATGTCGGGAACCTCACGCGTGGCGCCGGCGCGGGCCATGATGTCGCGTATCCGCTGCATCTGCGCACGCTGGCGCGCCGCCACCACGGGATCGTGGAAATCCCGGCCGGGCGCCTCCACCGCGATCCGGCTGCCCGGCGCGCTGAGCGCATGCACCCGCTCGAACAACAGGTCCTGCGCGGCCGAGGGCAAAAACGGCAGCAATCCCTCGACCGACCAGGCGGCCGGCGCCGAGGCATCGAACCCGGCCCGCTGCAGGGCCGCCGGCCAGTCCTGGCGCAGGTCCACGGCGACGTCGACCAGCCTGGCCATCGGCTCGGCGCCGCGCTCGTGCAGCGTCGACGACTTGAACTCCAGCACCTTGGGCTGGTCGAGTTCGTAGACCGTGGTGCCGTGCGGCCACGGCAGCCGCCAGGCCCGTGAATCCAGCCCGGCGGCGAGGATCACCGCCTGCCGCGCCCCCGCCGTGGCCGCGTCGATGAAGAACCCGTCGAAAAAGGCTGTCCGCGCGGCCATGTAGTTGACCATCGACTGCATCCGCAGCGGCAGCTCGGGCTCGGCCTCGACGACCTCGGCGGGCAGCTCGGAGGTCGCGAACCAGCTCCACACGCCCTCGCCGGCGGCATCGAGGAAGATCCGCGCGAACGGGTCGTCGATCAACGGGTCGGGGCTCTCGGTTTCGGCGGCCCGGGCCGCCGCGACCCCCAGCGCCGTCGCGCCCACGCTTTCGGTGATATCCCAGCTGTCGTCGTCGTATCTCGGCACATCATCCAGCGTACGCGAACGCCGACGGCCGGCTGTTCGCCGAAGTGCTCGACGACCGCTTCAAAGCCGGGAACGCAACCTTTCGACACGGCGCACCAGCCTGCTGTAATGCGAACCAG
>NZ_VYIK01000177.1 GCF_008709575.1 Mycobacterium sp.
CGGGTCACCCCTACCTGCCCTCACCAGCTTGTGGTCACCGTTATTTTCGTGTCAGCGCGGTGTCCTTAGCGAGGTGGAGCATCTGTGGTCCTTCGTCGATGAGCATTCGGCTAAGTCCAAGCGCGGCGCAGGTTCTCAGCGCTGGCGCTAAGTCGCGCTGCGCTTCGTAGGTGTTGCCGGCTACCGACAGGCACAACGCCAACGGGAGCGTGGCCTGAAGGTGTGCACGCGGGCGCTTGCGCTGATCAACGTGGTCAACACGAGCGCGCGAACGGTGACAGGCCGCAGTGAGCGCTGACGGCTGACCGTCCCTGAGGAGGAGTCGGATTTGCGAGTCCTCCCTAAGTTCAGCCGTAACGTCGCCGATTCCGTCGAGTGCTTGTGTACCTTGACCCATGACTCGCTGAGCGAGCGACTCGTCGATTCCCTCGGTCGACAATGCGGCTAATCGAACCTGTTCATAGACCAGACGGGCCTCGAGTCGCGGCAGTTGCAACTCTCTCGCGATCTGCAGGCCTTCGGCGAGTCGGCGGTCGGCGGCGGTCTTGTCACCACGGGCCAATTTCAACCGTGCCCCGGTCCCGAATGCCGCGAGCATGAAGTCGACTAGTCCGCCCTCGGCGCCGAGTTCATACGCGTCGTCCAGCAATGCCTCAGCTTCGTCGAGTTGGCCGCGTTCGTAGAGAAGTTCACCCAACAAGGAACCGGCCAGCTTCGCGACGTAGGATGGGCGTCCAGACGGCAGCAGCGCAATTCGGATCGCGTGTCGCAGGTGCGCTTCGGCACCCGCGACGTCAAGCTGCTCATTCGCGGCGATCGCCGCAAAACAGCATCCGTAGCTAGCGCTCAGGGCCCCGGAGATGCGCTGATGGTATTGGTGTCCCCACCGCTGCCAGCGCAGCGCGTCATCAAAGTCGAACACCCGGATGGCACGAAACGAGCCGACATCGGCTGCCCGGCAGAGAATCCACGGGCGAAGCGTGTCCGCCCTGTCGACACAAGCCTGAACGGCATCGGCGGCCGCAGAGGGGTCGATGCGGTCCTGGAAAGCAGCGATTACGGGGTGAACTAGTCCTCAAATAAGCGTGTCGGCGTCAGCGGGTCGCAGGATTGATTTCGATG
>NZ_VYIK01000178.1 GCF_008709575.1 Mycobacterium sp.
GAACCAAGGAACAACGGTGCTGGACACGGCGTCCACGGCTGATCTCAGCACCCGGGCGGCGATCGTCCTCTCCAATCAGGAACCGCTCCCCAGCCAGCTCGATACGCTCCTGACCACTATCGCGTCGCAGCAAGACATGCTGTCCGCAGTCGACCAGACTTTGGTGGCCAACGCAGACGAGCAGTTGGTTTCAGCGGCCCAGAACATCCTCTCGGCGGACCAAGCTTTCGTCGCCGCTGACCAAGCCGGTGACCTGAACAGCAACAGCTTGCTTCCCGTGGAATGGACGGTGCTGGGCGCTGACCTACGGTTCCTCGGTACCGCCCTTGATGCGGAGGGTACGACCATCTTTTCCGCCTTGACCGGTGGCCTAGACCCCTCATCAGCCGCCGATATTGCCTCGAGTCTGGACCCCGCCGCGGTAGTAGACCCCACCATATTCGCTGACCTGCTCTCGTCAATCGGGTTATAACGTCCCGCGACGATGCGATGGGACTTAGAGGCCGAGCGGTCGCCACGATCGCGGTGACACGTGCCGCGCTGATCGCTCCGATGCGCCGACTGAGCGGCGTCGGCGCCACAGACGACAAGGTTCCGCTCGGTGGGGGGCGCAGGCATCGTCGTTGACGGGCTAGCTAGGCTGCACTGCTAGAGCTGCTGTTGCACGTCGACACTGGGCGGGCGGGGTGAGTTGTTCGGGCGCGCGGAGCGCCGCAGGATCGAGAAAGCGACCGCGCCACCGCCGAGCGCCACCACGACGATGCCGGTAATCACCCAGGCGCGTCTCCCGTAACGCCGGGACTGGCGGGCCTTGTGCAGCGCCCGCGGCAGGCCGGCGACCAGTTCGTGCGCGGCGGCCAATTCGGCGGCGACCGTTTCCTGCGCGGATTGCAGGTCAGCAGCCAACCGACGATCGCGGTAGCGCCGACGCAGGCTCGAAACACCGGCCTGCGCGGAATTAACGCCCAGTCCGACGAGCCCGCGGGTGAGGTCCACCGGCCCGACCGCGGAGTACGCCAGGCCCCGGGTCAGTCGCTGCCGCGGAGTCAACCGGGTGTGGTTCGTGGCCGTCATCTGCCGCCTTTCCGATGTGCTGGTAGTGGACCTTCCAG
>NZ_VYIK01000179.1 GCF_008709575.1 Mycobacterium sp.
CGGCGACCAATGTACTGTTCACCACCGGTTCCACCCGCTGGATCTGCTGCGCCAGCACCGGATTGGTGCGCGCGGCGACCCAAAGCTCCATGCTCGCAACGAACATCGGGCCTTGATGGGATTCCCAGAGGAAGTCCAGCACCGTTGACACCGGGTCGGGACTGCTTCGAAGACGGCCGAGTTCGCGGATGGCGGCTTGCGCCCGTTGTTGAGCCAGATGCTCGATGGCCGCGACGACCAGGTCTTCCTTCGAGCGGAAATGGTGGATCTGGGCGCCCCGCGTCACTCCGGCCAGCTCGGCGATGCGCGGCGTCGTCGTTCCCGAGTAACCGTGGGCGACCAGGCACTCGACGGTCGCGTCGAGCAAGCGCGCCCGCATCGCTGTGCTGCGCTCCGCCTGGGTACGGCGTTCTCCCCGGCCATCGGCGCTCGTCACCACTGCCGACCACACCTCGTCTTTCGGACCAGCGGCTCTCCGCTTTCCCTGCTACCGCGGCGGCGAACACGGCCACCGGCGGCAGGATACCTGCTCAACGGTATATCGGGGCCCATGCAGCAACCGACAGCGACTTCGCGGCTGAAGCGCTATAGAGGCGCGAGCGTCGCGCGTATAAAGATACATGCCCGATTGTATCTTGTTAAGCTGAGTAGAAGGTGATAAGTTCGATGCGCGACCGGAGCAACGTCGCTTCCGGGATATGCCGGCGATGGGACATCGTGATGGTGGGTCGGCTGGGCTTGGTGTCGGCGACGGCCGCTGCCGCGTTCTCGGGCTTGACCGCGACGACTTCGGCGGTCGCGTCGGCCGATGACGCTGACATCGCCTTGGTCATGGGCGGCACCGGGCCGTGCTGCGTGACGTCGCTGACACCTCCGGCGCTGCCCGGCCCCCCGTACACCACCGAGGTCGACCAGCTGTTCATCGCCCCTCACTTTCCCGGCTACACCACCGAAGGCCTGCCCACACCCGAACAGTTCGCGCCGTTCACCGGGCTCACCAGCGAGCCGTTGTCCACATCGGTGGCCCAGGGCCTCACCGATCTGCAGAGCGCGGTCGCCGAGCAACTCGGCCAGGGAAACCACGTCGTCGTGTTCGGCTACTCGCA
>NZ_VYIK01000017.1:0-28767 GCF_008709575.1 Mycobacterium sp.
CCGTCCCCGCCGGCGCCGGCGACGGCGCCTTCTCCGCCTTCACCGCCGGCGCTGCCCGCGGTGGTGGCGTTGGCCCCGGCGATGCCGACGCCGCCGGCACTGCCGGCGCCCCCGTTCCCGCCGTCACCGCCCTGACC
This sequence comes from Mycobacterium sp., assembly GCF_008709575.1. Classification (GTDB taxonomy): domain Bacteria; phylum Actinomycetota; class Actinomycetes; order Mycobacteriales; family Mycobacteriaceae; genus Mycobacterium. The sequence goes on from NZ_VYIK01000017.1 coordinate 138, forward strand.
GAACAACAACCCGCCGCTGCCGCCGTTGCCGCCGGCCGCGCCGGCGTTAGAGGCGACGACGGCGTTGCCGATCAGTCCGGCGTTGCCGCCGTTACCGATGGCCACACCGGGCGTGGTGGAGCTGTAGCCGGCGCCACCGTCGCCGAAGAGGATCCCGCCGGCGCCGCCGTTGGGGTCAGTTTCCGTGCCGGGCGCACCGTTGCCGATCAGATCGACGTGAAACAACGCCGAGGTGGGGAAGTTGATCACACTGTCGACCGCTGATCCGATGGAGCTGCTCATCCAGGCTCGACCCAGGTTGTAAAACTCCAGATAGATGGCCTGGACCACGGTGTTGGCCAGACTGGAGTCGGCGGCCGCCACGGCGCCCGCATCGATGGGCGCGGCCGGCACCGCCAGATCAGCGACCCGATCGGAGGGCACAGACGGCAGCATGGCAGCGGCCAGGCTATCGGCCGGCGTACTCAGCGCGCCCACCGATGCACCCGCGGAGCCCGGCAAATCCGCGACCGAGTCGAGGGCATTCGTGATCGGCCCGATGACGAGGTCGACGATGTCGGCCTTGGCCGGCGCCGCGATGACCGCCGGTCCCAGTTGCGCGGCCAGCACCGCGGCGGCAGCCACACCCAGGTCGAGCACACCGTAGTGGGCACGCGTCCCGCCCTGGCCCGATGTGCGCCGCCGCCTGCCCGAATGCTGAGCCATCCTCGGCCTCTCCGAGAGTCAGATTTCCCCGACAGCGTTAAGGTAGCCGGTGCGGTGCTCCCTACGCGGCGAAACCGGCACCAGTCTGCGGCCAGGGCATCCGGGCCGTGCTCACGGCGCTGTGGACTCAGCCTGCCTGCGACGTGGCCACCGCACAATGAAACCCCGGCCGATCCCGCGGTTTCCGGCAAGGAGGTCTGATGAACCATCCGGTGTTCGACCGATTGACCGAGGAGCAGCTGCGCCGGCGCAAGACCATCAAGTGGAACCACTTCGGACCCGATGTGCTGGCGCTGTGGATCGCGGAGATGGATTTCCCGACCGCGCCGGCGGTGCTCGACGCGATTCGCGGGTGCGTCGACAACGAGGAGTTCGGTTATCCGCCGTTCGGCGAGGCCGACCTGCCCCAGGCGACCGCGCAGTGGTGCGAACTGCGCTACGGCTGGCCCGCGCGACCCGAGTGGGTCCACGTGGTTCCCGACGTGCTCAAGGGCATGGAGGCGGTCGTCAATTTCCTTACCCGACCGGAGAGCCCGGTCGTGTTGCCCGTGCCCGCCTACATGCCGTTCTTCGACGTGCTGCGGGTCACCGGCCGGCAGCGAGTGGAAATCCCTACTCCACAAGACGCTTCGGGACGCTACGTGCTCGATCTGGACGCACTCGACGCGGCGTTCGCCGGCGGCGCCGGATCGCTGATTTTGTGCAATCCCAACAACCCGCTGGGCACCGCATACACCCATGACGAGCTCCGCGCCATCGTGGACATCGCCGCCGCTCACCAGGCGCGGGTGATCGCCGACGAGATCCATGCACCACTGGTCTATGGACGGCCCCAGGTAGCGGCGGCGTCGGTGTCCGATACGGCGGCCGAGACGGTGGTCACCCTGCTCTCGGCGTCGAAAGGGTGGAATCTGCCCGGACTGATGTGCGCTCAGGTGGTGCTGTCCAATTCCCGCGACAACGACGAGTGGCACCGGGTCAACATGCTGCACAAGATGGGTGCATCCACCGTCGGGATCCGCGCCAACATCGCCGCATACCGCCACGGCGGACCGTGGCTGGACGAACTGCTGGTCTACCTGCGGGCAAACCGCGATCACCTGGTCCGGGCGCTGCCCGAAGCCGCACCCGGCGTGAAAGTCAACACCCCGGAGGCAACCTACATGTCGTGGGTGGACTTCCGGGCGTTGAACCTGCCGAGCGAACCCGCGGAGTATTTGTTGTCGAAGGCGAAGGTGGCGTTGAGTCCAGGGCTCCCGTTCGGCCCCACGGTGAGCTCCGGGTTTGCCCGGCTGAATTTCGCGACCCCGCGAGCGATCCTGGACCGAGCGATCGAGGCGATCGCCGCCGCGTTGCCGGCCTGACCTGCCGGCGCGCGCGGCGACCGAGCTCAACCCGCTACCGTGACTGGATGCCTTGCGTGTTCTGCGCCATCGTCGCGAAAGAGTCGCCGGCCATCCGCGTCTACGAAGACGACGACTACCTGGCCATCCTCGACATCCGTCCGTTCACCCGCGGCCACACGCTGGTGCTGCCCAAGCGTCACACGGTCGACCTGACCGACACCCCGCCGGAGACGTTGACCGGAATGATGGTGATCGGACAGCGGATCGCTCAAGCGGTCCGCACGACCGAGCTGGCCGACGGCACCAACATCGCCGTCAACGACGGTCGCGCCGCCTTCCAGACGGTGTTCCACATCCACCTGCACGTGCTGCCGCGGCGTAACGGAGACAAACTCTCGGTCGCCAAGGGACTCCTGCTGCGCCGTGACCCGGACCGGGAGGTCACCGGACAGATCCTGCGCGACGCCCTGGCCCAACTGGACGCCCGGCGCTCAGACTGAGGCAGACTGACGGCATGGATGTCTCCGGCTGGGTCGAACAGCACATCGGCGTGCCGCTGCTGCGCCTGCACGACACCATTTATCGGCGCAGCAACGGCCGGATCGGGCACCGCATCCCCGGCGTGCCGCCCAGCCTGCTGCTGCACACGATCGGCGCCAAGACCGGTAAGCCGCGCACCACGACACTGACCTACGCCCGCGACGGCGACGCGTACCTCGTCGTGGCCTCCAAGGGCGGCGATCCGCGCGCGCCGGGCTGGTATCACAACCTCAAGGCCAACCCGGACGTCGAGATCAACGTCGGGACGCGAAGATTCCCGGTGACGGCGCACCCCGTGACGCCCGGTGAGCCCGACTATGCCCGGCTGTGGCGAATCGTCAACGACAACAACGCCAACCGCTACGAGGGCTACCAACGCCGAACCTCGCGGCCGATCCCGGTGATCGTGTTGACACCGCGCGGCTAGAACAGTTCCTTGGCCAGCAGCTCGAGCGTGGCCTCGCGGGCCGGCGCGGTGGCCGGGTCGGCGCCGCGGTGCGCCGACGCGACCGGGTGGACCATCACCTCGTCGACCCCGAACCGCGCGGCCAGCGAGCGCAACTGTTCGGCGGCCTCGGCCGGTGTGCCGACGACCGCACGGTCCAGGCCGGCCGAGACGATCTGCTGCTGTTGCGGTGTCAGCTCGGCACTGCGCGCGTCCTCGACCAGAGGTAACGGGCCGAGCGGTGCGCCGGTCCGCAGGCGCGCCATCGTCTGAAGGTTGGGCAGCATCAACGCCGTTGCCTCTGCGCGTGTTTCGGCCACCACCGCGTTCACTGTCAGAAACGTCTCCGGTGCGGCCGCCAGCTCGCCGGGCACGAACTGCGCGCGGTAGACGGCCAGCGCCTCCTCGGTTCCCTTGCCGGAGAAGTGGTGGGCGAACACGTAGGGAAGCCCCTTGATCGCCGCCAGGCGCGCCGAGTACAACGACGACCCCAGCAACCACAGCTGTGGCACACTGGCGGCGACCGGCGTCGCTTTGAGCAGGTAGTCCCCGTCGCGCAAGGGCACCCGCGCACCGCGCGGACTCATCAGCGCCATCACGTCGTCGAGATACCGGGGAAAGCGCTCGAGGTCGCGGTCGTCGCGGCCGGCCCCTGCGCGCAAGACCAGCGAGGTCACCGGATCCGAACCGGGTGCTCTGCCGATGCCGAGGTCGATGCGGCCCGGCGCGGCCGCCTCCAGCAGCGCGAACTGCTCAGCTACCGCCAACGGCGCGTGATTGGGCAGCATCACCCCGCCCGACCCCAGCCGCAGCCGTGAGGTTTGCGCAGCGAGGTAGGCGATCAGCACCGGGGGGCTGGTCGCGCCCACCGCGGGCATGTTGTGGTGTTCGGCGACCCAGTACCGGGTGAATCCCAGTCGGTCGGCAGTCTGCGCCAACCGCACCGACGCCGCCAGCGCGTCGGCGGTGGTCTGGTCGGCGCGGACCGGCACCAGGTCCAAAACGGACAGCCGCATGTCGCTGGCAACGCCGCCGCTCACCGGGATAGTCCCGCAGTCACCGCGGCCCGGCCGAAGATGTCGTCGAGCATCGCCGGGGTCAGCTTGCCGGTGAAGGTGTTCTGCTGGCTGGGGTGATAGCAGCCCAGCAGCACCACGTCGCCGTGCGCAGCACGCAAAGTCGCGGCGGCGCCGTGCCCGAACCTGGGTTGCGGCCGACCGACCTGGCCGGCCCCGCTGCGCACCATTTCCAGCGCCGAACGCCAGGCGAAGCCGCCCAGGGCGACGATCACCCGCACGTCGTGGCCGGTCAGCCGCCACTCCGCGGCCAGCCACGGCGCGCAGGTCCGGCGTTCTGCCGGCGTCGGCGCGTTGCCCGGCGGTGCGCAGCGTACGGCCGCGAGCATCCGGGTGCCGTTGAGTGTCAGGCCGTCGGCGGCGTCCACGCTGATCGGCGAGCTCGCCAGACCGGCCCGGTACAAAGCGGCGTAGAGCACGTCACCGGAGCGGTCACCGGTGAAAATCCGCCCGGTGCGGTTGCCGCCGTGCGCCGCCGGTGCCAGCCCGACAACCAGCAGGCGCGGGCGCTCGGCTCCCCACCCCGGCACCGGTCTGCCCCAATACGGCTGATCGGCGAACGACCGCCGTTTGGTCTGCGCGGCCCGTTCGCGCCACTCGACCAGGCGCGGGCAGGCCCGGCACACCGACACCGCCGCGTCGAGTTGTCCGGTCGTCTCGGCGGCCGCGGCCAGGGCCGCGACCTGCGCGGGTGTCGACGCCGCCGCGGTGGCGGCTGTCGCGGGATCACCGGGCCAACCGGTGCCCGGCGGCACCGGAGAATCGAACAACGCTCCGGTGCGGGGGTGGGAGAGGCGCACCGGTCCACTGTGCACGATCGGGCCGCTCCCGGCGCGGCGGCACCATCACCGACGTCACCGTAGGATCGGCGTCGTGGGCGCGGATGCGTTGGCCGATCTGATCGCCGAGCTGCCGGCCGGCATGGTGGTCACCGATCCGGCGGTGACCGAGGGCTACCGCCAGGATCGTGCTCTCGACCCGGGCGCGGGCAAGCCGCTGGCGGTGGTGCGGCCGCGCCGTACCGAAGACGTGCAGGCCGTGCTGCGCTGGGCCAGCGAGCATCGGGTGCCGGTGGTGACCCGCGGCGCCGGCAGCGGCCTGTCCGGCGGAGCCACCGCAGTCGACAACGGCATCGTGTTGTCCACGGAGAAGATGCGCGACATCGTCGTGGACCCGGTCACCCGCACCGCGGTGTGTCAACCCGGCCTGTTCAACGCCGAGGTGAAAAAAATTGTCGCCGGCTACGGGCTGTGGTATCCGCCGGACCCGTCGTCGTACGAGATCTGCAGCATCGGGGGCAACATCGCCACCAACGCCGGCGGACTGTGCTGCGTGAAATACGGCGTCACCACCGACTACGTGCTGGGGGTGCAGGTGGTGCTGGCCGACGGCACCGCGGTCCGGCTGGGCGGCCCGAGACTCAAGGATGTTGCCGGGCTTTCGCTGACCAAGCTGTTCGTCGGCAGCGAGGGCACCCTCGGAGTGATCACCGAGGTGACGCTGCGGTTGATTCCACCGCAGCATCCGTCGTGCACGGTGGTCGCCAATTTCGCCTCGGTGGAGGCCGCCGCCGAAGCGGTGCTGGCCGTGAGCGCACGCATCCGCCCGGCGATGCTGGAGTTCATGGATTCGGTGGCGATCAATGCGGTCGAAGACAAGTTGCGGATGGGGCTGGACCGCGGGGCGGCCGCGATGTTGGTGGCCGCCTCCGACGAGCGGGGGCGTGCCGGCCACGAGGATGCCGAGTTGATGGCTGCGGTGTTCACCGAACACGGGGCGACCGAAGTGTTCTCGACCGATGATCCGGACGAGGGTGAAGCGTTCGTCGCCGCCCGCCGGTTCGCGATCCCGGCGGTGGAGGCCAAGGGCCCGCTGCTGCTCGAGGACGTCGGGGTGCCGCTGCCGGCGCTGGCCGACCTGGTTGGCGGCGTGGCCCGCATCGCCGACGAGCACGAGCTGATGATCTCGGTGATCGCGCACGCCGGCGACGGCAACACCCATCCGCTGATCGTGTACGACCCGGCCGATCCCGTGATGAGCCGGCGAGCCGAGTCAGCCTACGGCCAGATCATGGAGCTGGCGCTGCGCCTCGGCGGCACGATCACCGGCGAGCACGGTGTCGGCCGGCTGAAGCGGCCCTGGCTGGCCGACTACCTGGGCCCCGAGGCGATGGTGTTGAACCGGCGCATCAAGGACGCGTTGGATCCCTTGGGCATCCTGAACCCCGGTGCGGGCATCTGAACGCCGCGACGAGCGCGTTGACACCGACGGGTGCAGTGTCGTACCCATAAGACGTGGCAGTCGGCTTGCCTCACACCCGGGGTTTTCAGCTCGCCACCGCCGAAACCTGGCCCAACCCGTGGCCGATGTATCGCGCCCTGCGCGACCACGACCCGGTCCATCATGTGGTGCCCGCGGGCAGACCCCACGACGACTACTACGTGCTGTCCCGCCATGCCGACGTCTGGGCAGCGGCACGCGATCACGAGACGTTCTCCTCCGCGCAGGGCCTCACAGTCAATTACGGGGAGCTCGAACTCATCGGGCTGCACGACAACCCGCCGATGGTGATGCAGGATCCGCCGGCGCACACCGAGTTCCGCAAGCTGGTGGCGCGCGGTTTCACGCCGCGGCAGGTCGAAGCGGTCGAGCCGCAGGTGCGCCGGTTCGTCGTGGAACGCGTCGAGCGCCTGCGCGCTGCCGGCGGCGGCGACATCGTCGCCGAGCTGTTCAAACCCCTGCCGTCGATGGTGGTCGCGCATTACCTGGGTGTTCCGGAGGCAGACCGCAGCCAGTTCGACGGCTGGACGCAGGCCATCGTGGCGGCCAACGCCGCTGACGGCGGCATCGCCACCGCAGGCGATGCGGTGGAGTCGATGATGGCCTACTTCACCGGACTGATCGAGCGGCGTCGCCGCGAGCCGGCGGACGACACCATCACGCATCTGGTGGCTGCCGGGGTCGGCGCCGACGGCGATCTCGCCGGCACCCTGTCGGTGCTGGCGTTCACCTTCACGATGGTCACCGGCGGCAATGACACGACCACCGGGATGCTGGGCGGCGCGGTGCAGCTGCTGCACCAGCGGCCCGATCAGCGGAAGCTGCTCATCGATCACCCCGAACTGATCCCCGGCGCGGTCGACGAACTGCTGCGGCTGACTTCCCCGGTGCAGGGTCTGGCGCGCACGACCACCCGCGAGGTGACGATTCACCACACCACCGTGCCGGCCGGCCGCAAGGTGCTGCTGCTCTACGGGTCAGCCAACCGTGACGAGCGCCAATACGGGCCCGACGCCGGTGAACTCGACGTGCGGCGCTGCCCGCGCAACATCTTGACGTTCGGCCACGGCGCTCACCACTGCCTGGGTGCCGCAGCGGCCCGCATGCAATCGCGAGTCGCGTTAACCGAATTGTTGTCCCGCTGTCCGGATTTCGAAGTCGAAGAGTCCGCAATCGTGTGGTCCGGCGGCAGTTATGTGCGGCGCCCGCTGTCGGTTCCGTTCCGGATCATTTCCTGATGGCCGGCAAGGGTTGGCTTTCGGCGCGGCGGGCGCGACGCTGTAACGGTACTTCGAGAATCGCGAGGCGCTGCGGACCGCCGTTGTGCACCGCGAGACCCATCACCACCGCACTGCGGCTGGTCCGTGAAAGCCCCGCGCTGGGATCGTGGTTCGCTGCCACTCTGCGACCGCTCGGCGCCGAGCTGGCGGAGCGGTCCGACATCGTCACGGCGCGTTCGTCAGCGCCGGACCCGAGTGAACCGGTGCAGCAGCCACGCCGGGGGGATGGTGATGGCCAACGTGACGACGAACAGGTTGGGCATCGAGCCGGTATAGATCGGGTACCGCACCAGCTCGACCATCGCGATCTCCATCGCCACCAGGTGGATCAGGAAGATCTCGTAGGAAATCTCGCCCAGCCACACCAGCGGCCGGCTGGCCAGCAGCCGCGCGTACCAGCCGCGATCACCGAGCGCCAGCGGCGCCACTGCCAGCGCGGCGATTGCCGCGTAGAAGCCGGCTTTCACCAGCGCCTCAACCAGCCCCGTAGGTGACGTCGTGGGTGCGCCCGCAATTGGGGTGGAGACGATGGCATAGCTGATCACCGCAAGCGAGACGGCAACAAAACCGTAGCAGCGCACACCCATCGACTGCAGCACTGCCAGCGCCATGCCGGCGATGAACCAGGCGAGATAGGTCGGCAGCCACAGCCGGGCGGCCTCGGGCAGCCAGTTTGTGGCGTGCACCAACACCAACCAGGTCGGGGTGATCAAGGCCAGCGCGGCCAGCCCGGCCAGCAGCCGCCCCGGCTGCCAGCGCCGCTTGCACACCGGCACCACCAACACGTAGGCCAGCAGCGGCAACACGGCGTAGAAGGCGACCTCCACGGAAAGGCTCCACATCTGGGTAAGCCCCTGGTGCAGATATGACCCGAGGTAGTTGTCGGTGTAGATCTGCGTCAGTGTCAGATTGCGAACCATCCCCGTCCAGGTGTGGCCAGGGTTCGGTCCGGCCGCGCGGAACTGGTAGATGAGGTAGGCCGCCAACACAGTGACGACGTAGGCCGGCATGATGCGACGCACCCGGTGCCGGGCATAGCGGCGCACCGAAGGCGCCGGGGTCCGGCAGACGAGCGAGCGCACCCACGGACGGAACAGCAAGAAGCCGGAGAGCACAAAAAAGATCGGCACGCCGATCTCCATCCGCGAACAGACCAGGCCGAAATAGCCATGGGTGTATTTGCCGGTGGTGTAGGCCGCGTGGGTCCCCACCACCAGCAGCGCGGCAACCGCGCGGATACCCGTCAACGAGGCGACGCGGTCCGGCCCGGCGACCTCCTCGAGTCGGCCCTGGACCGCCGCGCCGCTCGACAGGGTCATCCGGCGCGTTTCCGGCGCGATTTGCCGCCACCGCGTCCGTCGGCGCGCGGCTCGGGCCTCAGGTTGATCAGCACGCCCGAAATACGAGTTCGCTCAAGGGCCTTCAGGGTGGCACGCGGCAAGGTGGCGGGCAATTCCACGAGTGAGAAGTCCGGGCCGATCGTGATGTGGCCGAAATCACTGCGGTGCAGGCCACCCTCGTTGGCGATGGCACCGACAATCGCCGCGGGGCCGACCCGGTGGCGCTTGCCCACCGCGATGCGGTAGGTGGCGAACGCTTCCTTGGATGTGCGGGCAGCTTTCGCAGGACGATCCCGCCGCGCTTTCGGCTGTCGCTCGGGCGGCGGCTCGGGTGCCATGAGGAATGCTTCGCCGTCGCGGGACTGCAACGCCAGCGCAGCGGCGATGTCAGCCATCGGGACGTCGTGCTCGCGCTCGTAGTCCTCGACCAGGCCGCGGAACAATTCGATTCCCGGCGCGCTCAGCGCGTCGGTGATCGAATCGGCGAACTTCGCCACCCGCTGCGCATTGACATCGTCGACACTGGGTAGTTGTGACTCGGTGAGCTTTTGGCGCGTGGCTTTCTCGATCGATGTGAGCAGGTGGCGTTCCCGCGGTGAGACGAACAGCAACGCCGTCCCGGACCGTCCGGCCCGGCCGGTTCGGCCGATCCGGTGCACATAGGACTCCGGATCCTGCGGGATGTCGTAGTTCACCACGTGCGAGATCCGGTCCACATCCAGCCCACGGGCGGCCACGTCGGTGGCGACGAGGATATCGATGCCACCATCCCGCAGGGCGGCTATGGTCCTTTCGCGCTGGCTCTGCGGAATATCACCGTTGATGGCGGCCGCGGAAAACCCTCGGGCGCGAAGTTTTTCGGCAACCTCCTCGGTGGCCTGCTTGGTACGGACGAACACGATCATCGCCTCGAATGGCTCGACTTCGAGTATCCGGGTCAGCGCGTCCATCTTGCGCGAGCCCGAGACCTGGATGTAGCGCTGTGAGATGTTCTCGGCCGTAGCTGTTTTCGTGTCGATGGTAATTTCGAGCGGGTCATGCAGGTATTTGTTGGTCAGCTTGCGGATCGCGGGCGGCATGGTGGCCGAGAACAGAGCGACCTGTTTGTATTCCGGCGTCTCGGACAGGATACGTTCGACGTCGTCGGCGAAACCCATGTTGAGCATTTCGTCGGCCTCGTCGAGCACCAGGTAATCGATCCGGGACAGATCCAAAGTCCGCCGCTCAAGGTGGTCGATGACGCGCCCGGGCGTGCCGACGACGACCTGGGCGCCGCGTTTGAGCCCGGCGAGTTGCACACTGTAGGACGATCCGCCGTAGATCGGCAGGACGGTGAGTTGCGGCAGGTGGGCCCCGTAGCGACTGATCGCCTCGGCGACCTGGAGCGCGAGTTCGCGCGTCGGAGCCAGTACCAGCGCCTGTGTGGCGTTGCTGCCGGTGTCGATCTTGGACAGGATCGGGATCGCGAACGCGGCGGTCTTGCCGGTGCCGGTCTGGGCCAGGCCTACTACGTCGGATCCCGCCATGAGCGCCGGGATCGTCGCCGCCTGGATGGCCGACGGGGACTCGTAGCCCGCATCGGCAATCGCCTGCAGCACCGCCGGGTGAATCTGCAGGTCGGCGAAGGTCGTCGCAGCGGTGTCGAGGGGAGCCATTGGATAGCAAGTCTATCGGTGAGCCGGCCCGGACCGGCCGCGCCTGCCGCACTCGGCGCTACGGTGCCGGTACGGTGCAGCGGTGTGTGGAGGCGAAGCTGCGATGTCCGGCGGTTGACGACACTGGCCTGCGTCGGGCTGGTTTCCGCGATGCTCACCGGCTGCGGTTCGGGCGACTCCATCGCGGCGAAAACGCCTCAGCCCACCACCCACCCGAGCGCTGCGCCTCCCGCCCCGGCACCTCCGGCGTCGACCGCGTCGCCGACCAGCGACGCCGCCGCTCCCGCCGACCCCTGTGCGGTCAGTCTTGCCGCGCCCGCGATCGCCAGGGCGGTTTCCGAGCTGCCCCGTGATCCGCGCAGCCGGCAGTCCTGGAACCCGGAGCCGCTCGCCGGCAACTACAGCGAGTGTGCCCAGCTGTCGGCGGTGATCGTCAAGGCCAACACCAACGCTGCGCACCCCAGCACCAGGGCCGTCCTGTTCCATCTGGGCAAATACATTCCACAGGGCGTGCCCGACACGTTCGGGTTCACCGGCATCGACACGTCACAGTGCACCGGCGACACGGTCGCACTGACCTATCCCAGCGGTATCGCCGGCGTGACCGGCGTGGTGAAGTTGCGCTGGAACGGCAACGGCGTCGAGCTGATCGGCAACACCGCTCGTTAGCCGTCGCGAGCCGCCCGCCTCACGCGCTCTTAGGCATCCGGCGACCAATGCCGCCCGGAATCGTCGGAATCGGCTCGGTGATGCTCTCGGTAATGCTTAGGACGCGGGGGCGAATCGGTGACTTGGCGACCAGTCGGCTCCGCCTCCTCGACCGGAAAGCCGCCGGGAAAGCCGCCGGGAAAGCCGCCGGGAAAGCCGCCGGGAAAGCCATTGTGCGCGAGTCCGACCGATTCGCTGCTCCAGACCCCGGCAGCAGCTACCGGCGGCGGCTGCTCGGCGGGAGCGCTCGACGGTTCGGTGGCCGCACCGGCTCGGGCCTCGAGGGGTTGGGGGATCGGCGCGGGGGGGCTTGACAGCATGTACTCGACGTAGTCGTCGTCGTCCTCATATTCGGGGTCGTACTTGGGGTCGTGTCCGGGTTCGTACCCGGCGACATCGGCGTCCGAATGCGGTCGCGCTGACCCGTCGGCCCCGGTTGAGGCGGCGGAGCCGACGAGAAACACCGCGGCGATGACCCCGAACAGCGCGACGAATGCCGGCAGCAGCATCGATTGAGACATCGCGGCCGAAAACGGTTCGTGTAGGACCCTCGGCAACACCACGACCGCACCATGGCCGTGCGGGGAACGGCCACCCAGGGGCGCCGCAGGCATCTCGGCGGTGATTCGCGAGGTCATGAACGCCGCCATGCCGGCGCTGCCCAGCACGGCGCCGACCTGTCGGGTGGCGTTGTACACCCCGGAACTGGCCCCGGCCAGCTGCGGCGGCAGGTTACGGGTCGCAGTGGCGGCCAGCGGCGACCAGATGAACGCGTTTCCCACGCCCAGGGCGACGAAGGGCAACACCAGCCGCACGATCGCCGTGGTCGGCGTCATCTCGATCGAGAGCCAGGTCAGGGCGATCGCCAACACGGAGAAGCCGAAACCGACCACCGGGCGCGGGTGCGACCGGTCGACCACCCGCCCGACGATCGGTGCAAGTACGGCGCCGACAATCGCCGTCGGAGCGGTCAGCAGCGCCGCGCGGGTCGGCGACAACCCGCACACCGCCTGCGCGTAGAACATCAGCGGCAGCACCATCGCGGTCGATACGAATCCGATGACCGCCACCCCGAGGCTGGACAGGCTGAAATCGCGGTCCCGGAAAAGATCCAGCGGAATCAGTGGCTCGCGGGTGTTGACCGACTGCCAGTAGACAAACACCGTCACAAACCCGAAGCCGGCCACGAGCACGGCCCAGATCCACGGCGCCCAGCCGCCGGACTGGCCCTGCTGCAACGCGAAGACGACGAGGAACATTCCGATTCCGGACAACACGACGCCGATCAGGTCGAACCGGTGACTGTGGGTGGGGAGCGCCGGGATCAACCAGGCCGCCAGCGCCAGCCCGACAACCCCGATCGGGACGTTGACGAAAAAGATCCACGCCCAGCCCAGCGCGTCGACGAGTATCCCGCCGACCAGGGGACCCACCAGGGTGGCGGCGCCGGCGGTGGCACCCCACACACTCATAGCCACGCCGCGGCGCTGCGGCGGGAAGACACGGGTGATCATCGACAGGGTCTGCGGGGTCAGCACCGCGGCGCCGATCCCCTGAACCACCCGGGCAGCGATCAACATGCCGATGCTGCCCGAGAGCCCGCACCACAGCGAGGCGGCCGTGAACACCGCCAGACCGGCCAGGTAGAGGTTCTTGGGGCCGTAGCGGTCACCGAGCCGGCCCGCGACCAGCAACGGCACCGCGTAGGCAAGCAGGTACGCGCTGGTCACCCAGATCACCGAATCGTATCCGGTGCCGAGCCGCACCATGATGCTGGGATTGGCGACCGCGACGATGGTGGCATCGAGCAGGATCATGAAGAAGCCGATCATCATCACCCACAGCGCGCCCCATGGATGTACCCCGCCGGTGCGGCCCGTCACCATCGTCATACCGCTGCGATCTCCCTGGCATTCGGTTTCAGGTGGCGCAGCCATGGAGGGCATATCCATGGCCGCCTCCCAGACACCCCGGCCCGTCGCCGACTCCGGGATACCCACCGACTACCCACCAACGTCGATCGCTAGTCCATCGATCATCCGTCCGGTTCGGTCTGCCGTGGTCAACGGTGCCCGGCTGCTGCGCCCGCATGGCCACAGGGGTGCCCGGTCCGGATTATTCCGCGCTGATCACCGGCCGCCCCACCCGGCCCGCTGTTGTGGTGCGCCGGCGCTAGCCTGGAGTAGTTCCATGCAGGGTACGGAGGCAGTCATGAGCACCCGACGGAGCGGGTCGACGGCAGATCCGCTGTCCCCGGCCGGCGAGGCGAAGCCGAAAGCAACCGTGCGGGCGTTGGCCCGCGTCATCGAGCACAGCTCTCGGGTTCAGGCACCGGCGGCACAGTCCTACGTCGACCGGCTACGCCGCGCGAACCCCGACGCCGCCCCGGCCGTCGTCGTCTCGAAGTTGGAGCGGCGTTATCTGGCGGCGGTGACCGCGGGCGGCGCGGCGGTCGGTTCGACAGCAACGCTGCCCGGGATCGGCACACTGGGCGCCCTGTCGGCGTTCGCCGGGGAAACCCTGGTGTTTTTGGAGGCCACGGCGTTCTTCGCGCTGGCGCTGGCCGCGGTGTACGGCATTCCCACCGACCACCGTGAACGCCGCCGGGCACTGGTATTGGCCATGCTCGTCGGCGACGACAGCAAGCGCGCCATCGCCGAGCTGATCGGACCCGGCCGCACCAGCGGCGCCTGGTTGTCCGAGGGGCTGGCGTCACTGCCGATGCCGGCGTTGTCGCGGCTGAATTCGCGGTGGCTCGCCTACGCGGGCAAGCGCTACACGCTGGGGCGGGGCGCCCTGCTGTGCGCCAAGTTGATGCCGGTCGGTGTGGGCGCGGTGATCGGCGCCACCGGCAACCGGCTGGTGGGCAAGATGATCGTCGGCAATGCCCGCGCGGCGTTCGGCACACCCCCAATACGCTGGCCGGTAACCCTGCGGTTGCTGCCGCCGGTGCGCGACACCGGCTAGCCAGGGGCGCCGGCCCCGCTGTCTCTGCCGCTTCGTCGGCGAAGGGTTAGCCTTGACAGGGCGAAAAACAACGGGAGACACCCTGCAGACGGCCAGGCGCCCGTTGCGCGCTTGCAGACAGACAGGCAGACAGACAGAGGAATCGAGGCGAACAGCTGCCGTGAGCAGTACGAGTTCACCATTCGGGCAGAACGAATGGCTGGTCGAGGAGATGTACCGCAAGTTCCGCGACGACCCCTCCTCGGTGGATCCCAGTTGGCACGAATTTTTAGTCGACTACAACCCGGAGTCCACGAGCCAATCCCGGCCCGCGGCCGACGCTCACCCGACCGGTGCGCCCCGCGCCGAAGCGCAGACCGCGGCGCCGGCGCTGGGCGAAGGCGACGAGGCTCAGGTGCTGCGGGGCGCTGCTTTCGCCGTGGTCAAGAACATGTCGATGTCGCTGGAGGTGCCCACCGCGACCAGTGTCCGGGCGATCCCGGCCAAGCTATTGATCGACAACCGAACGGTCATCAACAACCAACTCCGGCGCACCCGCGGCGGCAAGATCTCGTTCACTCACCTGCTCGGTTACGCCCTGGTTCAGGCGGTCAACTCCTACCCGAACATGAACCGGCACTTCGCCGAGCTCGACGGCAAACCCCATGTCGTCACCCCCGCCCACGTCAATCTCGGACTTGCGATCGACCTGCAGGGCAAGGACGGCAAGCGTTCGTTGGTGGTCGCCGCCATCAAAGGCTGCGAAACCATGCGCTTTGCTCAGTTCGTCGCCGCCTACGAAGACATCGTGCGCCGCGCCCGCGACGGCAAGCTGACCGCGGAAGACTTTGTCGGCGTGACGATTTCGTTAACCAATCCCGGAACCCTCGGCACGGTTCACTCGGTACCGCGGCTGATGGCGGGTCAGGGAGCCATCATTGGTGTCGGCGCGATGGAGTACCCCGCAGAGTTCCAGGGCGCCAGCGAACAACGCATCGCCGAACTCGGTATCGGCAAGCTGGTCACACTGACCTCCACCTACGACCACCGCATCATCCAGGGCGCGGAATCCGGTGAATTCTTGCGCACCATCCACCAGATGGTGCTCTCCGACGAATTCTGGGACGAGATCTTCCGGGAACTGGGCATCCCCTACGAGCCGGTACGCTGGCGCCCCGACAACCCGGACTCGGTCGTCGACAAGAATCCGCGCGTCATCGAGTTGATCGCCGCCTACCGCAACCGTGGGCACCTGATGGCCGACATCGATCCTCTGCGACTGGACAACTCCCGTTTTCGAAGTCACCCGGATCTCGACGTACTCACCCACGGCCTGACGCTGTGGGATCTGGATCGCGAGTTCAAGGTCGACGGCTGCTTCCCGGGTGCGGGCTACCGAAAACTGCGCGACGTGCTCTCGGTGCTGCGCGACGCCTATTGCCGCCACATCGGTGTGGAGTACACCCACATCCTCGAACCCGAGCAGCAACAGTGGCTGCAGCAGCGTGTCGAGGCAAAACACGTGAAACCGACTGTTGCCCAGCAAAAGTACATCTTGTCGAAGCTCAATGCGGCCGAGGCATTCGAAACCTTTCTGCAAACCAAATACGTCGGTCAGAAGCGCTTTTCGTTAGAGGGCGCGGAGACCGTGATCCCGGTGATGGACGCGGTGATCGACCAGTGCGCCGAGCACGGCCTCGATGAGGTCGTCATCGGGATGCCACACCGCGGGCGGCTCAATGTGCTGGCCAATATCGTCGGCAAGCCGTACTCGCAGATCTTCACCGAGTTCGAGGGCAACCTCGACCCATCTCAGACTCACGGATCAGGCGACGTCAAGTACCACCTCGGCGCAACCGGAGTCTACATCCAAATGTTCGGCGACAACGATATTCGAGTTTCGCTGACGGCTAACCCGTCGCACCTGGAGGCCGTCGATCCGGTGCTCGAGGGCCTCGTTAGGGCCAAGCAGGATCTGCTCGACAAGGGCGCCGGCGACGACGGTTTCTCGGTGGTGCCGTTGATGCTGCACGGTGACGCCGCCTTCGCCGGGCAGGGCGTCGTGGCAGAGACGTTGAACATGGCACTGCTCCCCGGTTACCGGGTCGGCGGCACCATTCACATCATCGTCAACAACCAGATCGGCTTCACCACCTCGCCGGAACACTCCAAGTCGAGCGAGTACTGCACCGACGTGGCGAAGATGATCGGGGCACCGATCTTCCACGTCAACGGCGACGATCCGGAGGCCTGCGTGTGGGTGGCCCGGCTGGCCGTCGACTTCCGGCAGCAGTTCAAGAAGGACGTCGTCATCGACATGCTGTGCTACCGCCGTCGCGGTCACAACGAGGGCGACGATCCGTCGATGACCAATCCGTATATGTACGACGTGATCGACACCAAACGCGGCGTCCGCAAGAGTTACACCGAAGCGCTGATCGGCCGCGGCGACATCTCGTTGAAGGAGGCCGAAGACGCGCTGCGCGACTACCAGGGCCAGCTGGAGCGAGTGTTCAACGAAGTCCGCGAGCTGGAAAAGCGCGAGGCACAGCCCAGTGCATCGGTGGAGTCCGCCCAGATGATTCCGGCCGGGCTGGCCACCGCGGTGGACAAGTCGCTGCTGGCCCGGATCGGTGATGCGCATATGGCGCTGCCCGAGGGGTTCACCGTGCATCCGAGAGTGCTGCCGGTACTGGAGAAACGTCGCGAGATGGCCTACGAGGGCAAGATCGACTGGGCGTTCGCCGAGCTGCTGGCACTGGGCTCACTGGTCTCCGAGGGCAAACTGATCCGGCTGTCCGGCCAGGACACCCGTCGCGGTACGTTCTCTCAGCGGCACGCGGTGATCTTCGACCGAGTCACCGGCGCCGAGTTCACTCCCCTGCAACTGCTGGCCACCAATACCGATGGCAGCCCGACCGGTGGAAAGTTCCTGGTCTACGACTCACCGCTGTCCGAATTCGCCGCTGTCGGTTTTGAATACGGCTACACGGTGGGTAATCCGGACGCACTCGTGCTGTGGGAGGCGCAGTTCGGCGACTTCGCCAACGGTGCACAGTCGATCATCGACGAATTCATCAGCTCCGGTGAAGCCAAGTGGGGACAGCTGTCCAATCTGGTGTTGTTGCTGCCGCACGGGCACGAGGGCCAGGGCCCCGACCACACCACCGGCCGCGTCGAACGCTTCCTGCAGTTGTGGGCTGAAGGCTCGATGACGATCGCGATGCCCTCGACGCCGTCGAACTACTTCCATCTGCTGCGCCGGCACGCGCTGGACGGGATCCAGCGACCGCTGATCGTGTTCACGCCGAAGTCGATGCTGCGCAACAAAGCCGCCGTCAGCGACATCCGGGATTTCACCGAGGTCAAGTTCCGTTCGGTGCTCGAAGAGCCCGCCTACGAAGACGGTATCGGAGACCGCGGCACTGTCCGGCGGATCCTGTTGACCAGTGGGAAACTCTATTACGAATTGGCGGCCCGCAAGGCTAAAGACAAGCGCGACGACGTCGCGATTGTCCGCATCGAGCAACTGGCGCCGCTGCCCAAACGCCGACTCGGCGAAACCCTCGACCGATATCCCAATGTCGCGGAGTTCTTCTGGGTACAAGAGGAACCGGCTAACCAGGGTGCCTGGCCTCGGTTCGGCCTGGAGCTGCCAGAGTTGCTGCCGGACAAGCTAACTGGAATCAGGCGAATTTCCCGGCGAGCCATGTCGGCGCCGTCGTCCGGGTCGTCGAGAGTACACGCGGTAGAGCAGCAGGAAATCATCGACTTGGCGTTTCGCGCAACGTAGCGGCGCGCCGGCGACGCCACCCTTCCGACGTCCAGGGACAGTGTCCAGCTGCACGAGCCCGCGTGGCACGGCTACCGCTGCTACCGACTAGCCTCAAGGTCTATGGAAGGTTTTGCTTGGAAAGTTGCGGTGGTTACCGGCGCCGGATCCGGCATCGGCCAAGCGCTGGCTATCGAACTGGCCCGCTCAGGTGCCAAGTTGGCGATCAGCGACGTCGACACCGATGGGCTGGCGCTAACCGAGGAAAGGATCAAGACCATAGGCGCGGCGGTCAAGTCGGACCGTCTCGACGTCACGGAACGGGAGGCCTTCCAGGCCTATGCCGACGAGGTGAACGACTACTTTGGCAGGGTCAATCAGATCTACAACAACGCCGGCATCGCCTTCACCGGCGACATCGAGGTCACGCAGTTCAAGGACATCGAACGGGTCATGGACGTCGACTTCTGGGGCGTCGTGAACGGCACCAAAGCATTTCTGCCGCATCTGATCGCCTCCGGCGACGGACACGTTATCAACATCTCCAGCATCTTCGGGATTTTGTCGATGCCCGGGCAAGCTGCCTACAACGCGGCGAAGTTCGCCGTTCGCGGCTTCACTGAGGCATTGCGTCAGGAAATGATGCTGGCCAAGCATCCGGTGAAGGTGACCACCGTGCACCCCGGCGGCATCAAGACCGCCATCGCCCGCAACATGACGACCGCCGAGGGGGTTGACGCCGACGAGCTGGCCCAATTCTTCGACAGGCGGCTCGCCAGCACCAGCCCACAACGAGCTGCGCAGATCATTCTGGACGCTGTGCGCAAGAACAAGGCCCGCGTGCTGGTCGGCCCCGACGCAAAAGTCCTCGACCTCATCGTACGGCTCACCGGGTCCGGATATCAGCGGCTGCTTTCCACGGTGGCGTCCCGGGTCATGCCCGCCACCCGGTAGACCTCGTCGACCTGCGATCAAGCGTCGTCGCCGGGCTAATGCCCGAGCGGGTGCTCGGCGAGCCACGCGTCGGCCACCGCCTGCGGATCGGCACCGGCCGCCACGTCCCGACGCATGGTGACCAGCGCCGCGGTGTCCAACACACCAGCCACCTCGTTGATGGCCAGCACCTGCCGGTCGGTCAGCTCGTTGCGACGGTACAGCGGCACCGCATTTTCGGCCTGCACCAACGGGGGTTTTCCGTCGACGAGCGTCACGAGGTCGGCGGGAACGTCGGGGGCCGCGGTGCTGGTCCATGCCGCAGTGACCCGACCGGCCCGAAGCGCGGCGAACATCGTTGCGGCGTCGCTGAATTCGTGGACGGGCGGCAATCGGCACCGACTCACCTTCGCGGGTGTCACCGCTCCGGCGGTCGACCCGACGACGAGCCCGTCGCAGTGCTGCGGCAGCTCGCTCAGCTCGTCGCCGCCCCACGCCCTGGCCGTCGAGCGGGTCACTGCCAGCGCCGGTTTGTCCTCGGCGGCGGTGGCGTAGTCACCGGCGGCGATTCCTTCGGGCAGCGCCCCGACCATTGCGCGGTACACCTGCTGATCGGACCGTACCGTGGCCCCCGGCTGGAAGACCTGCAGAATGCGCCCGGTGAAACCGGGCACGACATCGACTTTTCCGGAGTCCAGTTCGGCCAGCGGGTCAGGCACTGACTCCGTGTGCGTCGGAAAACCGTGCGACCGCAATGCCGCTGTGTAGATGGCGCCGAGCAACACCGATTCAGAATCGGGTTGGGAGGCGACCACCAACTCGCCGCGCCGGTGTTCTGAGCTGCCTGTGGGTGTGCACCCGGCCATAACCAGCGCCGCAGCCAGCATCGCCACGGCCCACCTGCCGGCGATCACCGGGTATCTGCAGCGGCTGCCACTGCGGCAGCGACCGCCGGCCCGACCCGCGGGTCCAGCGGGCTCGGGACGATTCGGTCGGGGGCGAGATCCTCGGCGACGACCGAGAAGATCGCTTCCGCCGCAGCAATTTTCATTTTCTCGGTGATCCGCCGGGCTCCGGCATCCAGCGCTCCGCGGAACACCCCGGGAAATGCCAACACGTTGTTGATCTGATTAGGGAAATCGCTGCGGCCGGTGGCGACGACGGCGGCGTGGCGGGCAGCCAGTTCGGGGTGGATCTCCGGGTCGGGGTTCGACAGCGCAAACACGATGCCGTTCGGCGCCATCGACGCGAACAACTCCTCGGGCACCACACCCGCGGAAACCCCCAGAAACATGTCGGCACCCTTGAGCGCCTCAACCATGCCCCCGGACAGACCGTCGGGATTGGTGCGCTGCGCGAGATCGGCTTTGATCGAAGTCAGGTCATCGCGGCCAGGATGCAGGATCCCACGTGAGTCCAGTACCGTGATGTGTGAAATACCTGACTCTATAAGAATTTTGGCGCATGCGACGCCGGCTGCGCCGACGCCGGAAATCACCACACGCAGGGCGGACATGTCACGGCCGAGTACCTTGGTGGCGCCCATCAACGCGGCCAGCACCACGATTGCCGTTCCGTGCTGATCGTCATGCATGACCGGGCAGTCCAGCGCTTCGATGAGGCGTCGTTCGATCTCGAAGCAACGCGGCGCGGAGATGTCCTCCAGGTTGACGGCGCCGAATGTCGGCCGCAGCCGCACCAGTGTCTCGACGATCTCGTCCGGGTCTTTGGTGTCCAACACGATGGGAATCGAGTCGAGATCGGCGAACGCCTTGAACAGCGCGCTTTTGCCCTCCATCACCGGTAGCGCCGCCGCGGCGCCGATATCGCCCAGTCCCAGGACCGCGCTTCCGTCGCTCACCACGGCCACCAGACGGTTTGCCCAGGTATAACGGGCGGCCAGCGTGCGGTCGGCCGCGATCGCCCGACTAACCTGTGCCACACCGGGGGTGTAGGCGATTGACAACGCGCGCTGGGTGTCCAGCGGAGCCCTGAGCTGCACACAGAGCTTGCCGGCGAGGTGAGCAGCAAAGATCTCCTCGTCCGCCAAGACGACGGGTGAACTCGCCGCCGCCGGGTTTCGCACCGGTTCCGGCATGCTTTCGGCCACGCTGTCAGAGTACTGCCGGCTCAGATCAGGCCCAGCGCCTTGACCGCGTCGCGCTCGCCGGCCAGCTCGGCGGCCGATGCGTCGATTCGGGCACGGGAGAAATCGTCGATCTCCAGGCCACGCACGATGCTCCAGTCGCCGCCCTTGGTGGTCACCGGGAAGGAGAAAACCAGGCCCTCCGGCACGCCGTAGGAACCGTCGGACAGCACCGACATCGAGACCCAGTCGCCCTCGGGTGTGCCCAACAGCCAGTCCCGGGCCGCGTCGATGGTCGCCGACGCGGCCGAGCCGGCCGAGGACGCACCACGGGCGTCGATGACCGCCGCTCCGCGCTTGGCGACGGTCGGGATGAAATCGTTCTCGACCCAGGACTGGTCGTCGACGACTTCGGCCGCGTTCTTGCCGCCGATCTCGGCGTGGAACAGGTCGGGGTATTGGGTGTTGGAGTGGTTGCCCCAGACCGTCATCTTCTTGACATCGGTGACCGCGACGCCGGCTTTTTTCGCCAGCTGCGAGACCGCCCGGTTATGGTCGAGCCGGCTCAGCGCGGAGAACCGCTCATCCGGGATATCGGGCGCGTTGGTCATCGCGATCAGCGCATTGGTGTTGGCCGGGTTGCCGGTTATCAGGACACGGACGTCCTCGGCGGCAACCTCGTTGAGGGCTTTGCCCTGCGCGGTGAAGATCGCGCCGTTGGCCTCCAGCAGATCGGCACGCTCCATTCCCGGCCCGCGCGGCCGGGCGCCGACCAACAGTGCCACATTTGCTCCGTCGAAAATCCTATTCGGGTCGGCGCCGATCTCAACGCCGGCCAGCAGCGGAAACGCGCAGTCGTCGAGCTCCATCACCACACCCTCGAGCGCCTTGAGCGCGGGCTCGATTTCGAGCAGACGTAGCTCGACCGGGCGATCGGGGCCGGCCAGCGAGCCACTCGCCAAACGGAACAGCAGGCTGTAACCGATCTGTCCGGCGGCGCCGGTAACAGCGACCTTCAAGGTGCTCACTTCGGGTCTCCTTGCGCTTGTGTTGCGTCGGTTCGAAACTAGCGCACCGGCGCCGGACCAAAACCGCGGGTCCGGCACCACAAGGCGATCCCGGTCACACCGATATCAGATGTCCCAGCTCAGCGCACGGTCAGATGAGGTGGAGTTCCCCAACCAGCCCGGGTGATCCAACGTCGGGGCGCGTAGCATAGCCGGGACCCGACCACACCGCGACGGGAGGTGACCGGATGCCGGCGTTTCGCCCGCTGCCGCCGTCGCTGCGGCCAGTCGTGCGACCAAAGTCGAACGGTCCCGGTCCCCGGCCGGTCCCCGTGCCGGTCACCGAGGCCGTGGTCGACTGCGGCGTGTACGTGGACGGGGTACGCCTGCCGGGGGCATACACCCCTGCCGAGGCACTGACCAAGGTGCGCGAGGTCGAAGAGGCCGGCCGCAACGCGTTCGTCTGGATAGGGTTGCACGAACCCGACGAACACCAGATGCACGCCATCGGTGAGGTGTTCGGGCTGCACCCGCTGCCCGTCGAGGATGCCGTACACGCCCATCAACGGCCCAAGCTCGAGCGTTACGACCAAACTCTGTTCCTGGTCCTCAAGACGGTCAACTACACCCGCTCCGATTCGGTGCTGCAGACCCGCGAAGTCGTCGAAACCGGCGAAATAATGATTTTCGTCGGCAGTGATTTCGTCATCACGGTCCGGCACGGCGAACACGGCGGGCTGGCCGACGTGCGAAAGCGGATGGACGCCAACCCCGACCACATGCGGCTGGGCCCCTATGCGGTGATGCACGCCGTCGCCGATTACGTGGTCGACCACTATCTCGCGGTCACCCGCCTGATGGAGACCGACATCGACGCCGTCGAGGAAGCCGCCTTCACGCCCAGCCAGCGCACCGACATCGAACCGATCTACCAAATCAAGCGGGAGGTGGTCGCGCTGCGGCGATGCGTCAACCCGCTGTCGGTCCCGTTTGCGCGGATGCTCAGCGAACACAAAGACCTGATCAGCAAAGAAGTCCGCCGCTATCTGCGCGACGTCGCCGACCACCACGCAAACGCCGCCGACCAGATCGCCGGCTACGACGAGATGCTCAGCTCACTGGTGCAGGCCGCGCTGGCCCGCGTCGAGATGCAGCAAAACGTCGATATGCGCAAGATATCGGCCTGGGCGGCCCTTTTCGCGGTGCCGACCATGATCGCCGGCATCTACGGGATGAACTTCAAATACATGCCCATACTGCATTGGCGCTGGGGATATCCGTTGGTGCTGGCGTTGATGGTCGTGGTCTGCGCGCTTCTCTACCACAACTTCCGGCGCCGCGACTGGCTTTGACCTACCACCGGCGCTCACGCCGCCGGCGGCGGAATAGTCAGGTTGACACCAGAGTCGGCATCGAAAACCGCGAGTTTCAAAGTATCAAAAGCTAATTCGAGTGACTGCCCACTCGTCGCTTTTGATGCAGAAGGAACCCGGGCCACGTGCTCTCCCACCCCAACTTCAGCCACGTCCTCGGCGAGCTGCTCAGAACGCGCCACCTCGCCCTCGGTGGTGAAATACACGTATTTGTCAGCGCCCAGCGACTCGACCAGGTCTACCTTCACTTCGAAGATCAGCGCACTGATCCTTTGGTAGGCGTCGATCAGGGCAGCATCATGCAGATGCTCGGGTCGCACTCCGACGATGACATTCCGCGGTGTCGGATGCTGCGCGAGCACGTCGAGGACCGGCTGGGTCAGCGTCACCTCGCCGAACGGCAGGGCCAACCCGGTCGGTGTCAAGCCGGCGGGGAAGAAATTCATCGCGGGCGAGCCGATAAAGCTGGCGACGAACAGATTGGCCGGTCGCTCGTAGAGCTCGTCGGGCGTGCCGATCTGCTGGGCGACACCGGCGCGCATCACGACCACCCGGTCACCCAGGGTCATGGCCTCGGTCTGGTCGTGGGTCACGTAGACGGTGGTGGTACCCAACCGCCGCTGCAGCCGGGCAATTTCGGCCCGCATTTGCACGCGCAATTTGGCATCCAAATTCGACAACGGCTCGTCCATCAGGAACGCCTTGGGATGGCGCACGATTGCCCTGCCCATCGCGACGCGCTGCCGCTGACCGCCTGACAATTGGGACGGCTTGCGATCCAGCAGTTCGGTAAGGTCGAGGATTCGCGCGGTCTCCTCGACCTTTTGGGCGATCTCTGCCTTCTTCATCTTCGTCAGGGTCAGCGGGAAAGCGATATTCTGCCGCACCGTCATATGCGGATAGAGCGCATACGACTGGAACACCATCGCGATATCGCGGTCCTTGGGGGCCTTCTCGTTCACCCGCTCACCGCCGATACGCAACTCTCCCGACGAGATGTCCTCAAGTCCGGCAATCATGTTCAGCGTGGTGGTCTTGCCGCAACCGGAAGGCCCGACCAGGATTAGAAATTCCCCGTCGGCGATCGTCAGCGACAAATCGTGCACAGCCGTAGTGCCGTCAGGGTAACTCTTGGTCAGATGATCCAGCACAATCTCGGCCATCGAGCTATCCCTTCACCGCACCGGAGGTCAATCCGGCAACAATCCGTCGTTGGAAGATTAAAACAAAAACGACGACCGGAACGGTGATCACCATTGCGCCGGCCGCGATCGATCCGGTGGGTTCCTCGAACTGCGAACTGCCGGAGAAGTTGACAATCGCTACCGGCGCGGTGATGGCCGCCTTGGTGGCCGTCAACGACAACGCCAGCAGCAAATCATTCCAGGCGAAGATGAACACCAGGATCGCGGCGGTGACGATACCGGGTGCCGCCAACGGAGCGATCACCTTGCGGAAGGCCTGTCCCGGCGCTGCGCCGTCCATCTTGGCCGCCTTCTCCAGATCCCACGGGATCTCGCGGAAGAAGGCCGACAGCGTGTAGATAGCCAACGGCAACGCGAACGTGATGTAGGGGATGATCAATCCCGGCCAGGTGTCGAAGAGCCCAACCGCGCGCTCGACGTTGAACAGCGGTGCGACGAGAGAGATCTGCGGAAACATCGCGATCAGCAGCGCGGCTCCGATCAACAACCTCTTACCCGGAAACATAAGCCGTGCGACCGCGTAGGCGGCCATAGCACCGATGACCACGGCGATCACGGTGGTAATCAGCCCGATACCGATCGAATTGATCAATGCCGAACTAAAGAAGTCACCGCGGAAGATGGCCCGATAATTGTCGAATGTCACCGCTGTGGGAATCAGCTTGCCGTCTTTGACTGTTGACGTCGGCTTGAGTGACAGCGACAAAATCCACAGTACCGGAAACAGTGCGTAGATCACCACCAGGGTGTCGGCGACGACCCACGCGGCTGTGCGCCGGGGACCCATCCGCTCAGCCACCGCCGTCACCACCCGGTACCGAGGTGCCGAACACCTTGACGAAGATGAACGCGATGACGGCCACGCACCCGAAGATCAGCACCGAAATCGCGGCGCCCAGGCCCACATTGAACCCCTTGAACAGGTTGTCGTAGCCCAGGATGGACACCGAATAGGTGTTGTTGGACCCACCGGTGAGCACGTAGATGTTGTCGAAGATCCGGAACGCGTCCAGGGTGCGGAATAGCAGCGCAACCAGAATCGCCGGCTTGATCAGCGGCAGGATGATCGTCAACAGCCGTCGCCAGGCACCCGCGCCGTCGACTTGCGCGGCCATCAACACCTCGTCCGGCACCAACGCCAGTCCGGCGAGCAGCAGCAGCGCCATAAACGGGGTGGTCTTCCAGACCTCGGCGAGAATCACGATGCCCAACGACGGAATCTGCTCGGTCAACGGTGCACTGCCCTGCGGCAACAGGCTGACCAAATACCCGGTACCCGGCGTCCAGGCGTAGTACCAGCTGTAGGACGCGGCCGCCGTGACGATTCCGTACGGAATCAACACGGCGGTGCGCACCACGCCCTTGCCGATCAGTGTCCGGTGCATCGCCAACGCCAGCGCCAGGCCCAACGCGAACTCGATTGCCACCGACAGCACCGTGATCGACATGGTGACCACGAACGCCGTCCACCACAATCGGCTGGTGAGAACCGTTTGGTAATTGGCCAGGCCGACGAACGCGGTGTCCGCCGGCGTGGCGAAATTGCGGCGCTGCAGGCTCAGCCACACCGCGTAGCCGATCGGATAGGCCGTGACCACCAGCATCAACAGGACCGCCGGCGCGATCAACAGGGCCGCCAATCGGGCTTCGGCTTTGCGGTTTTCGGTGGGGGGGGCCGTCATGGGATCAGTCCTTCGCCGTTGACGGCTTTGTGAACCTGCACGGCGAGCTCGTCGGCGGTCCGCTGCGGGTCGATCTTGGTTATCGGGGCCAGGGTCGCCGCGATCCGGATCGCGACCGCTTCGTAAAACGGAGTCACCGGTCGCACCGCGGCGTCGGTGAGCTGTTGACGAATGACTGCGTACATCGGGTATCTGGCCTGAAATTGCGGGTCGGCGTAGAGCGAGGTCCGTACCGCGGGCAGGCCGCCTTCGATCGAGACGTACTTCTGGTTCTCCAGGTTACGCAGGCAGCGCAGCGCCTCGAAGGCTTGCGCCTTGTGCCGGGTCGTCTTGGCCACCGCCAGGTTCAGGCCACCGAGCGTCACCTTGGCCGGTCGGTCCGGCTGCACCCGAGGATAGCCGGCAAAACCCAGGACCTTCTCGGCGGCTTGGTAGGCGCGCGTGAACTGCTGGGCGGTCGGTGCAAAATTTCCGCCGCTGTCGATGCTGCCCGCCAGATCCGGCTGGGTGTCCAGCGGCAAGAATGCGACACCGCCCTTGATCGCGTTCTCCAGCATGGATAGCAGCACGAACGGCCAGTTGACCTCCAGTGCCGCCTTGCCTTGCTCGAGCGCCAGCCGTGCACTGCCCTCGTCGGTTTGGGTGATCGACGGGTCGGCGCCGGGTGCGGTGGCCACCGATTTCATGATCTGCAGTGCTTTGACAGTCGCCGCCCGGTGGGCGGGTGTGTCGGTCAGCGTGACCGCCTTGCCGTCGTCGGACAGCACCTGGCCGCCGGCGCTGACCAGCAGCGTGTTGAACCACACCACCAGCCCCTCGTACTGCTTGGCCTGCACGGCGATCCAGCTGGGTTCGCCGGCGGCGTGCAGCCGGGTCGCTTCGGCGACCATGTCGTCCCACGTCGTCGGTGGCTTGTCCATCAAATCCGACCGATACCAGAGTAATTGGGTATTCGTGGTGACCGGCGCAGCGTAGAGTCGGTGCTTCCAGCGCGCTGTGGCCAGCGGACCCGGCAGCGTGTCGGCGGTGGCGTCGGCCTCGGCGAGCCCGGCCGGGTCGTCCGACAGCGGCAGCACCCATCCCGCGTCGGCGAATTCGGCCGTCCACACCACGTCGAGGGCCATCACGTCCAAGGTGCGGTCGTTGCCGTTGAGTCGGCGGGCCAGTTGCAGCCGCTGGTCGTCGGCTGATCGGGGCAGGCTGAACTGCCGGATGGTGAACCGCCCGCCGAACTGATCGGTGCAATGCCGCGCGATCGCGGTGAACGTCGCCGTCTCACTGGCCGGGGTGTAGACGCCGACCACCGCGCCACTATCGGCCGGGCCGCAGGACGACAGCAGCGAAGCCGCGGTCAGCGCCGCCAGGGCGGCTGCCCCCAGCTGCCGTGCGCGCTCGCGACGACTCGTCCCCACGCCAGGCCTCCCGTCCGGTAGGGATGTTTCCGCGCCAGAACGCTAAAGGCAGGCACGCGTGCCACGCAACACGCCGGCTCGGCGGGTCAACCGGATCGCGGCGCCCCGCTCAGATCGCCAGCCGGGCCAAAAGATCGCGGGCCTTCTCGGCGTTCTGCGGATCACACAGCACGTCGTAGCGGCCGGCGACCAGTTGCATCGTCGAGCTGAAGTCGCGAGTGCCGCGCGCCATCGCATAAGGGACCGCGGAGGTGATCAAGCCGAAGAACACGCCGGCGATCAGTCCGGTGACCAAAGCCGCCCAGGGGTTGGGGCTGAAAAATCCGAGCACCAGACCGATGAACAGGCCCAGCCACGCGCCGGACAGCACCCCGCCGGCCAGCACCTTCGCCCAGGTCAACCGACCGGTGACCCGTTCTACCTGCATGAGGTCGACCCCGACGATGGTCACCTGCTGCACCGGGAACTGCTGCTCGGACAGGTAG
Source organism: Mycobacterium sp. (assembly GCF_008709575.1). Classification (GTDB taxonomy): domain Bacteria; phylum Actinomycetota; class Actinomycetes; order Mycobacteriales; family Mycobacteriaceae; genus Mycobacterium. Next base: position 28,414 of record NZ_VYIK01000017.1, read on the forward strand.
TCGACAGCGCGCTGAGCCTCGGCGTAGGTGGGATACGACCCGACCGGCCAGCCTTTCGGGGGGGTGGGCAATCCGGGGCCACCTCGCCGACCCGGAGCCGGGGTGCCCCCTGCGGCGCCCGGAACCTGCCCGGGCTGGAAGGGACTCGTCATCGTCCTCATTCTGCTCTGCCGACGTGCGGTGTGCAGCAATCTGACGGGTGAGTCTTCGGCGGCGACCCGCCGCGCCCGGCTACGCCGCGCTCGCGATCGCCGCAAGTCTTCGGCGGCGACCCGCCGCGCCCGGCTACGCCGCGCTTGCGATCGCCGCAAGTCTTCGGCGGCGACCCGCCGCGCCCGGCTACGCCGCGCTTGC
>NZ_VYIK01000017.1:28865-57551 GCF_008709575.1 Mycobacterium sp.
GCGATCGCCGTCTAAGTTAAACGAATGACGATTCCCGGCGCGGATTCCGCCGACAAGCCGCAGGGTCAGGAAAGCGAACCGGAGCATCCGTCGGACCAGACAGAACGACACGCTGCCGAGGCAGCACCGGAATCACCCCGGCCGGGGTTCGCCGAGCCCTGGGGGCCACCACCCGCCGGCTATCCACCGCCGGCTTTCCCACCGCCGGGGTACGCCCCACCAGGTGGCTACCCCCCGCCGGGGTATCCTCCGCCCGTGCCGGGTTATCCACCACCCGGGGCCTACTCGCCGCAGGTCTATCAACCCGGCCCGGAATACGTCGGCGGTTACCCCTACCCGCAGGCACAGCCCGGTTACGGCGGGGCAGAAGCCGGTTATGGCCAACCGCCGCCAAGCGGCTACCCGCAACAGGACTACGCCGGCGGCTACGGGCCGCGCTCCGGAACCAACACGCTGGCAATCGTGTCGTTGATCGCATCATCGCTGGGGCTGTTCTGCGGGGGACTCAGCGCCATCGTGGGCATCGTGCTGGGTGCAGTCGCGCTGAACCAGATCAAACAGACCCGAGAGCAGGGCTATGGCCTGGCGGTCGCCGGCATCGTGATCGGCGTCGCCGTCCTGCTGATTTATCTGGTCGTGGTCATCGTCGGACTGCGTTAGCAAGTCGCCGCCACCGTTACTAGCGCTGGGGCGGCACGAAAGGACCGGACTGACGCCGCATGCCCGCAGCGCGTCCCTTGGCAGCGATCACCTGGGCCATCTTGCGACTCGCCTCATCGATCATCTCGTCGCCCAGCATCACCGCCCCGCGAGCGCCGCCGGCGGGTGAAGTATGCCACTCGTAGGCCTCCAGGATCAATTCGGCGTGGTCGTAATCCGCCTGACGGGGGCTGAAAATCTCGTTCCCGGCGTCGATCTGATCGGGATGAAGCACCCATTTGCCGTCGTAGCCGAGCGCCGCCGAGCGCCGCGCCACCCGCCGGAAACCCTCGACGTCACGAACCTTGAGGTAGGGCCCGTCGACGGCGGAGATTCCGTTCGCCCGGGCCGCGACCAGGATCGTCATCAAAGCGTGGTGGTGGGCGTCACCGACGTCGTAGCCCTCGGGCTGTTCGCCCACAACCAGCGTGCGCATGTTAAGGCTGGCCGTCAAGTCGGCGGGACCGAGAACCAGCGCCTGCACGCGGGGCTCCGCGGCGATCGCGTCAACATTGAGCAGGCCGCGCGCGTCCTCGATCTGCGCGTCGATCCCGATGCCGCCAGGCGGGAGTCCGTGCACGGTCTCCAACTGGGTCAGCAGCAGGTCGAGTGCCCGAACATGGGAGACCTCGGAGACCTTCGGCAGCACGACGACGTCGAGCACCGCGCCGGGTGCGGCACCGACGGCCGCCACCACCTCGATCACGTCGGCATAGGTCCACGGCGTGGTCCAACCGTTGACCCGGACCCCGCGCACCTGCCGGGCCCAGCCAGGTGCAGCAAGCGCCGCCGCCACCCGTCTGCGGGCCGATTCCTTGGCCTCCGGAGCGACGGAGTCCTCCAGATCGAGAAAGACTTGATCGGCGGGAAGGCTCTTGGCCTTGTCGATCATTTTCTGGCTGCTTCCCGGCACCGAGAGGCAAGTCCGGCGGGGTCGGTAGACGGCTCGAGAGGCATCGTTCACGTCTCCAGTCCTACCGTTTGAATACCCTTTGAACCATGACGTCGATCGACAGGGTCTACATCGCACGGCTGGCGCGAATGGTGGTGTTAGGCCCGTTGGCAGAGTCACTCGGACGGGTGCGCGACGTCGTGGTCAGCATCAGCATCGTCCGCCGGCAACCTCGCGTCATCGGACTTGTTGTCGACTTACCCTCCCGCCGAAGAATTTTCGTTCCGATGGGGCGTGTCTCGGCGATCGAGCCCAACGCGGTGACACTCAACAGCACGAGCCTGTCACTGCACCGGTTTCGCCAGCGTCCGGGCGAGGTGCTGGTGCTGGGCCAGGTCCTGGACACCAAAGTGCGGGTCAACGATCCCGAATTGCCGCAGCTGGCCGGCGTCGACGTGGTGATCACCGACCTCGGCATCGAGCAGAACCGGACGACCGAGTGGGTGGTGACCCGCATTGCCGTCCGCAATCAGCGACGGCTGGGTCGACGATCGAACGTCTACGTCGTCGACTGGCACAATGTCGAGGGACTGACGCCATCGGCGCTGGCCATGCCCGGCCAGGAGGTGGCGCAACTGCTGCAACGATTCGAGGAATGGCGCCCCATCGAGGTTGCCGACGCCTTGCGTGAGTTGCCGCCCAAGCGCCGTTACGAGGTGGTCACCGCACTCGACACCGACCGGCTGGCCGATATTTTGCAGGAGTTGCCCGAGCGGGATCAGGCCGAGGTGCTGACCCAGCTCGGCACCAAGCGCGCGGCCGCAGTGCTGGAGAAGATGGACCCCGACGACGCTGCCGACCTGCTCGGCGCGATGAACCCGAGCGACGCCGAGGTGCTACTGGCCCGGATGGACGCCAAAGAGTCCGATCCGGTGCGACGGCTGCTCACCCACTCACCCGAAAGTGCGGGCGGCCTGATGACGTCGGACCCGGTCGTGTTGGGACCGGACGCATCAGTGGCCGAGGCCCTGGCCCGGGTCCGCGATCCCGACCTCACCCCGGCGTTAGCCTCGTTGGTGTTTGTGGCGCGTGCGCCGACAGCCACGCCGACCGGGCGTTACCTGGGCTGCATACCACTGCAGCGGCTGCTGCGCGAACCGCCGGCCACGTTGACCGGTGGCATCATCGACACCGAGCTGCCCTGGCTGACGCCGGACACCTCACTGTCCGCGCTGACCCGTTACTTCGCCGCCTACAACCTGGTGTGCGGCCCGGTCGTCGACGACCAGCATCACCTGCTCGGCGCCGTGACAGTGGACGACGTGCTCGACCACCTGTTGCCGCACGACTGGCGAGCGAACATCGACGAGGCGTCGCTCGACACGGCCGGGGGGGCTTCGTGACCAAATTCGTGAGCAAGTCTTCGGCTCGGCAGCGGCTCTACACGCCCCGCACCTCGCGGGTGGTCACGCCGCGGCTCGATCCGGAAGCGGTCGGGCAGCTCACCGAAGCGGTCGCCCGCTTTTTTGGCACCGGCCGCTACCTGGTGATGCAAACGCTCGTAGTGGTCGCCTGGATCACGGTCAACCTGACCGCCGTCAACCTGCGTTGGGATCCGTACCCGTTCATCTTGCTCAACCTGGCGTTCTCCACCCAGGCGGCCTACGCGGCGCCCCTGATTCTGCTGGCCCAGAACCGCCAGGAGCACCGCGACCGCGTGGCGCTCGAGGAGGATCGTCGTCGCGCCGCACAAACCAAGGCCGACACCGAATACCTGGCCCGCGAGCTCGCCGCGCTGAGGCTGTCCCTCGGTGACGTGGCGAAGACCCGGGACTATCTGCGCCACGAGTTGGAAAATCTGCGCACGCTGCTGGAAGAGCGGGAGCCGCGGTCGGCGGACACCGCGTCGACCGATACCGATTCCCGGAGGGATCGTCGCATCGCACGTCCCCGATAGCGCGTGGGCCGTCTGAACTCGGGTCGAAGCGACACCGAAACCCCGCACGGAGTGGGCGATTGTTGCCACCGCAGCCACAACTGTTATGTATGGTGACGTAGTTCACGACGCCATGTCGGCGGCGTGAGCGCCCGGATAAGACTCACAAAGGCTCACAAAGGCTCACAAAGGCAAGGACAGCCGAGTGCGTATTGGGGCACGTTTGGGTGCACGGCTCACCATCGGCCGGATGACTGGCCGGATTCGGCGACCCATGATACGGGCAGCCAAGGCCCCCGCGGTCGGGATTGTCGCGATCACCGCCCTGGTCTTCGCCGGAGCGGTTGGTGCCGCAGCTCCCCCCTTTCCGGCGCGGCTCGACACCGCCGTCACCCCGGTCGCCGCGGTCGCACGAAACCCGGGTGACTCCACCGGCCCGCGAGTGGTCACGGTGTCTCGCAAACCAAGCACCTTCCACATCGCTGTGGCCTCCGTAGCGGCTCCCCCGCCGCCGGCTGCGGTGAATGCGGTCGGCGCCTTGGGTATCCCGGCAATGGCGCTGGCCGCGTACCGCAACGCCGAAAAGCTCATGGCCGCCTCCGACCCCGACTGCGGGATCGGCTGGAATCTGCTAGCCGGCATCGGGCGCATCGAGTCACTGCATGCCAACGGAGGTGCGACCGACGCCCGAGGCACCTCGATCCAGCCGATCTACGGCCCTGCCCTGGACGGCACACTGCCCGGCAACGAGATCGTGGTCCAAAGCAACGTCGGCGGTCGTGTCATCTACGCGCGGGCTATGGGGCCCATGCAGTTTCTACCGGGCACCTGGGCGCGCTACGCCGCCGACGGTGATGGCGACGGCGTGGCAGATCCGCAGAACCTGTACGACTCGACGCTGGCGGCGGCGCGGTATCTGTGCAGCGGCGGCCTGAACCTGCGCGACCCGTCCCAGGTGATGGCATCGATCTTGCGCTACAACAACTCGAGGTCCTACGCCCAAAATGTTCTCGGCTGGGCCGCGGCCTACGCGACCGGCGTGGTGCCGGTCGACCTGCCGCCGTTGATCGGACCTCCACCGCCGTTGGGGGACATCCACCTGGAGCACCCCGAAGGACTCGGACCCGGACTCCCGCTCAACATGCATGGTTTACCCGCCACGGACCCGCTCGCCCAGATGCCGTTGATCGACCTCGGTTCCCCGGCGATGCCCAGCCAGCAGCCGTTGTGGCCGTGGCCGTGGCAGTCGCCGGCCCCCCGACCGGCGAGTTGCACGGTGATCTGCATCGACTCGCCGGACACGACACCGCCGCCACTGCAACCCTTCGCGCTGCTGCCGTTCGCGCCACCACCGCCGTTCGCGCCACCACCGCCGTTCGCGCCACCACCGCCGTTCGCGCCACCACCGCCGTTCGCGCTACCGCCGCCGTTCGCGCCACCGCTACCCGAGTCCGACCAGGCTGTACCCGGTCCGCCCGGCTAACCAACCGATCTGCGCGGACGCCTACACTCGGCGGTGATGTCCAAAACGCAGGATGACGCGCTGACTGCTGGTGTTCGCGCCGCTTTGGCCAAGGTAATCGACCCGGAGCTGCGGCGTCCCATCACCGAACTTGGGATGGTCAAAAGTATCGACGTCGGCCCTAAGGGCGCCGTGCACGTCGAGATTTATCTGACCACCGCCGCGTGCCCGAAGAAAACCGAAATCAGCGAGCGCGTCACGCGAGCGGTCACCGACGTCGCGGGCACCGGCGCAGTGCAGGTCAGCCTCGACGTCATGAGCGACGAGCAGCGCACCGAGCTGCGCAAGCAATTGCGCGGCGATGCCCGAGAGCCGGTCATCCCGTTCGCCCAGCCGGGATCGTTGACCCGCGTCTATGCCGTGGCGTCCGGCAAAGGCGGTGTCGGCAAGTCGACGGTGACGGTCAACCTGGCCGCAGCGATCGCTGCGCGCGGCCTGTCGGTCGGGGTGCTCGACGCCGACATCCACGGCCACTCCGTACCGCGGATGATGGGCACCACCGACCGCCCCACACAGGTGGAGTCGATGATTCTGCCGCCCATCGCCCACGACGTGAAGGTCATCTCGATCGCGCAGTTCACCCAGGGAAACACCCCGGTGGTGTGGCGCGGCCCGATGCTGCACCGGGCGCTTCAACAGTTCCTCGCCGACGTTTACTGGGGCGATCTGGACGTGCTGCTGCTCGACCTGCCGCCCGGCACCGGGGATATCGCCATCTCCGTGGCCCAGCTGATTCCCAGCGCGGAAATTCTGGTGGTGACCACGCCCCAGCAGGCCGCCGCCGAAGTCGCCGAGCGCGCCGGCAGCATCGCGCTGCAGACCCGCCAGCGCATCGTGGGGGTAGTGGAAAACATGTCGTGGCTCACCCTGCCGGACGGTTCACGACTGCCGGTTTTCGGTGAGGGCGGTGGCCAGCAGGTCGCCGAGCGGCTGTCTCGCGCGGTCGGCACCGACGTCCCGCTGCTGGGGCGGATCCCGCTGGATCCCGCGCTGGTCGCCGCCGGCGATGCCGGCGTGCCGATCGTGCTCAGCGCCCCCGATTCGGCGGTGGGTGAAGAGCTGCGCAGGGTTGCCGATACCTTGTCATCGCGCAGACGCGGTCTGGCCGGCATGTCGCTGGGGCTGGATCCGACCACCCACTAAGACAGGACGCGTCACCGCACCTGGCGCTGGTAGCCCCGATCAGGTCGCGTCGGTGTCGTACGGGACCGGCCCGTCGGCCGGGGATACGGGCGCGATCGACGACGAGCGCGGTGGCGGCTGCGGAACAGCCTCTTCCGCCCGGTCGAACCTGCCGGTGAACAACCACTCGTCGCCGTCGAGAAAGTGCTTGGCCAGCGCCGCACGCGGTGTCATCCCGCGCAATTTTTGCAGCTCGCTCAGCGGTTCCCGCAGTTCGTCGAATTCCGGCCCGATATCCTCGCGCAGCTGAGCCGTCAGCCCACTGAGGTAATCGCGAGTCTGACGCAGCGCGCCCACACTCCATCGGATTGCTCCGGGAAGCCGCTCGGGGCCCAGGACAACCAGCCCGACCACCACCAAGACCAGCATTTCCCCCCAGCCGACGTTGGCGAACATCTAGCCGGCCTCCGGCCCGGGGGTCACCGTCAGCGTCACGTGCCGACCGTCGCGCACCACCTCGATCGGCGTCGGCTTGCCGATAGTCAGCTGACGGACCGCGACGATGAATTCGTCGGCATCGGCCACTCTGCGGTCACCGACCTTGACCACTACATCGTTCTCGACAATGCCGCCCTTTTCTGCGGGGCTGCCCGCTTTGACGTTTTTCACCAGGGCCCCCGAGGCGATGGAGTTGCTCACCGACGCAACGTTCACACCGAGCGTCGGGTGCACGATCTTGCCGTCTTTGATCAGGGTCTCGGCCACGAACTTCGCTTCGTTGACCGGGATCGCGAAACCAAGCCCGCTGGCGCTGTCAGACAGCGACTTTCCAGCCGTGTTGATACCGATCACCTGGGAATTCATGTCGATCAACGGGCCACCGGAGTTCCCGTGGTTGATCGACGCATCGGTCTGCACAGCGTCGATGACGGTGTCGGTGTCGGAATTTTCCCCCGATAACGGGACTGGCCGGTGCAGTGCGCTGATAATGCCGTGCGTCACGGTGCTGCGCAATCCCAGCGGAGACCCGGCCGCCAGGACGCGGTCACCCACCCGCACCTTGTCGGAGTCGCCGAGGCGGGCCACCGTCAAGTTGTCGACGTTGTCGACCTTCAGGACGGCCAAGTCGGTCTTGGGGTCGCGGCCGACCAAGTTACCGGGCACCTCCTTGCCGTCGTTGAACACCACGGTCGTCTTCCACTGGCTCGGATTGTTGGCAGCCGCCGAGATCACGTGGTTGTTGGTGACGATGTAGCCTCGTCCGTCGATCACCACGCCGGAACCTTGCATACCCTCCTGGTCGCTGACCGACTCGATGGTGACCACGGAATCGGCGATCGCCGCAGCCACTTTGGCATACTGCCCGGCCGGCGGTTCGGCGTCGCTGGTGGACAACGTCACCCGCGACGTGGTGAACGCCTGCACCACTTCGGCGGTCTTGCGTCCGACCACTCCGCCGACGACGCCGATCAGCAACGCCATGATGGCCAGGACGGCGAGCGCCAGGTAGGAAACGCGGCCCCCGAACAATACGTCGCGCACCCCGAGCTTGTCGCTCTGCCCGCCGGCACTGTGCCCGGCCGCCGGCGCCAACGCCGGGGTTCCCAACGCGGCGGCCGCGCCCGGATCCCGCCACGGGTCGGCCGGGACGGGCTCGCTGTTGTCTTTTTCGGCCTCTAGCGCACCGGCGTCGGTCGGGTGGCGCTGCAGCGAGTCGACACCCGGGAAGGGAGGGCCGAAAGCCTCGGCGAGCACCGGGTCGGTTGGCTGCTCGTGCGGAGTGAATTCGCTTTCGTTGCGGTACTTCTGTGGGCGCACACGCTCAGCCACGAAAGACCCCGCCACGCCATCGGGCCGGCCGAAGGTCTGCCGCGTCGTGGGGTCGACCGTCGGCCGCGACACTGGTCGTGGCGCCAGCCGTCCGGTGCCGTAGTCGTCCTGGTCGGAGGTCACGTCATCCTCTTCCGCGGTGCTGGAGAAACCCGTGCTGTCAGCACAACTGTGTCGTGCGCCGGCTTGCCCACGCTATCGGCGCTTACGCCGGTCATACCCGTTGCCGTCAGCCGACCGGTCCGGGAACCCATCCCCCGCGTCGCCGTGTCGAGCGTGCGGGATTTGCGACAGCATCCCCAGCAGCGTGCCGGGGATCCTGATCGGGCCGGAGTCGCGCAGCGCGGCGCGGGCCCGCCTCTGATCCTCGACGTCGGCGGCGCATTGCGGGCACAGCGATAGATGGTGCGCGGCGCGCAGGTGTGCATTCATCCGCAGCTCGCCGTCGACGAAGGCCGCAACGGCCTCGGTGGACAGGTGTTCGGTGGATCCGAACTGGCGGGACGTGCCGAGCGGCGCGTCGCTGTGCGCAGCACAGTGGTCCGGGAGCCAGGAGAACGCGCGGCGGAACACATGTCCCGGGTCGACCATCACCTGCTCCTCTCGGTGTCAGCGCTGGGTGTACCCCGAACTAGATCGGCGTTACTCCCACATTACTTCGAATGTAGACTTCGAATGTAGCGCGCAACTCGGCGCCCGATAGCACCGAAAAGCCCGGTCGCGGCTGACTAAGCCGCGGAATCCGGCGCGCCGGCGCGGCGAAATGACTCAGCGCGCCCGGAGTCGACACCAAGATAGTCGCGCAACGCCTGCCGCCCCCGGTGTATGCGGCTGCGTACGGTCCCGAGCTTGACGCCCAGCGTGGCACCGATCTCCTCGTAGGAAAGGCCTTCGATGTCGCACAGCACCACCGCGGCGCGAAATTCCGGCGGCAGCGAATCCAGCGCCGCCTGAAGGTCGGGTCCGAGCCGAGAATCGTGGTAGATCTGCTCGGGGTTGGGTTCATCGGCGGGCACCCGGTCGTAGTCGTCGGGCAACGCCTCCATCCGCACCCGACTACGCCGGCGCATCATGTCCAGGAAGAGGTTGGTGGTGATGCGGTGCAGCCAGCCCTCGAACGTCCCCGGCTGATAATTCTGCACCGAGCGGAAGACCCGGATGAAGGTCTCTTGGGTGAGGTCTTCGGCGTCGTGCTGATTGCCGGAAAGCCGATAGGCCAGCCGGTAGACCCGATCGGCATGCTGACGCACCAGCTCATCCCAGGACGGCATGGTCGCCTTGTCGCCGGTCGCGTCGAAAACCGCGGTGCCGTAAGGTTCTTCGCGCGGCTCGACCCAGCCGGAATCGCGGTAGCACCCGAGACAGGTCATGCGTGCCGGGCTTCTCATAGTGGTGATGGTCAAATCCTCCGAGTTGATGGCGCCGACATCGGACACCGTGTCACCGCGCGCAACGTCACGAAACCCAGCGGTATTCCCGCCCCCCTGCTCACCGCATTGCATGCGTCCACGCTCGCCCATCGGCTTGTGGCCGGGATGTGGCCGCACTGAACGTTCACTGAGAAACCCGGCTGCCATGGGCCTAAGCTGGGCTTTTACCACCCAGTGTGATGTAGCACAAATTTGCCGTCGCAGCGTGTCGCCGGGCGCGCCTGCCCGGCTACCGGGGACGTTGGTTCTACGCTGCGGAGCATGGCCAGCACCGACCGCACATCCGGCCAGTCGACCCCGGCCGATCGGGCCGCCGCCATTTCCGCCCACGCCGAGGGGTCGATCTCCGAGGATGCGATCGTGGCCACCGCTCGGGAGCGTGCGCACGACGTCGGCGTCAGCGCGATCAGTCCCGCAGTAGGCGCGCTGCTCAGCCTGCTGGCGAAGCTCAGCGGCGGCAAAGCTGTCGTCGAGGTGGGCACCGGCGCCGGGGTCAGCGGACTGTGGCTGCTTTCGGGCATGAGCCAGGACGGGGTGCTGACCACCATCGACATCGAGCCCGAACACCAGCGGATAGCCAAACAGGCGTTCGCCGACGCCGGTGTCGGACCGTCCCGGACCCGGCTGATCAACGGCCGGGCACAGGAGGTGCTGAACCGCCTCGCCGACGAGTCTTACGACTTGGTGTTCGTCGATGCCGACCCGATCGACCAGCCAGACTACGTCGTCGCCGGGATTCGGCTGCTGCGCCCGGGCGGGATCATCGTCGTGCACCGCGCCGCGCTGGGCGGCCGGGCCAATGACCCCGCCGCCCACGACGCCGAGGTGACGGCAGTGCGTGAAGCGGCCCGGTTGATCGCCGAGAACGAGCTCTTGACCCCCGCGCTGGTGCCGCTCGGCGACGGCCTGCTGGCCGCCGTGCGCGACTGACCGGCTTTCCGCGACCAGACACAGAATCGCATTTTTCGGCTGGCGGAATCACGCGAGCCTGCGTCTGCCCACCGCACAAATCTTGACGCCGGGCTGAACGAGTGTTTAGTGTACTGAACATGCGTTCAGCCGACCTGACCGCCGCTGCGCGGATCCGCCACGCGGCCATCGAGCAGTTCGGCCGGCACGGCTTCGGCATCGGGCTGCGGGCCATCGCCAAAGCGGCGGGTGTCAGCACCGCCCTTGTCATTCACCACTTCGGCTCCAAGGAGGGCCTGCGTACGGCCTGCGACGACTACGTCGCCGAGGAGATCCGCAACGCCAAGTCCGAGACCATGCGATCAACCGATCCCGGCACCTGGCTCGCAGCGTTGGCCGAGGTCGAGTCCTACGCGCCACTGATGGCCTACCTGTTGCGCAGCATGCAATCCGGTGGCGAGCTGGCAAGAATTCTGTGGCGCAAAATGATTCAGGACGCCGAGGAGTATCTCGACGAAGGTGTTCGGGCGGGCACACTCAAACCCAGTCGAGACCCCAAAGCTCGGGCCAAATACTTGGCAATCACGGGCGGTGGCGGCTTCCTGCTGTACCTGCAAATGCACCCGAACCCTACCGATCTGCGGGCGGTGCTGCGTGACTACAGCAACGACATGCTGCTGCCCTCGCTGGAGGTCTACACCGAGGGGCTGATGGCCGATCGGACCATGTACGACGCATTTCTCGCCGAAGCTGACCAAGGAGAAGCCAATGCCGGCTGACCAAAGCGATACGCCCATCGAAATCCGCGATCTGACCAAGAACTTCGGGGCAGTTCGGGCGCTGGACGGGCTTGATCTGACCGTTCACGGGGGCGAGGTTCACGGCTTCCTCGGTCCCAACGGAGCGGGGAAGTCCACCACGATCCGGATACTGCTGGGTCTGGTGAAAGCCGACGCCGGAACCGTGCGACTGTTCGGCGCCGACCCGTGGACCGACGGTGTCGACCTGCACCGCCAGATCGCCTATGTTCCCGGCGACGTCACGCTGTGGCCGTCGCTGACTGGCGGTGAGATCATCGACCTGCTGGCCCGCATGCGCGGCGGTATCGACGAGCGGCGGCGCGCCGATCTGATCGAACGTTTCGAGCTGGATCCGCACAAGAAAGCGCGCACCTACTCCAAGGGCAACCGTCAAAAGGTCTCGCTGATCTCCGCATTCTCGTCGCAGGCTCGGCTGCTGCTGCTCGACGAGCCCAGCAGTGGCCTGGACCCGTTGATGGAGAATGTTTTTCAGCAATGCGTCCGCGAAGCGCGCGACCGCGGCACGACGGTGCTGCTGTCGAGCCACATCCTGGCCGAAACGGAGGCGCTGTGCGAACGGGTGACGATCATCCGGGCCGGTAAGACCGTCGAAACCGGATCGCTAGATTCGATGCGCCATCTGAGCCGCACCTCGATCAAAGCCGAAATGACAGGCGATCCAGGCGATGTGTCGCGCATCGAGGGTGTCGAGGACGTCAGCGTCGATGGCAACACGTTGCGCGCTCAGGTGGACAGCGAGAGCCTCGGGGAGCTCATCCGGGTGCTCGGCGACGCCGGGGTGTCCAGCCTGGTCAGCCAGCCGCCCACGCTGGAGGAGTTGTTCCTGCGTCACTACGGCACCGACGGTCAGGAGGCGCGCAGCGGGCAGCAGGTGCCGGCATGAGCCACCACCAAGGGTCACCACGCAGGTCAAACTTTTCCGGCACGTTCGCCATGCTGCGGCTGTGCCTGCGCCGCGACCGAGTCGTGCTACCGCTGTGGGTGCTGCTGCTCTCGGCACCGCTGGCCACCGTGTACGTCGGAAGCATCGACAAGGTCTATCCCGACCGCGCCGCGCGGGCGGGTTTCGCGGCCACGATCATGGCCAGCCCGGCCCAGCGTGCACTCTACGGCCAGATCTACAACGACAGCCTGGGCGCCACCGCCATCTGGAAGGCAGGGATGTTTTATCTGCTCATCGCGGTGGCAGCCATCCTCACCGTGATTCGCCACACCCGCGCCGAGGAGGAGACCGGCCGCACCGAACTGGTCAACTCGACGGTCATCGGCCGCTACGCCGGCCTGACTGCGGCGCTGCTGTTGTCGTTGGGAGCCTCGATCGCCGCCGGCGCGATCGGCGCGGCCGGGCTGCTTACCACCGCGGTCGCACCCGCCGGGTCACTGGCATTCGGGGCCGCGCTGGCCGGTTCCGGCCTGGTGTTCACCGCGGTGGCAGCGATCGCCGCGCAGCTCTCGCCCAGCGCCCGAGTCGCCCGCGGTGCGGCGTTCACCGTCCTGGGCATCGCGTTCACCCTGCGCGCCATCGGTGACGCCGGCTCCGGTACGTTGTCCTGGCTCTCCCCGCTGGGCTGGTCGCTGCAAGTACGCCCGTACGCCGGTGATCGATGGTGGGTGCTGGCACTGCATCTGGTGACGACGGTGGTGCTGACCGTGCTCGCCTACCGCCTGCTCGCCCGCCGCGACGTGGCCGCCGGGCTGATCGCCGAACGCCCGGGTCCGGGTAGCGCCGCGTCGGCGCTGCAAGGCCCCTTCGGGCTGGCGTGGCGGCTGGACCGCGGCGCACTGCTGTTGTGGACGGTGGGATTGTGCCTGTACGGCTTGCTGATCGGCAGTGTCGTGCACGGTATCGGCGACGAGTTGGGTAGCGCTTCAGCGCTAAGCATCGTCGTGCGGATGGGCGGTACCAGCGCGCTGGAGCAGGCGTTCATTGCGGTCGGATTCTGCATGCTGGGTATGGTGGCCGCGGCGTTCGCGATCTCGCTGACCTTGCGGCTGCATCAGGACGAAACCGGCCAGCGGGCCGAGACCTTGCTGGCCGGTGCGGTGGGCCGAATTCGGCTGCTGACAAGTCATTTGGTGATCGCGCTGGCTGGATCTGGCATCGCAATACTGATCGCCGGGCTGGCGGCGGGACTCGCGTATGGCACTGCCGCCAACAATATCGGCGGCAAGCTGCCCATGGTGCTCGGTACCGCGGCCGCACAGCTGCCCGCGGTGTGGCTGCCGGCCGCGGTAACGGTTGCCTTGTTCGGGCTGCTCCCCCGGTTCACTTCGGTGGCGTGGGCCGTGCTGGTGGCGTTCGTCGCGCTGTATTTGCTTGGTTCGTTGTCGGGTGCCTGGCAGTGGTTGCTGGACCTGGAACCGTTCACACACATCCCCCGGGTCGGTGACGGTGACTTCACGGCCATTCCGCTGTTGTGCCTGCTCGCGATCGACACAGCGCTGATCGTCTTGGGCGCGGCAGCCTATCGACGTCGCGACGTGCCAAGCTGACATACAAAGCTACATACAAAGCTGAGGAGGTTGAGCTGACAACGCTGGGCAAGGGATTAGTTTCAGCTACTTTGGGCCTTGCGGCCTTCGGTTTGCTGCTGTTCCTGCCGGCGGGCACGTTGCATTACTGGCAGGCATGGGTCTTTCTCGCGGTCTTCGCGTTCTCCACGTGGGTCCCCAGCGTTTATTTGATGCGCACGAACCCGGCCGCGCTGGAACGGCGCATGCGCGCCGGGCCATCGGCGGAGACCAGAAGGCTGCAGCAGATCGTCATCACCGTCGTGTATATCTGTTTCCCGGCCATGTTCGTGGTCAGCGCCCTTGATCACCGCTTCCGATGGTCGCCGGTACCGGCAGGAGTCTGCCTCGTCGGCGATGTCCTGGTGGCGATCGGACTCGGCGTCGCCATGGCGGTGGTCATCCAGAACGGTTACGCGGCGGCCAACGTCACCATCGAGGCGGGTCAGACACTCGTCTCGACGGGCTTGTACGGGCTGGTGCGGCACCCGATGTACACCGGCAACGTGATCCTGATGGTCGGCATCCCGCTGGCCCTGGGCTCGTACTGGGGTTTGATGTTCGTCGTTCCCGGCGTGATCGTGCTCGTCCTGCGCATCTGCGACGAGGAAAAGCTGCTCGAAGGCGAGTTGTCGGGCTACGGCGCATATATGCAGAAAGTGCGCTTCCGGTTAGTGCCCTACCTTTGGTGATCGCTCTAGATCCAGACGCCCTTGCCGACCGCGACCACACCGCCGGCGCTGATCGCGAAGCGCTCCCGGTCCTTCTCCAGGTCTACCCCGACCATCTCACCGGGCCCGACGACGACGTTTTTGTCCAGGATCGCACGGCGCACCACCGCGCCGCGGCCGACCCGGGTACCGGGCATGATCACGCTGCCTTCCACGATCGCGCCGTCGTCGACGACGACGTTGGAGGACAGCACCGAGTTACGGACCGAGGCGGCCGAGATGATGCTGCCCGCACCCACCACCGATTCCTGGGCAGAGCCGCCATTGACGAACTTGGCCGGTGCAAGGTTCTCCTGCGCACCGCGAATCGGCCAGTGCCGATTGTACAAATTGAAAATCGGGTGAACCGACACCAGGTCCATGTGCGCGTCGTAGAACGCATCCAGCGTGCCGACGTCGCGCCAGTAGCCGCGGTCGCGCTCGGTCGCGCCGGGCACTTCGTTGTCGAAGAAGTCGTAGACCGCGGCCATCCCGTCAGCCACCAAGCGCGGAATGATGTCACCACCCATGTCATGATCGGAGTGGTCGTCGTCGGCGTCGGCGCGGATAGCGTCGACGAGCACCTTGGTGCTGAAGATGTAGTTGCCCATCGACACGAAAGTGGAGTCGGGATCGTCGGGGATCCCCGGCGGCTCGGACGGCTTCTCGACGAAACTGCGGATGCACCCGGACTCGTCGGCGCTGATACAACCGAACGCCGACGCTTCGGCGCGCGGCACGCGGATGCCGGCCACCGTTACCCCGGCGCCGGTCTCGATGTGGAACCGGACCATCTGCTCGGGGTCCATCCGGTAGACGTGGTCGGCACCGAAAACAACGATGTAGTCCGGATCTTCGTCATAAACCAGGTTCAGTGACTGGTAGATGGCGTCCGCGGAACCGGTGTACCAGCGCGGGCCGAGACGCTGTTGCGCCGGGACAGGGGTGATGTACTCGCCGGCCAGGCCGCTCAATCGCCAATTCTGCGAGATGTGACGGTCCAGCGAATGCGACTTGTATTGAGTGAGAACACAGATCCGCAGGTATCGGGCGTTGACCAGATTGGACAGCACGAAGTCGATCAGCCGGTAGGCGCCGCCGAAGGGCACCGCGGGCTTAGCGCGGTCCGCGGTCAACGGATACAGCCGCTTGCCCTCCCCCCCGGCCAGGACGATGCCGAGCACCTGTGGTGCTTCTCTCATGACTCAAACCTATCGGCCGCCGATAGCCGCTGCCAGGGCAGAGAGGCGTTTAGGCCCGTCAAACGGCGATTAGGCGGCGGTGCTGACGGGCTGCCGGTCAACGTATTTGGTTTCCCCGCCGCTGCTCGCCCGCTACCGTGCCGGGTATGCGGGTGGCAATGATGACACGGGAGTATCCGCCGGACGTCTACGGCGGCGCCGGGGTCCACGTCACCGAACTGGTCGCGCAGCTGCGAAAGCTGTGTGCGGTGGACGTGCACTGCATCGGTGCGCCCCGACCGGATGCGTTCGCCCATCAGCCCGACGCACGGCTGGCGGACGCTAACCCCACCCTGTCGACAATTTCGACGAACCTGCTGATGGCCGACGCCGCCGGACAGGCCGACGTCGTGCACACCCACACGTGGTACACCGGATTGGCCGGGCGGCTGTCCGCGCTGCTCTACGGCGTCCCGCAGGTGCTGACCGCGCATTCCCTGGAGCCGATGCGCCCGTGGAAGGCCGAACAGCTCGGTGCGGGCTACCAGGTGTCGTCGTGGGCGGAGCACATCGCGATCACCGACGCCGATGCCGTCATCGCTGTCAGCTCGAGCATGCGCGAGGACGTGCTGCGCGTCTACCCGGGCGTGGACCCGTCCCGGGTGCACGTCGTGCGCAATGGCGTCGACACCGAGGTGTGGCACCCGGTCCGGCCCGGTCACGGCGAATCGATGCTGGCCAAGCTGGGAGTCGACCCGCACCGGCCCACGGTGGCGTTCGTCGGGCGGATCACCCACCAAAAAGGTGTTACCCATCTCTTGGCTGCCGCGCACCGGTTGCACCGCGACGCGCAGCTGCTGCTGTGCGCCGGCGCGCCCGACACCCCGGAGATCGCCGCGCAAGTGACCGCCGAAGTCACCAAACTGGCACGGGAGCGTACCGGGGTGTACTGGATCCGGGAGATGCTGCCCGTCCCGGAGTTACGCGAACTACTTTCAGCAGCAACCGTTTTTGCGTGTCCATCGGTGTACGAGCCGCTGGGAATCGTCAACCTCGAGGCGATGGCGTGCGGCACCGCGGTGGTGGCCTCCGACGTCGGGGGGATACCCGAGGTGGTGGCCGACGGAGTGACCGGTTCGCTGGTGCACTACGACACCGACGATCCCGCCGGCTACCAGGCCCGGCTGGCCGACGCGATCAACGCCCTGATCGCCGACCCGGAGCTGGCGACACGCTACGGGCAGGCCGGACGGCAACGCTGCACCGCGGAGTTCTCCTGGGCGCACGCCGCCGAGCAGACGCTCGAGATCTACCGCAAAGTGTGTGCGTAGTGCCCGGGTTCAGCTGGTGACACTCTTGAGTTCATCGCCCAGCGCAGCCGCTTCATCGGGTGTCAGCTCGACGACAAGTCGGCCACCGCCCTCCAGCGGTACCCGCATCACGATGCCGCGCCCCTCCTTGGTCGCTTCCAGCGGACCATCACCGGTCCGGGGCTTCATCGCCGCCATCGAGTGCTCCCTCCGGATTCGAGCTGGCCCGCCGTTACGGACCTGGTGGGCGCCGGGTATGCCCCGCCGTTATACCCGGCGATGAACTGGCACGTCACCCCTCTATTGTTCCCTATCGCATGGTCGGGCGTGCACAAGACCCCGGGGACGGCGGTTTCAGCGCACGATCGGCGGCACCCAGCATGTGTGCAGGTGATCGTCGACCATCCCGGTGGCCTGCATCAAGGCGTACGCGGTGGTGGGTCCGACGAACCGGAAGCCGCGACGCCTCAATTCGCGCGCCATGGCCCTGGACTCGGCAGTCGCCGCCGGGATTTCGGAGGCCGCGGCGGGCCGGGGCCGCGGCGGCGGCGCGAACGACCACAGCAGCTCGCACAGGTCGACATCGGCGGCGGCGCGCGCGTTGCTGATCGTGGCCTCGATCTTGGCGCGATTGCGCACGATTGTGTCGTCGGCCATCAACCGGGCCACGTCGGCCTCGGTGTAGCGCGCGACGGTGTCGATGTCGAAACCACAGAACGCACGCCGGAAGCTTTCCCGTTTGCGCAGAATGGTCAGCCAGGACAGGCCGCTCTGGAACCCTTCCAGGCTCATCCGCTCGAACAACGCCGCCGCCCCGCGCACCGGCCGACCCCACTCCCGGTCGTGGTAGTCGCGGTAGAGCTCGGTAGCCGATCCGGTATCGGCCCACGGGCAGCGGATCAGCCCGTCGTCGGGCAACGCGGTCACCCCGGATCCCCACCGCGGCTGCCGTCGCCGGCCGCCAGATCGGTGCCCGCGGCAGCCCGCGCCGACGCGAGCTGGCCGCGCAGCAGGTCGAGTTCCCGGCCGAGCCGGTCGAGCACCCAATCCACCTCGCTGGTCTTGTATCCGCGCAACACCTGGGTGAACTTGACCGCGTCGACGTCGGCGCCGGTGACCCCGGAGGCCGGCAGCATTGTCGCGGTGGTGCCCCGCGGCAGCGGCGGCAGTTGCTCACCGCGGCCGAACAGCATGCTGGCCACACCAAACAGCACGATCGAGAGCAGGATCAGTACCACCAGGTACAGCAACACCAATGCCACGTCATCGATCCTGCCTCACCGGCGCTGCGCGGGCGGCTTCATGGGCGGCTTCATGGGCGCGGCCGCAGCGCGTTCATCGGCGGCCGGTCGGCCAGCGACACCGGCGAGGTGCGCGGGGTGTAGCCGTCGCCGTCGACGAAGAACTGGGTCAGACCCACCCCCGAGTCGGGGATACCGCAGCGCGAGAGCAGGGTGGCGACGATCTGCCGACTCATCGGGCCCAGCTCGGCTAGCGGCCGGTTGCGGTGGGTGCGCACCCCGAGGTTGACCTGGGCTATGGCGTCCAGTCCCAGCTTGTCGTACGTGTCGACCAGCAGGCCGATCTCCACGCCGTAGCCCGGTGCGAACGGCAGCGACATCAACAGCTCGCGGGTGGCGGCATATTCGCCGCTCAGCGGCTGCAGCATGCAACCCAGCTCGGGCCGCAGGGCGGCAAGCAGCGGCCGTGCCACCAATTCGGTGACCCGGCCTCCGCCGGTGGCACCCTCGCCCCGGCTCACATCGCTTCCGGTGCCCAGGTTCAAAGGACGCCGGTAGAAGCTTTTCACCAGGTGAATCCCCTCCTCGGTCAGCAGTGGGCCGACCAGCCAGGGCACGAACATCGGGTGCGGATCGATCAAGTCGGAGTCGATGAACACCACGATGTCGCCGCTGGTGGCGGCCAGCGAGCGCCACAACACCTCCCCCTTGCCGGGCCGCGGCGCGTGGTCGGGCAGGGCCTGTTCGCGGCTGACCACCCGGGCGCCCGCGGCGATCGCCCGGATCTCGGTCTCGTCGGTCGAGCCCGAATCCAGCACGATCAACTCGTCGACCAGCCCGCCGACCAGCGGCACAATGCTGTCGATGACCGATCCGATGGTGTCTTCCTCATCGAGGGCCGGCAGCACCACCGAAATGGTCCGGCCCGCCTTGACAGCCACCAGCTCGTCGACCGTCCTGGGACGGCTCCAGCTACGGTCGGGTAGCCAGACACCGCCGGGCAGGGCCAAAATCCCGTCGCCGACATGGCCGATCAGCCCTGATGTCGTCATCTGCCCTCCTTCGGAGGCAAACCCCGGCGCTGATGGCGGGCAGGGCCGCCGATCCCCATGGCCGGGGGCACCGTCGGCACCGGAAGTCCGGGCACCCGTCCAACTGTGAACCTCAACTGTGCTCTCCTGCTTCTCGGGTAAGTAGACCGGGTGGCGATCGCCGCGCCCGGCTGGGGTGCGACGTCAAGCCAGTCCCCGCACCGTGCGCGTTGGTGGTCGCTGCCCGCAAATCGAGGCCACCATCTCCAGGACCCGCCGGGTGGGCGCGACTTCGTGCACGCGGAACATCCGTGCTCCCGCCGCGGCCGCCAGCGCGGTGGCGGCCAGCGTTCCCTCCAGCCGCTCGGTCAGCTGCACGCCGAGGGTCTCCCCGATGAAATCCTTGTGGGACAGCGCCATCAGTACCGGCCAGCCGGTATCGACCAGATCGTGCAGGTGGCGCAACAACGCCAACCCGTGGAACGTGTTCTTGCCGAAGTCGTGGGTCGGGTCGATCAATATCCGGTCGCGGTCGACCCCGGCTGCCACCGCCCGGTCGGCGGCCGCGGTCACTTCGCGGATCACGTCGTCCACCACACCCCGCAGGGTTGTCCCGTAGCTGACCCGGAACGGCCGGGTGCGCGGTGTCGCGCCGCCGGTGTGTGAACACACCAGGCCGGCACCGCACGCGGCGGCCACTGCGGGCAGGTCCGGGTCGACACCGCCCCAACTGTCGTTGATCAGGTCGGCGCCGGCCCGACAGGCCTGCTTGGCCACCGTCGAACGCCAGGTGTCGACGCTGATCAGTTGCTCGGGATAGGTGTCGCGCAACCACTCGATGAACGGCACCACCCGGGCGGTCTCGGCCGCGGCATCGACGGTTTCGCCCGGCCCGGCCTTGACACCGCCCACATCGACGGCGTCGGCGCCTTCCGCGATAGCCCGGTGCGCGGCGGCCTGGGCGGCTTCGTCGGCGAAGGTCGCACCGCGGTCGTAGAACGAATCCGGGGTGCGGTTGATGATCGCCATGATCAGCGGGCGATCTCCGGCCACCGGACGACCGCACAAGGTGGACTGCACGCATCCATGGTGCCTGGTCGCCGCGGACTGCCGCAGTCAGCCCCGGGGTCGCGTACCGGCCGCGACCTCGTCGGGATAATCGTCGTAGAACCGCACATAACCCTCGTCGCGACCCGCCAACACGTAGAGCGGATCCCGCACGTCGGGGCCATAAGCCTGGTTGCGCAGATCGACCTTGCGACTCTTGAACGTCGTCGTGTGCTCCATCGAGTCCACCAGACGCACGAACAGCGGCACCGCATACGCCGGCAGCTGCTCGTAGAGGGTGCGAGCCAGCGTTCGGCCATCGAACTCGGCGCCCTCGCGCAGCTTGATCGCCGCCATGCCCGCCCGGCCGCCGGTGCGCGGGACCTCGACGCCGAACACCGTGCACTCCTCGACTGCGGGGTCGGCCGCCAACGCCGCCTCGACCTCGGTGGTGGCGACGTTCTCCCCCTTCCACCGGAAGGTGTCGCCGAGCCGGTCGATGAACGCGGCATGTCCCATACCCTGGGGCTTCATCACGTCGCCGGTGTTGAACCAGCAGTCACCCTCCCGGAAGGCGTTGCGCACCAGCTTCTTTTCACTCGCCGCCGGGTCGGTGTAGCCGTCGAAGGGCGCCAGCCTGTTGACCGGGCTCAG
Organism: Mycobacterium sp.; assembly: GCF_008709575.1. Lineage (GTDB taxonomy): Bacteria > Actinomycetota > Actinomycetes > Mycobacteriales > Mycobacteriaceae > Mycobacterium. The sequence goes on from NZ_VYIK01000017.1 coordinate 49,712, forward strand.
CAGCAAACCCGGCTCGCCGCGGGGTACCCGGCGCACTCGGCCGTTCTGGTCGCGCAGCGGCGCTCCGGTGTCGGGGTCGTACTCGACGTAGGCGAGCGGCAGCGGCGCGATGCCGGTCGTTTTGGGCACGTTGAAAATATTGATGAACGCGATGTTGCCCTCACTGGCCGCGTAGAACTCGCAGACCCGCGCAATGCCGAAACGGGTGGTGAACTCCTCCCAGATCTCCGGGCGCAAACCGTTGCCGGCGATGAGCCGCACCCGGTGCGCGCGGTCGGTCGGCTTGGGCGGCTGATTGAGCAGGTAGCGACACAGTTCCCCGATGTAGATGAACGACGTCGCTTCGTTGGCGATCACCTCGTCCCAGAACTGCGAAGCGGAGAACGACCGGCCCAATGCCAGCGTTGCCCCGCAGGTGAGCACCGACGCCACCGCCACGGTGAGCGCGTTGTTGTGATACAGCGGCAGGCAGCTGTAGAGCGTGTCGGTGCCGCGCAGCCGCAACCCCAGCCCGCCGAAGGCGGCCAGTGCTCTCAGCCACCGGCCGTGGGTCATCACGCTGGCCTTGGGGTTGCCGGTGGTGCCCGACGTGAAGATGTAGAAGGCAGGGTCCTTGGCCAGCACCGCCGACGCCGACACGGGGTCACCGGTCGGGGCGGTGGTCGCGAGTCGCTCCAGCTCGTCGATGGGCAGCCGTTCGGCGTTCGGCGCGCCGCGGTCGTCGACGGCGTCGATCAGATCCGATTCCGCAACCAGCATCTTGGCGTTCAGCAGGCCCAGGCTGTGGGCCAGTACGTCGCCGCGCTGGTGGTAGTTGACCATCCCGGCCACCGCACCCGTCTTGACCGCGGCGAGCATCATCAGGACCGCGTTGGGGGAGTTCCGCAGCATGATCCCGACGACGTCGCCGTGGCCGACCCCGCGCGCAGCCAGCACCGCCGCGTACCGGTTGGCGGTCGCATTGGCTTCCCGGTAAGTCAGCTGCGTCTCGCCGAACCGCAGGAAGACGCGCTCCCCGAACTGGGCGGCCCGCTCCTGGAACACCTTGCCGATCGACGTCTTAGCGGTGGGCCGGGCCCGCAGCCCGGTCATCGCCCCGCACGCTATCACCGGCAGGTCGGCCAGCACGCTCGGCAGTCGGGTCACGATATCGGCAAACCCGACCGATGTGCGCACGTCCTGTTCAGACACAATTCGCCTCGTTTCGCCCAACGCAGTCGGCAACCGAGCCTAGACCCGGCGCAAAGCCGACGTCGCAGCCAGCGGCCGGCGTGACCGGTGCGGCGTTGGCCGAGCCGGTCACGCCCTGCGGGGCGCGCAGGCCGTCAGCGCCGCGTTCACCTCGTCGACGACCACCAATCGGTCCAGCGCCGCCGCGGAGACGTAGCCGCGCTCGATCAGCCCGTTCAGCCAGGCCCGCAGTCCGTCGAAGTGCCCACCCGGGTCCAGCATCACCACAGGTTTGTCGTGCAGCCCGAGGTAACCCGCAGTCCAGGCCTCGAACAGCTCCTCCAATGTGCCGAGACCGCCCGGCAGGGTGAGGAACGCGTCGGCACGGTCCTCCATGACCTGCTTACGCGCGCGCATCGTGTCGGTGACGATCAGCTCATCGGCGTCGGTATCGGCCAGTTCCCGCTCCACCAACATTTTCGGGATCACGCCGACGGTCCAGCCGCCTCGCGCCCGCGCCGCGGTGGCCAGTGCACCCATCGCCGAGACGTTGCCGCCGCCCCACACCAGCGTCCAGCCCCGATCGGCGATCGCCGCTCCGACCGCGGCGGCCAGGGCCAGCAGTCGGGGTTCGGCCGGGCGAGAGGCACAATAGACGCACACGGCCCACTGGTCGGGTTCCGGCTTCACACAGCGAAACTAGACCAGTCTTGCGGCAGCGTGCATTTGGGCCTCTGGCCGTCCCGCCCGGGCTTCGCGCCATAAAATCCGGCAGTGCCCTGGGTTGTGGTGCCGGATGAAGGCGTACTGCGCCGGGTGATACTCGCCCTGAACGACGCGGGTCGGTCCGGCGCTGCGCTGGTGGGACCCGACGGCGTCGGCAAGACGCTGCTCGCGCGCCTCGCCGCGGAGCGGTACTCCGCGCAGCGGCCGTCGGCGGCAGTGCAGTGGGTGCGCGCCACCCCGTCGGAGCGGATTGTCCCGTTCGGCGCGTTCGGCCGGCTGGTCGACCCCGCCGGCATCGGCCGCCCCGCCGCGTTGCTGCGAGCCGCGCAGGAATCGCTGACTGCTGATCGGGATCTGCTGTTGGTGATCGATGACGCCCACCAGCTCGACACCCTGTCCGCCACGCTGGTCTACCGGCTGGCGCTGAGGCGCTCCGCCCGGCTGATCGTGACCGTCCGCGCCCAGACGCGGCTGCCTGCGGCGGTGGCCGCGCTGTCGGGCGACGATCTTCTCATTCCCATCGAGGTGGAGCCGTTGAACGCGACACAGACCGCCGCACTGCTGGAGTCGGCAGCGGTCGGCCCGGTAGCTGCCGCCGACGAGGTCTTCGCCGCCAGTCGGGGCAACCCGTTGTATCTGCGGCATGTCATCGAGGCCGGCCGCTTACCGGAGCGGCCGGCTTCGCTGCCCGCCCTGATCGACGAATACGTGCGCGGCCTGCCGACGCCGGTGCGCGCGGTGCTGGATCACCTGGCGGTCGCAGCGCCGCTGCGCCGCAGCGACCTGGCCGCACTGGCCGGCCAGGACGGCATCACCGACGCCGAAGCCCGGGGCGCCGTGCTCTCCGACGACGACGGGATGGTGTACGCGGCCCATCCGCTCTACACCGAACGCGTCCGCGCCGGGCTTCCCGACGACAGGGCCCGAACGCTGCGGACCGCGCTGGTCGGACAGCTGGCGACGGATCCGTCCGATCGGGTCAGCGACCGGTTGCGTCGGGTGACGCTGGCACTCGATGGCGACGGGCCGCTTCCCGACGCCGCCGCGGCCGCCCAGCAGGCCCTGCGGCTCGGCGACCTCGCCCTGGCCGAGCGGCTGGCCCGAGCCGCGCTCGACCACTCGGGCGGGCTGACAGCGCGGCTGGTGTTGGCACAGGCGCTGGCCTGGCAAGGCTTCGGCCGAGAGGCGGACGACGTGCTGGCCGCCGTGGATCCCGACGGCTTGTCGCCCGCCGAGCTGATGGCCTGGGCACTGCCGCGGTCAGCCAACCAGTTTTGGATGCTCGACGAGCCGGAACGCGCCACCGCATTTCTGCACGCCACCCGTAACCGGGTCGAGGCACCCACGGCCCGGGCCACCCTCGACGCGCTGGCGGCGACCTTCGCCATGAACGCGGGCACACCGCTGCGCGCACTGCGGATCGCTGAGCAGGTGTTGGCTTCACCCCACACCGACGAGATGGGCTTGGGCTGGGCGGCGTCGGCGGCGGCGCTGTGTTCGGCCCGCGTTGGCCGGTTCGACGATGCCGAGGCGTACGCCGCCCGGGCACTGGCCGTCGAGTACCCCGGTTTGCTCAGGTTCACCATCGGCTTGGCCCGGATCACCGCGCTGGTGATGGCGGGACAGCTCGACACGGCGCGCTCGCTGGCCGAGCGTTACACCGACTTCGCCGAGCTGCAGCAACCGGGCCGGGCGATCGGCGAGGTGTTGGTGGCCTATGTGGCGATCGCGCAGGGCGACTTCGATGCCGCCGTCGCACTGCTCGGCCCCGCCGGCGACACGCTGGCGCGGACCGGCTACTCGTGGGGACCGCTGGCGTTGATGCTGCTCGCTTCGGCACTGGGCCAGCAGGGCGACAAACTGGCGGCGGCGAAGGTGTTCAGCCGGGCCGAGTCGCGGCACGGTCTGAAATCGGCGATGTTCGCCCCGGAGCTGGCACTGGCCAAAGCGTGGTCGCGACCCGCGCACGGCGATGCGGTGGCGGCGATCAACGCTGCCCGGGAGGCGGTACAGGCCGCTGAACGCGGCGGCCAGTCCGCCATCGCCCTGCAAGCGCTGGCCGATGCGACGCGCCTGGGCGACACCGGCGCGGTGTATCGCGCCGAACGCCTCTCCGTCGAGGTGGACTGCGTGCTCGGCCGACTCACGCTCGCGCATGCCCGCGCGCTGACCGCCGGGGACTCCGCGGCACTGGCCGAGGTGGCGGCCGAGTTGGCCGAGGCCGGGTTCGGTGCCGCGGCAGCCGACGCCGCCGCGCAGGCGCGGCGCGTCAGTCAGTCGGACAGGTAGCGACGCAACGTCGCGACGGCGGCCCTGATCTGCTCCACCGGCACCCGCTCGTCGCAGCGATGCGCCAGGTTGGGGTCCCCGGGCCCGTAGTTGACGGCCGGTACGCCGCGGGCGGCGAACCTCGACACATCGGTCCAGCCGTACTTTGCCCGCACCCGGCCGGCCGCAGCCCGCACCAAGCCCGCGGCGGCCGGCCGCGACAGCCCCGGCAGCGCACCAGCGGCGGAGTCGGTCAGCTCGATGTCGACCCCCAGGCCGTCGAACACCTCGTGAACGTGTCGCAGCGCGGACTCTGGCGACCGGTCCGGCGCGAAGCGGAAATTGACTGTCACCGAAGCCGCATCGGGAATGACATTGCCGGCCACACCGCCGTCGATGCGCACCGCTGACAAACCCTCGCGGTAGGCGCAGCCGTCGATTTCCACGGTGCGGGCCTGATAGCGCGTGAGCCGGTCCAGCGCAGCGCCAAGTTTGTGGATAGCGTTGTCGCCCAGCCATGCTCGGGCCGAATGCGCGCGCGTTCCGGTCGTTTTGACCGCCACCCGCAGGGTGCCCTGGCAGCCCGCCTCGATGTATCCGCCGGTCGGCTCGCCCAGGATCGCCACGTCGGCCGCGAGCCAATCGGGCAGTTCACGCTCGATGCGACCCAAACCGTTTGCAGCGGAGTCGATTTCCTCACAGTCATAGAACACAAGGGTCAGGTCGTGCACGGGTGCCTCGATCGTCGCGGCCAGGTGCAGGAAGACCGCGTCACCGGATTTCATGTCCACTGCGCCACAGCCGTGCAGCAGCTCGCCCTCCTCGCCCATCGATCGGCGGCTGGGCAGGTTCCCGGCCACCGGAACGGTGTCGAGATGACCCGCCAGCAGCACCCGCGAACGCCGGCCGAGATGGGTGCGGGCCAGCACGGCATTGCCGTTGCGGATGATCTCGAAGCCCGGGGTCTGCGCGCGCAGCGCAGCCTCGACCTCGTCGGCGATGCGCGCTTCGTGGCGGGATTCGCTGGGAATGTCGACCAGGGCCGCAGCCAGCTCGACCGGGTCCCCGCGTAAGTCCAGCACAACTCCAGAGTAGTGGGTCACTTCTTATGCCGAGCAGTCGCAGAATCGCACGAACGGGCCCTGCCGGCGTCGACGGAAGAGCTAGTAGCGTTGGCCCGGTGACTGGAGCATCGGGTATTGGGCTGGCGACGCTCGCCGCCGACGGATCGGTCCTCGACACCTGGTTTCCCGCACCGGAACTGATCGACTCCGGAGAAAGCGGTACGACGCGCCTGTCGGTCGCTGAGATTCCCGCCGAGCTGGCAGCACTGACCGGCATCGACGATGACCGCGGCACCCGGACCGTCGCGGTGCGCACGGTGATCAGCTCGCTGGCCGACAAGACCGCGAACGCCTACGACGCCTATTTGCGGTTGCATCTGCTCTCACACCGTCTGGTCGCCCCGCACGGCCTGAACACCGACGGATTCTTCGGCATCCTGACCAATGTGGTGTGGACCAACCACGGGCCCTGTGCGGTCGAGGGCTTCGAGACGGTGCGGGCCCGGCTGCGCCGCCGCGGGCCCGTCACGGTCTACGGCGTGGACAAATTCCCCCGGATGGTCGACTACGTGCTGCCCACCGGAGTGCGGATCGCCGACGCAGACCGAGTGCGGCTCGGCGCGCACCTGGCGCCGGGCACCACGGTGATGCACGAGGGATTCGTCAACTACAACGCCGGCACCCTGGGCGTTTCTATGGTGGAGGGACGCATCTCGGCGGGCGTGGTGGTCGGTGACGGCACCGACATCGGGGGCGGTGCGTCGATCATGGGCACGTTGTCCGGCGGCGGCACCGAGGTGATTTCGATCGGGAAGCGTTGCCTCCTGGGCGCCAACGCAGGGCTGGGGATCTCACTGGGTGACGACTGCGTCGTCGAAGCCGGCCTATATGTCACCGCAGGCACCAAAGTCACTACGCCCGAAGGCGCTTCGGTCAAGGCCCGTGAGTTGTCCGGCGGCAACAACATGCTGTTCCGCCGCAATTCGGTGACCGGCGCCGTGGAAGTGGTGTCCCGCGACGGCCGGGGCATCACCCTCAATGCTGACCTGCACGCCAACTGACCGCGCTAATCGCTTGCCATCAGTTCTTTCTTGAGCACCTTACCCATCGCATTGCGCGGCAGGTCGTCGACAAACCTTACCTCCCGCGGCCGCTTGTGCGCCGAAAGCTGCCGGGCGACAAAGTTGACCAACTCGGCGGGGTCCGCGTCACCGACGACGAATGCGACCACCCGCTGGCCGAGGTCGGCGTCGGGCACTCCGACGACGGCTGCGTCGTGCACTCCCGGATGACCGAGCAGCACCGTCTCGATTTCGCCGGCGCCGATACGGTAGCCGCCGGATTTGATCAGATCGACCGACTCGCGCCCGACGATGCGGTGCATACCGCCAGAGTCGACGACCGCGACGTCGCCCGTGCGGTACCACCCGTCGGTGTCGAACACCTCCGCAGTCGCATCCGGCCGGTTCAGGTAGCCATCGAACACGGTTGGCCCGCGAACCTGGAGCCGGCCGACAGTTTCCCCGTCCGATGGCACTGGGCCACCGACGTCGTCGACCAGTCGGGTCTCGACGCCGCGAAGCGGCAGGCCCACCCAGCCGGGACGACGCTCCCCGTCGGCACGGGTGGACAGCGTGATCAGAGATTCGGTACTGCCATACCGTTCGACGGGCGCATGCCCGGTGAGCCTGACCAGTTCGTCGAACACCGGCACCGGCAACGCGGCACTGCCGGACACCAGTAGCCGGGCTGGTTTGAGCGCCTCGGCGGCCGCGGTGTCGGCAACGACCCGCGACCACACCGTCGGCACCCCGAAATACAGCGTGCCACCAGCTTGTGAACACGCCTGCGCGTAGCTGGCGGGTGTCGGTTTTCCGGTGTGGACGAAGCGGTTTCCGACCCGCAGCGAGCCGAGCAGACCCAACACCAGACCGTGTACATGACACAACGGCAGCCCGTGCACCAGCGTGTCGTCGGGTGTCCACTGCCAGGCCTGCGCCAAGGCATCCAGGTCGGCGGCGATGGCCCGCCGGCGCAGCGGCACACCCTTGGGCGGGCCGGTCGTGCCCGAGGTGTACATGATCAGCGCGGTGGCTTCCGGCATCGGCTCGGGATAGCGATGCCAGGAGCGAGCGTGCAGCCGCACCGGCACCAACGGCAACCCCTCCGGATCGGCGGGCACCGGTCCCAGCCAGGCCTGCGCACCGGAGTCGGCCACAATGTGGCGCCGCTCTGCCTGCCCGACATCAGGTGGCACCGGCACCGCCGGCACACCGGCGATCAAGCACCCGGTGATCGCCAACACGGTCGCCGCAGTCGGCGTGGCCAGCACCGCGACCCGGTCCGCGCCGCCGACCCGCTCGGCCACCGCGGTCGCGGCGCCCACCAGGTCGCTCCTGCTCAGGGCGACGTCGCCGATGCGGACCGCGTCACCGATGTCCGCAGCGCCGGCCGCGGGATCCAGTGAGCTCAGCAGCACGAGAGCAGGTTACCCGGCGCCGGCCCGGAGCGGGTTCCGGTCGGCGGTGCGCCAAGGACAGCGCGAGCTCGCCTGAGCCCTAGTGTCCCGCGCCGTTAATTCGTTTTATTAATCTTCCAATGGACTCCAGGAT
>NZ_VYIK01000180.1 GCF_008709575.1 Mycobacterium sp.
CGCGACGATGTTGCGGAACGCGGCCATCTCGTCGTCGTCCGGGAACGTCAGGCCGTAGTCGGCGAACAAGTCCCGCCTGGGTCGGGTGGTCACCTGCCAGCCGCGGTCGGTGAGGTAGTCGGCGACGTTGCTGCGCGGGCCGTCGTAGAACAATCCGGACCAGTCGATATCGCAGCCGAGGTCAGCCCATCGCTGGTTGAACGCTGCGGCGCGCTCAGCCATCGTCGGGCCGGAGTCGGGGTGGTATTCGGTGGCCAGCCTGCTGCCCGGCGCGCTGAGCGCGGTGATCTCGTCGAACAGTCGGTCTTGGGCTTCCGGCGGCAGGTACATCAGCAGTCCCTCGGCGCTCCAGGCAGCCGGCTTCGTGTCGTCGAATCCGCTGCGGCGCAGGGCGGCCGGCCAGTCTTCGCGCAAGTCGATGCCGACGGTGCGGCGGTGCGCCGAAGGGGCGGCACCCAACGCCGACAGGGCGGCGGACTTGAATTCGATGACCTTGGGCTGGTCGACTTCGTAGACCACGGTGCCGGCGGGCCACGCCAGCCGGTACGGTCGCGAGTCCAGGCCGGCGGCCAGGATCACCGCCTGGCGTAGACCGGATTTCGCGGCATCGGTGAAGAACTCGTCGAAGAACCGGGTGCGCACCGCCATCGAGTCGGTTTCCAGTTGCAGGTCCCGCGCGCCGCCTTCGGGGGCTTCGAGGGCTTTGGGTGTGAGGATGTCACCGTCGACCAGGCGGGTGAAAAAGTCCAGGCCCACCGCGCGCACCAGGGGCGCGGCGAACTGGTCGGTGATGATCGGGTTGGGCTCCTTGCTGGCCAGCGCCCGGGCGGCGGCAACCATCGTCGCGGTGGCGCCCACGCTGGATGCCAGGTCCCAACTATCGTTGTCGCTGCGCGTCATCGGCACCTGTCCTCTCGGTATTCATCTCCACCCGGTCCAGGTTCTCCCGGCCGCGGCACAGATCATAGTTAGCTAACGTAACGAGCTAGCCGAAACTGTACTCCTGCGCGCGGGGGGCGCCCGCCTGCGCTGTTACTCTCGTAGACGGTTTGACGCGCCTGGACACCGCCTGGATACCTTGTCAACGCCTGCGAGTGCTCGGCGC
>NZ_VYIK01000181.1 GCF_008709575.1 Mycobacterium sp.
CGTAGCCGCACCCGGGCGGCTCGCCAAGCCCACCGTCGGTTCTCAGGAATCACTCGAACCCGCTGCTTTAGCGAGCGGGTATATTAATGGCGTCTCATACAGGTGTGATTGCTCTGCCGGATTGTGGCAGCGAGATCGACATGGCGGCACTATCCGGGAATTTCAGTCTCGCGATGCGGGGGCTATTCGTCGCCGGCAGCAGTCACGAACTCAAGCCCGGGTGCTCCATCAAATATCCCGTCATGGGAGACCAGCGGCACGCCGAGGCGCATCGCGGCGGCCGCTATCCATCGGTCTCCGTCATGGAGCTTGCCGGCGAGCGCATGGCCGATCTGTGCGCAATGCGCACGCAACGTGGCGCACGTGGTGATCATCTCATTATCAGGCTGGACGACGGTCAGTTCAGCGATGCGGCGTTCGAGTCGTCGGCGCCGCAGTTGGCCCCACCCGGCGCGCAGAACTCCGTAGCGGAGTTCCATCACGGTTTGGAACGCGAGCAGGACGGGCTTTGGGCCTATCAGCATGCGGTAGTGCTCAGCGAGCCGATTGGGGCGGTCGTCAAACAGCCAGCTGATGACCATCGTGTCCACGACGACACCCGATGGCTGAGCGTTGGTCATGCGTCCGCTAGTGCAGCCTGAAAGGCGGCCCACTCCTCCTCGGGCACATCCTCGATGACGAGGCGATCGCGGGGAGGCAGTGGCCGAGCGCGTCTGATCGCCTCGTCGGGCGTGTAGGTTCGCACGACTGGCTCCTCGGGCTGCTCGACACTGGACACGATGCCAAGCCTACCGTCGCGTGCTGACGTCCGGCGCCTCATCCGATCTGCGATCCACTGCGGGTTCGCCACCGGTGAACGACCACAGGGTAGGGGGTAGATTTCCGATTTGGCACCAAGATCTGCCGAGTGTTTTCCCTATGTTCGGCAGTTGTGGAATCGGTTGCCCGCGAACGGATTTGCCGCATGCGTGACAACATCTGGCCAGAGCTCCGCATTAGCCCAGGAGGGTTGTCAGGTCGGTGATCAGGGTGGGGTCGAGCAGGGTGTTGAGGGTGTCGGGGGCTATGGCTGGGGTGGGTGTGAGGTCGGGGATGTGGAGGTCT
>NZ_VYIK01000182.1 GCF_008709575.1 Mycobacterium sp.
GCGGATACCCCACCGGGCACGAAACCTACTTCATCGGATCCATGAGCCGTTGACCCGTGCTCGGCGCCGCCGCACCGAAAGCCGACGCCGGCCGCCGTGTTGACCTTGTGACTTCTCCGGCCGCTGAAGCGACCGGCTTCTTTTACGCCGCGGTTGCGGTGTGTAGGGCCAGTCCGGCCCTGAGTATGTTGCGTGCGGCATGTTCGTCGGCCGGTGCTTGGTGACCGCAGCGTTGGCAGACGAATTCCGCTTGGCTGACGCGATTCTCGGGTGCTGCGTGGCCGCAGCACTCACACCCATCGGAGGTGTGCCGGGGGTTGACCTCGATCCAGGTACGCCCAGCGTCTTCCGCTTTGGCGCGCAGTATCGAGACGAACTGGCCCCAGCCAGCGTCACTGATCGATCTATTCAGCCCGGACTTCGCCCGGGCGCCGTTGGGGAGGAACTGCCCGGGGTTGTCCGGGTCAGGTTTGGGTTTAGCCCGGCGAACCATGTTCGAGATCGTGAGGTCCTCCACCGCCAGTAGGTCGTAGCGGGCGACGAGTTTGCGGGCCTGTTTGTGGTGAAAGTCTTTGCGCCGGTTAGCGATCTTGCGGTGTCTCGCAGCCACCGTTTCGCGGCGTGCGACCCGGTTATTGGAGCCCCGCTTTGCGCGCTGTAATCGTTGCTGAGCCGCCTCTAGCCGGGCGGCCTCCTGACGTGCCCACCGCGGATTGGCGACCTCGGTACCATCAGAGAGCGTCGCATAGGTCACCACCCCGACATCGATTCCGGCCTGGGCGCCCGTGGCCGGCAGCGGATTGGCCGGTACCTCGTCACACGAAAGCACCAGCATCCAGTGGCGCCCCTGGCGTTTGATCTGGATCGTTTTCACCCGGCCCTGTACCTGGCGGTGTAGATGTACCTTCACCTGGCCGATGCCCTGCAGATACACCCGCTTGGTCTCGGGTAGCCAGCGTGCACCGTCACCATCTTTGGGCCACTCCACGCTGTCGAACCGATGCTTTCCCTTGAACCGCGGATAGCCGGGCTTGTCGCCGCATTTGACGCGGCGGAAGAACCCGTCGAACGCCTTGTTCAAGCGCCGCAGCGTGGCCTGCTGAC
>NZ_VYIK01000183.1 GCF_008709575.1 Mycobacterium sp.
GCTGGTGTCGATCTGCATGCCCTCGTTGAAGGTCATGGGGTCAGCTTCCCACATCACGCCGAGCCGGCGGATCCGCCCGCACCGGCGGTTAGCCCGGTCCGTCGCTGGCAGCGGCCAGCAGAGGCACCACGATGTCGCTGATCGGGGTGGCAAGCCCGTGCACCCGCGCCTTGCGGACGATGACCCCGTTGCGGATGTCCCATTCCAGCTGCCGGTGCGCCTCCCGGTCGGCCAGCATCGAGGTGCCCATGTCCGCCGGTGCGTTGCGGAACATCTCGACCAGGTCGTCGACCACCTCGTCGCCGAGGTCGGCTCCCTCGGCGCGCGCCACCGCCAGGCATTCGGCGACGTAGCGCCGCGACAGCGCGCCGACGTCGTCGCGGCGGAACATGCCCGACCGCCGCCCCGTCAGCACCATCAGTCCGGCCAGCGCGTTCACCAGCAGCTTGCGCCATGCCGCGGTGGTGAAGTCCGGGTCGCAATCGACCCCACAGCCGGCGCCGCGCAGCAACTCGGCGACCGCGGTCGCGGCGGATCCCTCGGGCAGCACCAGCCGGGCTTCGCCGCGCAACCGCACCCATCCGTGCGGCTGGGTCTCGGCCGAAAACCAGACGATCCCCGGGACCACTGCCGAGGCGGGACACAGCGGCGCCACCTGCTGCACCTGCTCGACCCCGTTTTGCAGCACCGCCACCACGGTGTGCTGGTCGCAGAGCCGGGCCAGCCAGCCGGCCGCGGCACCGTTCTGGGTGGCTTTGACCGCCAGGACCACCACCTCGACCGCACCGCTGATCTCGGCGGGATCGGTGCACACCGGGCCGGGGACCACGATGGGCTCGGCGCCGTCGGGCCGCAGTTCGATCCGGTCGCGCGGGGTGCGCCCGCACACCAGCACCGACCGCCCGGCGGCGTGCAGCAGCGCAGCGACCGTCGTGCCGACAGCGCCAGGGCCGACAACTGCGATGCGGGCGGCGATGCCGAGAAACTTACCCCCTCTAGACTGAGCGGTCGTATCCCCCTCCCGAAGGAGTATTTGTGCTGCGCAGCCGCCCCGCCGGGTCCTTGCGGGCCGCTGACGCCGGCCAGAAGGTGGCGGTGGCCGGG
>NZ_VYIK01000184.1 GCF_008709575.1 Mycobacterium sp.
TAGCCTCAGTGCTCGGGCGAGTTGGGTCAGCACGGGCAGCAGGATGTCCTCGTAGCGGCCGCCCAGCACCTGGATCGCGACGTGGTCGGCGCCGGCCTCCAGGTGCTCATTCAGCCGGGCGGCGACGGCGTCGGGGGTGCCGTAAGCGACCAGCGCGTCGATCAGCTGGTCGCTGCCGGGCTCACGCACGTCATTGTCGGTGAACCCCAGCCGGCGCCAGTTGTTCGCGTAGTTGCTCAAGCCGAGGTAGAACCCGATGCTGTCGCGGCCGACGCGGCGGGCCTCGGCGGTGTCGGTGGTCAGCACCACCTTGTGTTCGGGGGCCAGTAACACCGTGTTGCCCACCAGTTCGCGAGCCCGCGCCGTGTGTTGCGGGGTCGTCAGATACGGGTGGGCGCCGGCGCTGCGGTGAGCCGACAGCGCGAGCATTTTCGGGCCCAGCGCAGCAAGTACCCGCCGGCTGGTCGGCACCGTCGCGGCGTCGAGTTCGTCGAGGTAGCCGACCAGTGCGTCGTAGGGCTTGCGGTACCGTCCGGTGTGTTCACGATGGCCGACCCCGATCCCCAGCAGAAACCGCCCCGGATAGGCATTTTCGATGCGATGGTAGGACTGCGCCACGGTCGCCGCCGGCGCCGACCAGATATTGACGATCCCGGTGGCCAGTTGCAGGGAGCCGGTGTGCTTCAGCGCGGGCTCCACCCACGCCAAGTCGGCGTCGGGTGAGCCGCCGATCCAGGCGGTGCCGTAGCCGAGCGCCTCGATGCGTTGGGCCAGCTCGGGACTGATGGAGCGGGTCCCCAACCACACGCCGAAACGGCCGAGGTCGGGTTTGAGCGAAACAGCTTCGGTCATCTGTCGGGCGCCTTGCGGCCGACAGCCCGGGCAGTGGCAGGGTCGGTGGTCGCCACCACCCGGTCGCTGAGGGCTTCGTTGGGCTTGCCGGCCGCGGAACTGGTCATGGTTGCTGCAAGTAGTCGGGGATCGGATGATATTCCCCGCCGGTGGGCCGGCTGGCGTTTTGGCTCAGGGCGGCGATGCAGGTATCGTGGAACGACGGCGCGGCTTTCGTGCCGGCTCTTTGCGTGTCCAGTTCTGG
>NZ_VYIK01000185.1 GCF_008709575.1 Mycobacterium sp.
CGACGGTCAAAAATCTCAACGGTCAGCCGGCGCCGCGGATCACCTACCGCATCGGCAAGTTCGAACAAGTCTCCCAGGACTTCTTCGTGCCGCTGGTCGCGGCGTTTTGCGGGGCGTCGGGCGCCCAGCTGTACGCCGCGATCCCCCAGTACGTTGTGACCCAGTTGTCGGGCCCGCCGGTGCCCGGCGGCAAGCACACCATGGGCGGGATGCGAAATCACAACTGCCCGGTTAAGATTGAAGAGCCACCATGGGCGGGATGCAACTGGGCGTCGACCCCAAGACCAGTGTGCTGGATGCCGACGGGCGGATGCATTTCATGGACAACGTCTATGCCGCCGACGGCAGCATGTTCGTCACCGCCAGCGGAAGTCCCCCCACCGAGACGATCATGGCGGTGGCGATGCGCATCGCCTACGGGCTGACCGGCCAGCGGTTACCATCAGCAGCCGGCGGACAATCACTAACTGTTCGACTCCGTTCTCGATCATGAGGGCGGGCGGACGGTTGTGCACCAAAGAAATCAGTGCGTGGATAGCCGAGATGTCTCCGGTTGACCACTTTGGTGTCGGCGGATCCCGGGTCCTTTTCTGCTACTCCGGTTTCCGGGCGGTGACGAGTTTCGTGGCGAAAAATGGTCCTCCGTACCAAAATCGCCAGCCCAGGTCACGCCTGACCACGTCGGTCATACCACGGTGGCGGAGTCGATCGGCGTAGGCGGAAGTGGCGCGGATATCTGCAATGAATAGCTTTGCGCCAGGCCGCATCAACCGCACTGCTTCGTCGATCACCGCGTCGCGCGCGGCTGGGTCGGGAAGGTTGTGGATCGCCAGACTCGACACGACGACGTCGAACGAATCGTCGGGCAAGGGAATCGAACGGATGTCGGCGGTCAACAACTCGATCTGGTCCAAGACTCCTTCGCGTTCGGCATTGCGGCGGGTTACTTCCGGATTGTTACCGGACTGGTCGAACGTGCGCCAGATATCGACACCGGTGGCGCTTCCGCGGGGCAGCAGCTGTGCGACCATTAGCAGGACTGCGCCACGGCCACAACCCAGGTCGATGATCCGCTCGTCACC
>NZ_VYIK01000186.1 GCF_008709575.1 Mycobacterium sp.
ACTGGCACTTCGACCAGGACGCCATCGACGCCGAGGCCGCCACCGACGGCTGGTACGCGCTGCTGACCAACCTGCCCGCAACGGTCACCGCCGCGGATGTGTTGGCCCGCTACAAGAACCAGCCCGGCACCAGCGAACGCCGCTACCACGACCTGAAGGGACCGCTCGCCGTCGCGCCGATGTTTCTGCACACCAACCGGCGCATCGCCGCCCTCATTGGCGTGCTCTGCTTCGCCCTGCTCATCTACTGCCTCGCCGAACGCGAAGTCCGCCGCAACCTCGCACCCGACACCAAACTCGACGGCCTCTACGCCGGCCGGCCCGCCAAACCCACCGCCAGCCTGATCTTCACCGCTCTCGCCACGCTTCGGCTGCGGACCGCCCCCGACCGCACACCCGAGATCCCGCAGCCCAACTCCCTACAACTGCGCCTCCTCGACCTACTCAAGATCGACCCAAGGCGCACGCGCTAAAGGTGGACCACCCACCGCACCCCATGTGCGAATTACGGGACTAGCCGTCGCGGGCCGCCCGCCTCAACCGTTACCGACCCGCGCTGCTAGGGATCCGGCGACGAATGCCGCCCGGGATCGTCGGAATCAGCTCGGTAATGCTCATTACGCGGCAGCTGCTCGCTGAACTGATGACGAGTCGGCGGCGAAGGGTTCTGAGCAGTTGGGGGAATACTGAGTGATAGTGAGCGTGGCGCGCGTGGCGAGACCAGACCAAGGCCCGGCGGGAGAAAGCGTCGGTTCGTCAGACCGAACAGATGAGCGCGAGTCGCGCTGCACTGATCGCGCAGATCAACGCGGTCGAGATCTGCATTCCACGATTGCCGGGAGGAAAAACTGTTCGGTGTTGCAGTCGACAACCGCAATGCCCAGGCCGAATGGCACGCGGCCGAAAGGGGCCACTACGATTACGATCTCGCCACGGTGTCCTCGGCTGATACCGCTGCGCTGCAGCGGTGGGCGGTCAACTATTTGCGCCATGTCGAGACCGACTACGACTGGCTGCTGGACCGCGTGGCCGGCCGGGTCGGCGTCATCGAAGCCCGACTGCTCATTGGTGAACAGGT
>NZ_VYIK01000187.1 GCF_008709575.1 Mycobacterium sp.
CGAGCGGGTAGCTGGCGGCAATGTCGACATCGATGGCGCCGCTCGCCACCAAATCGGCCATTTCTGCCAGCACTTGCGGCGTTGACGCGTCCATGCTGCCTTCGGTTTTGGCGCCGACCTCAGCCGCTTTAGCGAACGAAATGATCGTTTCGATCCGCTCCGGAGCGACACCGAGGTCAACGGCGAGCTGGACGTACTCCGGGCCGAACAAATCGATGAACGCGTCGATCCCAGCCGGGGCGGCGTCGCGCAGTCGTGCCTGGAGCCCGTCGCCGTACTGGACAGGGACGACGTGATGGGCACGCAGCCAGTCGGCGTTGCGCGCGGAGGCGATGCCGAGCACCTGCGCTTCGTGTAGGGCCAACAGCTGTACCACCAGGCTCCCGACCCCGCCGGCCGCCGCCGACACCGCGATCGTTTCGCCTGGCTGCGGTGCCACCGCCCGGACGGCGGCGTAGGCGGTGACACCGACGACGTAGAGGGAACCCGCGACCTCCCAAGGCAATTGCGCAGGCTTGTGGATCAACTGGCCCACCGGAACAGTCGCGTGGGTGGCGTGGCTGGATCGCCGCAGGCTGAATCCCATCACCTCGTCGCCGGGCGCGAATTCCGTCACGCCCGGCCCCACCCCGACGACGACACCGGCCAAGTCGCTGCCCTCGCCGGAGGGGAACGTCGCCGGGAACATTTCGTGCATCGCGCCCACCCGGATACCGGCCTCGCCGGGATTGATCCCAGCTGCGCGAATCTCGACCAGCACCTCGCCCTCACCGGGTGAGGGCATGTCGATATCGGTCACGTGCAAAACTTCACGTCCCCCGTAGCGGTCGAAACGAACGGCGCGTGCTTTTTCAGGCAGCATTGCGGACCTTTACGCCACCACTTCGATCGGGTCCCCGATGTGCACCGTGTCGAAGTACCAGGCCGCATTGTCCGGGCTGAGGTTGATGCAGCCGTGACTGACGTTGGCGTACCCTTGTGAGTTCACCGACCACGGTGCCGAATGCACATACACCCCGCTCCAGGTGACCCGAACCGCGTACTCGCCTTTAATCAGGTAACCCTCGGGCGAATTC
>NZ_VYIK01000188.1 GCF_008709575.1 Mycobacterium sp.
ATCAGGGCCAGAAACCTCCTGCGATTCAACGGTTTTTCCCGGCAGCGATGTCGGCCATATGGTCGGCGCGCACCTGCCCACGGCGCGGAGCAGCACACTGAGCCACCGCAGCCGCCTCCGCCACGATGCGCCACCAATGCCGCACCGGCTGCCGCGGCGCCGCCACGCCGGCCTCGTAGGCCCGCGGCCCGCTCAACACCGTTATGGTCTCGCCGCCGAGGAGCGCACCACGGCCGATCCCTCGCTGCTGTAACCACGATTCGTCGACGGGGCTCGGGGACAAAATCCGATCTTCTCGGCGGCGTGACAGACCCCATACGGATCCCATTGCGAAAGCCTCCGTTTGCCATGAACTCCCCGAACGGAGCCTAACCAGACACGTGTGTGATGGAGACGTTTCTGCCGCATTGGTGGCGGGGCTGCTAGCGAAGTGTCATCCAGATGACAAGTACGTGGGTTGGCTCATCGGCGATGCGCGTATAAGGCTTCCTTCTTGTCTGAGAATAAGGCCGCGTACGGCGCGCCTACCTGGATCGCGAGCGCAGCCTCAGTGGGCCCGGATGACGGGGTCGACAGTGACCGAGCGCAGGGCCGTGACGAAGGCAATCGTGACGCGCCACGTGCGGGCCGGTAGGGCCGGTACCGGGCCGGCTCCTCGACCTTCCAAGCACGCGGCGGGCGTTCACGAGCGCGTCGCACCTGAAGCTCGTCAAGATCAGGCTGGGCACGCCAAGTTCTGCCCGAAAGGTGTTGCCGCGCTGATTTTCTGTCGACGCGGGGCATGACCGCGGGCAAGCCGCTGGCGCCGCTGCCCTCAAGCCGGTGGCGGCGCCAGCACCGGCATCGCGAGCTTGACAGCCATGACGACACTGCGGTGTTGCGGGACCGCATGTCGGCGACCACCATCGACCGTTGGGAACCGGCGACGGGCCTACTAACGGCAGAATTCCAGCGGGCGTGAACTGCGAACACCGGGGCGCTCGTGATTGGAAACATCCAAGCACGGAGTGCGATACCACCCTTGATGCCTGGGCGGGTGGTTCATGTTCTCCCGATAGCTCAGCCAGC
>NZ_VYIK01000189.1 GCF_008709575.1 Mycobacterium sp.
CACTCGGCAGAAGTACGATCCCGGCCGGGTCATGTTCTCCGGGCTGAATTTCTAGGTTGCGCCGCCGCATGCCTGGGCCCTCGGACGGTTCGCGATGCGATGCTCCGCCATGCCGCACCGTGTGGGGCCAAACCCGCATGCATGGATGAAACGCGACGACAGGTACCCAGCGGCCCGACAGGTGCCGGGCATGCATATGGTCGAGCGGTGACGATCCGGTACGACGATGCGCTACGCGAGCAGATCCGCGCACATTTGGCGATCCACGCCCGCCGCGCGGTGAGTGACCCGACCAAGCGGCACGCGGCGGTCGCGGTGGTGCTGGTGGACTCCGTTACCGGCGAGGACAGGGTGGATCCGGCGCCGCTGGACGCGGGGGTCAGCGGGCAGCCGATGTTGCCGGCCGGTCTTGACGATCGCCTGGTCGACGCTGCAGGCGGTGCCGCATTCCTGTTGTGCCGCAGAGCATCTCGGCTTTCCTCTCATTCCGCGCAGTGGGCGCTGCCCGGTGGTCGCCTCGACCCGGGTGAAACCGCGGTCGACGCCGCGCTGCGGGAGCTGAACGAGGAGATCGGTATCGGGCTATCCGACTCGCATGTTCTGGGTCTACTCGACGATTACCCGACACGGTCCGGTTACGTCATCACCCCGGTGGTGATCTGGGGCGGCGGACGGCTCGATCCCCGACCGGCGCCCGACGAGGTGGTGGCGGTCTACCGGGTGGGACTTCACCAGCTGCAGCGCGACGATTCACCGCGATTCATCACCATCCCGCAGAGCCCCCGGCCGGTGGTGCAAATCCCGCTGGGAAGAGCTCTCATCCACGCCCCGACGGGTGCAGTGCTGTTGCAGCTGCGCTGGCTGTGCCTGGAGGGTCGGCACGACCCGGTCGACGAGTTTGAGCAACCCGTATTCGCCTGGAAGTAAGCCGGAACGCTCGAGTTTGCGGTTTCCTTCGCCCGTCGGCGCGGATGCCGTGGAAGCTAGGCGGCTGATTTTTCCAGGATGTGGACGCCGCAGGCGGAGCCCAGGCCGATCACGTGGGCCAGCCCCACCTTGGCGTTGT
>NZ_VYIK01000018.1 GCF_008709575.1 Mycobacterium sp.
CCCCACTACCAGGGAGGGCAGCATGAATTCCACCCACGAAAACGTCAGTAGATCCCTCCGTTCTCATGGACCTGCCACTTGTTCAGGACCAGGAAGCACGCAAGGCCGGCAAATATCGCATTTTCTACGACCGTGAACTGGTGTCGAGATTTGCGGTCATCCCGCGCTATGGCAATGGATCTCAAGTGCGATGGTTCGAAGCCAAGCCGTGCTACATCTATCATGTCGTGAACGCATGGGATGCGGGCGAACAGATCATCATGGATGTATGTCGGGTCAAAAATCCCCAGCACCAGACGACTTTCGAGACACCGCTGGCGAACATGCTGGCCTACATGCGCCTTGACGCGCAGTTGTACCGCTATCGCTTTGATCTGCGAACAGGTCAGACAACCGAGACGGATCTCGACGACGCCAACATTGAATTTCCCAGCGTCGACTCGCGAATCGTCGGAAAGTCACACCGCTATTCCTACAACATGAGCCTTGCCAACGAGCCCACACTGTTATTTGACGGACTGGTGCGTTTCGACTCGCGAGATGGCGCCAAAGTCGAATACAAGTTCGGGCCCGGCAGGTGGGGCGCCGAGGCCCCGTTTGCTCCCCGGGACGGTTCCACCAGTGAGACTGACGGCTACCTGGTGTGTTTTGTCAACGACGAAGCAGATGACTGCGCTGAAATCAACGTGTTCGACGCGGACTGTATCGACGCGGGGCCTCTCGCAAGAGTGCTGTTACCCCAACGCGTACCGTCGGGATTTCACGCGTGCTGGGTTCGAGCAGACCAACTCGAATCCTGCAACTCACGGACATTGCGGTCGTAACCGGCGAATGCGGTCCAGCGTCTGGCAGCAAAGCGGCAGTGCCGAACTGGAAGTGATCGAGAAAGGATCGTGCAGTAGAAACCACGAGGTGCCGCTGCTATTCGTACATGGAGCGTGGCATGCGGCGTGGTGCTGGGACGAGCATTTCCTGGATTTCTTCGCACGGGAGGGCTACCGCGCCCTGGCACTGAGTCTGCGCGGCCACGGCAATAGTCCAGCACCCACATCGCTGGATGTCTGCTCAATCAGGGACTTCGTGCACGATGTGGCGTCAGTTGCCGAAGCGCTGCCGCGAAGACCGGTGGTGATCGGTCACTCGTTGGGTGGTTTGGTTGTGCAGAAATATCTGGAGCAGCATGAATCCCCGGCTGCCGTTCTTCTTGCGTCTGTTCCGCGGCGGGGAATAAGTGGAGCCGTTTTGCGGTTCTCGAGGAGGCATCCCTGGCTGACGTTGACCAAAGTGCTCGCCGGAGACACCACGGCTGCGCTCGGTAGCGTAGAGCTTGTCCGTGAGCACCTCTTCTCACCGCAGACACCTGAATCGTTAATCGTTGCGTATATGGGTCGACTCCAACGCGAGAGCAGACGCGCTTTCTATCTGGATGCGACGCTCGCGAGCCTCCCGAAACCCAGATGTGTCACGACCCCTCTGTTGATACTCGGCGCCGGATGCGACGGCATCTTCAGCGCATCAGAAGTCCGCGCGACAGCCCGCGCCTACCGCACCGACGCGGAATTCTTCCCCGATATAGGTCACGACATGATGCTGGAACCACACTGGCCGGCGGTGGCCGGACGAATCGACCGGTGGCTCGGTACGCACGGGCTGTGAGTGCGCTGCGCGCCACACCGAGGGACTCGCGCCCGAACGACACGACCAGCAAGGACCAGCAAGGACCAGCAAGGACCAGCAAGGAATCGACCACCATGCCCCACGACGATCCCCCGATCATTCGCCGCCAGGCCTGTCACTCGCCCGAACGTGCCAGCCAGTATCTCGAACGCGGCTGGTGGAGATCCGAGACCATTCTCGAGGTGTTCGCCCGCAACGTGGCGATGCTCGCTAATGCCACTGCCGTCAGCGATCCGTCCAATTTAGAAACGCTGTGCGATATGCCCGCCCAAAGCCTGACCTGGTCCGAACTCGATGCCTGCGCCGAGACCATCGCAGCGAAGTTATACGCGGCAGGCATCCGCCCCGGCGACGTCGTCGCCGTGCTGCTCCCCAACTCGGTTGCGTTAACGGCGAGCTATCTGGCGGTATGGCGGCTCGGCGCCGTTGCCTCGCCGATGCCCATGTCCTACCGGCGCCACGAGCTTGCCCGCGTCCTTACCTGCACCCGAGCCTCGGCACTGCTGACCGTCACCTCCTTCAACAACCGGGCACCGGCCCAAACCGCAGTGTCACTGATGAACCAGAAGCCGTACGACGAAATCCGGCTCCGCGTAGTTTTCACCTTCGGTGCCGAGTCCACCGACGGCGCCGTCACCCTCGACGGGACGCCGGCCGGCACTGAATCGCGACGACGGGTGCGGGAACTCGGTAGCGAGTTGGTCCACAGCGTCAACGACTGCATCACGATCTGCTGGACCAGCGGAACCGAAGCCGCCCCCAAAGGGGTCCCCCGGTGCCATGGGGACTGGCTCGCAATCGCTCAAGTTGCCCAGGATGCCATGGCTGTGACTCCCGATTCGGTCATCGTCTCCCCATTTCCGATGGTTAACATGGCAGGTTTAGGGTCGGGAATTCTCCCCTGGCTGCTGGGGGGCGGGCATTTGGTCCATCATCATCCATTGGATCTCGAATTATTCCTGACACAAATCCACCGATATCGCGCAACGCACGCAAATATGGCGCCGGCAATAATGACAATGTTACGTAACCAGCTCGATTGCCGTGGTGATTTCGATCTGTCCTCGCTGCAAAAGGTCGGCGCAGGTGGCGGGCCGTTAAGACCCGGTGACGTCCGCCACTGGCAAGAGAAATTGGGAATTGATGTGATCAACTTCTTCGCCTCCAATGAGGGAGTTTGCCTGATCGCGGCTCCCGACGACATCCCCGATCCGCTCATGCGTGCCCACTATCTGCCCAACTACAATTCCGCCGCACGGCACTGGATCACCGCGGTCGCCTCGCGCACTGACGTGCGTTTAGTCGACATGGCGACCGGTCATCCTGTCACGACAATCGGCGGCCGCGGTGAGCTGCGAATCAAAGGACCCACGATCTTCGCCGGCTACCTTGACGGCACAGCACCGCGCAAGCCCTTCGACGACGAGGGCTACTTCTGCAGCGGTGACGTTTTCGAACTCTCCGGCGAAAACGGTGAATTCTTGAAATTTGTTGACCACGCCAAGGACATTATCGTCCGAGGTGGAATGAATATCAGCCCCGCCGAGATTGAGGGAATCCTGATCGACCATGCCGCTGTGTCGGAAGTCGCCATAGTCGGCTACAGCGACGATGTGTTCGGCGAGAAATGTTGCGCCGTCGTTGTTCCCGAGCAGGGAGCCACACCGACACTTCAGCAACTCGCCGATTATTTGCGGGGACGCGATGTCGCGTCGTTCAAACTGCCGGAGTTACTGGTCCTCACCGAGGCCTTGCCGCGCAGTCCGACCGGAAAGCTGATGAGGCGCGAACTCGGCCGCACCGTCAATCAACAGGCGCACTAGTTGGATCGGAGTCTCTCGGGCAGGTCGGCGCGACCCGGGTTCGCCTTTCGACCGCCCCGGACGGCCGGGCCGACGCTGTCGGCGACAACCTCCTCGGAGGGCGGCAGCCGGGGACTCGCCGCAGTTCGCAACCGCGGGGCTGTCGTCGCTGGGTCAAATTTCCATGGGTCAAAGCGATACGGTGCGGACCAACCAGTCGATAGGGTACATTCCTGTGGTCTCGCTCACTACCTGCGAGTAGGGAGCCGACAGTCACACGGAGGGATGGGACGAGGAGGACGCGTGCGACATGATCGGCCGCGAAGGCGGGCGGTACGCGGGCTCTCGGTAGGGGGTCGACGGTGACCACTACACAGCCGCGGATCTCCGATTACGTCCGTGCCCGAATCGGGCCTGCGCTCCTGCTGGTCGGCGGATTTTTCCGGATGTGTGTGCTGACCGGAAAAGCATTGTTTCGCTGGCCCTTCCAGTGGCGCGAATTCATCCTGCAATGCTGGTTCATCATCCGAGTCGCGATCCTGCCGACCATGGCGGTCTCGGTGCCGGTGACGGTGTTGTTCATCTTCACCTTCAACCTCCTGCTCATCCAAGCTGGGCTCGGCGATGTCTCGGGGGCCGGTGCGGGAATCGCGGTGATCACCCAGATCGGCCCCATCGTGACGGTGCTGGTGGTCGCCGGCGCGGGAGCCACGGCGATCTGCGCCGACTTGGGCGCCCGCACCATCCGGGAGGAAATCGACGCGATGGAGGTGCTCGGCATCGATCCCATTCACCGGCTGGTGGTCCCGCGGGTGGTCGCCGCCACGCTGGTCGCCACGCTGCTCAACGCGCTGGTGAGTATGGTCGGGCTGGCCGGCGGCTACATCTTCGGTGTCTATCTGCAGAATATCTCCGGCGGCGCCTATCTGGCCACGCTGACCCTGGTCACCGGGCTGCCCGAAGTGGTCATTGCGACCATCAAGGCCGCGATATTCGGGTTGATCGCCGGCTTGGTCGGCTGTTATCGAGGATTGACCGTGCGGGGCGGCTCCAAGGGTTTGGGGACCGCCGTGAACGAGACTGTGGTGCTCTGCGTGGTGGCGCTGTATGCGGTCAATGTGGTACTAACCACGATCGGTGTTCGGTTCGGAACGGGGTCCCTGCAATGACGATGACCGAAGTCCTCAGTGCCCGCTTCCCGCGGGCGGTCCACACGCTGAGCCGTTACAGCAGCACCGCTGCGCGGCCTCTCGACGAAGCCGGCAAGCTGGGCTGGTTCACGGTCATCAGCGTGCGCGACACGCCTTGGGCGCTAACCCGATACCACAGGGAAGTGCTGCGGCTGATCGCCCAGGTCGGGATGGGAACCGGTGCCATGGCCGTCGTCGGAGGCACCGCGGTGATCATCACCTTCGTGACGCTGTCCTCCGGCTCGCTGGTCGCCATTCAAGGACTCGCGTCGCTGGGCCACATCGGCATTCAGGCACTGCTGGGCTTTGTCGCAGCGCTGATCAACGTGCGCCTTGTCGCCCCCGTCGTTTCCGGTGTTGTGCTGGCGGCGACGGTCGGCGCGGGCGCGACCGCCGAACTGGGCGCGATGCGGATCAGCGAAGAGATCGACGCGCTGGAAGTGATAGGCATCAGGTCGATGGCGTACTTGGTGTCGACCCGGACATTGGCCGGGCTGGTGGTGATCATCCCGCTCTACTCACTGGGACTGATCATGTCGTTCCTGTCACCGCAGATCATCACCACGGTGCTCTATGGGCAGGCTTCTGGAACTTACGAGCACTATTTCCGCACCTTCTTGCGCCCCAACGATGTCTTCTGGTCATTCGTGGAGGTGATCATCATTTCGGTTGTCGTCATGCTGAGTCACTCGTACTACGGTTACAACGCCAGCGGCGGTCCGGTCGGTGTCGGCGAGGCCGTCGGCCGATCGATGCGTTTTTCGCTGGTTTCGGTCAACGTGGTCATCCTGTTGGCCGAAATGGCGCTCTATGGCGTCAACCCCAACTTCAACTTCACCGTGTAGGACAACGGGGAAAGCCATGACACTGCCGTCGGGTAAACACAACAAGCCCCCGTTCCAGCCGTACCGCGCGGCCGGCGTGGTGGTGTTCGTCATCGGTGTCCTGGTGCTGTGGTTGGTATACCTGCAGTACCGGGGGGATTTCACACCGGTAACCCGGCTGACCATGCTCGCCTCGCGCGCGGGACTGGTCATGGAACCCGGCTCCCAGGTCACCTACAACGGAGTGCGAATCGGCCGAGTTGCAGACATTGTCGAGGTGCAACACGACGGCAGGCCAGCAGCGAAATTCACGCTGGACGTGTATCCCCGCTACCTCAAGCTGATTCCGGCCAACGTCGACGCCAAGATCGAAGCGACCACTGTGTTCGGCGGCAAATCTCTGTCGTTGACATCACCGAAAAATCCTACTCCGCAACGAATCACGCCCCAGCATGTCATCGACGCGACACATGTGACCACGGAATTCAACACGCTGTTCCAGACGATCACCTCGATCAGCGAGAAGGTCGATCCGGTCAAGGTGAACCTGACCCTGAGTGCGGCCGCCGAGGCGCTGAGCGGGTTGGGCGACAAATTCGGCCAGTCGATCGTCAACGCCAACACGGTGCTCGACGAGGTCAACCCGCGCATGCCGACGATCCGCCACGACATTCGCCAGTTGGCAACCCTCGGCGACACCTACGCCGACGCTTCACCGGATCTGTTCGACTTCCTCAACCACGCGGTCACCACAGCACACACCGTGCACCACCAGGAAAACGAGCTGGACCAGGCATTGTTGGCGGCGACGGGCTTCGGCAACACCGGCACCGACATCTTCAACAGGGGCGGACCGTATCTCGCGCGCGGCGCCGCCGACTTGGTGCCCACCGCCCAACTGCTGGACACCTACAGTCCCGAGCTGTACTGCACGATGCGCAATCTCCACGATTCAGAACCGAAAGTCGCGGCCTTCACCAGCCCCTATTCGCTCCATTCCGAAACCACACTGCTGTCCGGGCTGGGGCTCGCCATCAACCTTCCCGGCCTCGGGCTCACCTTAGCGTCGGGAGGACTCATCGGGCTGGCCGGCCTCGTCGGCGGCGCGCCGAATCCCTATATCTATCCGGACAATCTGCCGCGGGTCAACGCGCACGGCGGACCCGGCGGAGCACCGGGCTGCTGGCAGTCGATCACCCGTGATTTCTGGCCGGCACCCACGCTGGTGGCCGACACCGGGGTCAGCCTGGCACCGTACAACCACGTCGATACCGGCTCACCGTACGCGATCGAGTACGTCTGGGGCCGCCAGGTGGGGGATTACACGATCAACCCATGAAAATCACCGGCACCGTCGTCAAACTCAGCATCGTCGCCGCGGTGCTGCTGCTCTTCACCGCGATGATCGTGGTGGTGTTCGGCCAGATCCGTTTCGAGCGGACCAACAGCTACTCCGCGGAATTCAGCAGTGCCAGCGGCCTGCGCAGCGGCCAGTTGGTCCGCGCCTCCGGCGTGGAGGTCGGCAAAGTCAAAGACCTCAAGCTGATCGACGGCGGCCGTCGGATCCGGGTGAACTTCGACGTCGACCGCTCCATTCCGCTGTACCAGTCGACCACAGCGCACATCCGCTATCTCAACCTCATCGGTGACCGCTACCTCGAGCTCAAGCGCGGCCAGGGCGAGGGCGCCGACCGTATCCTGCCGCCCGGTGGCTTCATCCCGCTGTCGCGCACCCAGCCGGCCCTGGACCTTGATGCGTTGATCGGGGGCTTCAAGCCGCTGTTTCGGGCGCTGGACCCGGAGAAGGTCAACACGATCGCGTCGGCGATCATCACCGTGTTCCAGGGCGAGGGTGGCACCATCAACGACATCCTCGACCAGACCGCGCAACTGACCGCCCACATCGCCGAGCGTGACCGGGCCATCGGTGAGGTCGTCAAGAACCTCAACATCGTCTTGGACACCACCGTCAAGCACCGCAAGCAGTTCGACCAGACCATCGTCGACTTCGAGAAACTGATCACGGGCTTGAGCAACCATGCCGACCCGCTCGCCGCGGGCACCGCGAACATCAGCAACGCCGCCGGGACAGTCGCCGACCTGCTGGCCGACAACCAGGCGCTGCTGCACAAGACGTTGAACTACCTCGACCCCATCCAGCAGGCGATCATCGACCAGCGTGCTCAGTACGACGACCAGCTCCGCCGGACACCGGCGGGGATCAACACCGTGGGCCGGGTCGCCAGCTCCGGCGACTTCATCAGCTTCTACCTCTGCGATCTGACGCTGAAGACCAACGGGCTGCAGCCGGGCGGACCGGTTCGCACCGTCAAGATCTGGCAGCAGCCGACGGGTAGGTGCACGCCGCAATGAGAACTCTGGAGCCGGCCAACCGACTGCGGATCGGGGTCATGGGAATCGTCGTCACGCTGATGGTCGTCGCCGTGGGCCAGACGTTCACCAGCGTCCCGATGATCTTCGCCAGCCCGAGTTACTACGGCCAGTTCACCGACACCGGCGGGTTGAGCAAGGGCGACAGCGTGCGCATCGCCGGTATGAACGTCGGCAAAGTGGAGGGCATCAAGATCGACGGCGACCACGTGGTGATGAAGTTCTCGACCGGAAGTCAGCTCATCGGCACCGAGAGCCGGCTGGCCATCAAGACCGACACCATCTTGGGTAAGAAAGTGCTCGAGGTCGAGCCGCGGGGAACCACGATGCTGCCGGTCAACGCAGTGCTGCCGCTGGGTCAAAGCACCACCCCTTATCAGATCTACGACGCGTTCTTCGACGTCACCAAGGCGGCCGCCGGCTGGGACATCGACACGGTCAAGCAGTCGCTCAATGTGCTGTCGCAGACCATCGACCAGACCTATCCGCACCTCAGCGATGCGCTCAACGGGGTGGCCAAGTTCGCCGACACCATCGGCAAACGGGACGAGCAGATCACCCACCTGCTGGCCCAGGCCAACCAGGTGGCCGACGTGCTGGGCGATCGCAGCGAGAAGGTGGACCGCCTGCTCGTCAACGCGAACACCCTGCTGGCCGCGTTGAACCAGCGCAGCCAAGCGATCAGCGCGCTGCTGGACAACGTGTCCGCCTTGTCGATCCAGGTGCAGGCCCTGATCAACAACAACCCCAACCTGAACCACGTGCTCGAGCAGTTGCACTCCGTCAGCGACTTGCTGACGGCCCGCAAAGAGGACCTCGCTCAATCACTGGTCATGATCGGCAAAAGTCTCCCGATGATCAACGAAACCATCGGGTCGGGACCCTACTTCAAGGTGTCGCTGGCCAACCTGTTGCCGTACTGGATTCTGCAGCCCTGGGTGGATGCGGCATTCAAGAAACGCGGTATCGATCCCGAGGAGTTCTGGCGCAACGCGGGCCTGCCGGCGTTCCGGTTCCCCGATCCCAACGGCACCCGGTTCCCCAACGGCGCCCCGCCGCCCGCGCCGCCGGTGTTGGAGGGCACCCCGGATCACCCGGGTCCCGCGGTGGCGCCCGGCTCGCCGTGCTCGTACACGCCGACACCGGACCTGCTGCCGCGGCCGTGGAATCCGATGCCGTGTGCGGGCATAGGCCAAGACCTGGGCCCGTTCGGGCCTAACGGTCCCTACCCGCTGTTGCCCGACGTCTTGTCGTCGCCGCCGAACCCCAACGGCCTGCCCCCGACACCGGGGATCCCCATCGCCGCGCAGCCCGGCGATGCGCCGCCGGACCTGCCGGGCACACCGGTGCCGCTACCGGCGAATGCGCCGCCCGGTGCCCGTACGGAAAACCTGGGACCGGCCGGTCCGGCTCCACCGCCGTCGACATTCGCGCCCGCGCTGCCGCCGGGGCCGCCGGCCCCGCCGGGACCCGGGCCGCAGTTGCCGGTGCCGTTCATCCCACCGGGGGAATTCGGAAGTCAGCCAGGCGGAGGCGGCGGCAGCTTGGAGGCCAGTACGTCATGAGCACCGTGTTCGATCTGCGCAACATGCGGCTACCAAGGCTGTCGCGGGTGTCGGTCGCGATCGGCGCATTGGCGGTCGTAGTGGGTCTGATCGCGTTGTTCGTCGCCCGCGAGCTCTATACGAAGTTGACCAACAACAGCGTGGTGGCCTACTTCCCGGAGGCCAACGCGCTCTACAGCGGGGACAAAGTCCAGATCATGGGCGTGCCCGTGGGCGCGATCGACAAGATCGAACCCGCTGGCGACAAGATGAAGGTGACCTTTCACTACCTCAACAAGTACAAGGTCCCGGCCGACGCACAGGCGGTGATCCTCAACCCGACGCTGGTGGCCTCCCGGGTGATCCAGCTGGAGCCGCCGTACAAGGGCGGGCCGGTGCTGGCCGACAACGCGGTGATCCCGATCGAGCGCACCCAGGTGCCGGTGGAGTGGGACCAGCTGCGCAACGACCTCACCAACATCATCACCAAACTCGGCCCCACCAAAGAGCAACCCAAGGGCCCGTTCGGCGAGGTCATCGAGGCCTACGCCGACGGATTGGCCGGTAAGGGCAGGCAGATCAACACCACATTGAGCAGCCTCGCGCGGGCACTGACGGCGTTGAACCAGGGCCGCGGCGACTTTTTCGGGGTGGTGCGCAGCCTGGCGCTGTTCGTCAACGCGCTGCATGCCGACGACCAGAAGTTCGTCGCGCTCAACAAGAACCTGGCCCAGCTCACCAACAGCCTGACCGGCTCGGATCACGACCTCGCCGACGCGATCCAGCAGTTCGACGGTTTGGTCACGACGCTACGCCCGTTTTTAGCCAAGAACCGCGAGGTGTTCGCCCGCGACGTCGACAACCTGGCCACCGTGACCAACACGCTGGTCCAGCCCGACCCGCTGAACGGCTTGGAAACGTTCCTGCATGTGGCGCCGACAGCGCTGGCGAACGCGACACAGATCTATCACCCGGCGCAGGGCGCGATCGTCGGGCAGCCCATTTCACTGGGCGGCGCTATGGGCTTCGCGAACCCGATGCAGTTCTTCTGCAGCGCGATCCAGGCCGGCAGCCGGCTGGGCTATCAAGAGTCCGCCGAACTGTGTGCGCAGTACCTGGCACCGATCCTGGATGCGATCAAGTTCAACTACATCCCGTTCGGGTTGAACCTGTTCAGCACCGCGGCGACGTTGCCCAAAGAAGTCGCCTACTCCGAGCCGCGGCTGCAGCCCCCCAACGGGTACAAGGACACCACCGTCCCCGGCATCTGGGTGCCGGACACGCCGACCTCGCACCGCAACACCCAGCAGGGCTGGATCGTGGCACCGGGGATGCAGGGCGTCAAGGTCGGCCCGATCACAGCAGGGTTGCTGACTCCGGAGTCGCTGGCCGAACTGATGGGTGGCCCTGACATCGCCCCGGTCCAGTCCACCCTGCAGACCCCGCCGGGACCCCCCAACGCCTACAACGAGGAGCCCGGTCCGCTGCCCTATATCGGGCAGCCCGGCCATCCGGCCCCGATACCGCCGCCGCCGCCCGGCCCCGAGGTCATCCCGGGCCCGGTCGCACCGACGCCGGCACCGGTCGCCGGGCCCGCGCCGGGACCGGCCGGACCGCCACTGCCCGCCGAGGCGGCCCTGTCGATAGGAGCAGGCTCATGAGCGCCGCAGGCGTGCTGCGCTGGGCCCGCCACCGGGCCTGGCAGGGGATGGCCCTGGGCGGGTCGGCGCTGATGCTGAGCTCCTGCGGCTGGCAGGGGATCTCGAATGTGCAGATTCCCGGCGGCCCGGGCAGCGGCCCCGGCTCCTACACCGTCTACGTGCAGATGCCCGACACCCTGGCGCTCAACGGCAACAGCAAAGTAATGGTGGCCGACGTGGTCGTGGGCAGCATCCGCGCGATCCAGCTGAAGAACTGGGTTGCCACCCTGACGCTGGGCTTGGACAAGAGCGTCAAGCTGCCCAAGAACGCCACCGCGAAGATCGGGCAGACCAGCCTGCTCGGTTCCCAGCACATCGAGCTGGCCGCGCCGGCTAATCCCTCGCCGCAACTGCTGAAGAACGGCGACACCATCCCGCTGCGGAATGCCTCGGCGTATCCGACGATCGAGCAGACCCTGGCCAGCCTGGCGACGATTCTGCGCGGCGGCGGGATCGCGAACCTCGAGGTGTTGCAGAACGAGGTCAACAACATCGTGGCCGGCCGCGGACCGCAGATCCGCGCGTTTCTGGGCAAGTTGGACACCTTCACCGCCGAGCTCAATCAGCAGCGTGACGACATCACCCGCGCGATCGACTCGACCAACCGGCTGTTGGGCTATGTGGGAACCCGGGCCGACGTCCTCGACCGGGCATTGACCGAATTCCCGCCGCTGATCAAGCACTTCGCCGACAAACAACAATTGCTGATCGACGCCGTCGATTCGGTGGGCGCGCTCAGCGCGGCCACCGCCCAATACCTGTCACAGACCCGGGGACCGCTGCATCAGGACCTGCTGTCGCTGCAGTGCCCGTTGCGTGAATTGGGCCGTGCCGCGCCACACGTGCTCGGCGCGCTGAAGTTGCTGCTGACCGTGCCGTTCGACCTCGACACCGCCCCCAAGCTGATCCGCGGCGACTTCATGAACTCCTCGCTGACGCTGGACACCACGTTGTCGTCGGTCGACAACGCGTTCTTGACCGGGACCGGGTTTTCCGGCGCGTTGCGGGCACTCGAGCAATCGTTCGGCCGGGACCCGGCAACGATGATTCCCGACGTCCGCTACACCCCGAACCCCAACGACGCCCCCGGCGGACCACTGGTGGAAAGGGCGGACCGGAATTGCTGACGCGCTTCGTCAAACGCCAACTGATCATCTTCGGCATTGTCAGCGTGGTTGCGATGCTCATCTTGGGCTGGTATTACCTGCGCATTCCCACCTTGATGGGGATCGGCCAGTACACGCTGAAAGCCGACTTGCCCGCATCGGGCGGCCTGTACCCGACGGCGAACGTGACCTATCGCGGCATCACGATCGGCAAGGTCACCGGCGTCGAGCCGACCGAGCAGGGCGCACAGGCGACCCTGAGCATCGCCAGCCGCTACAAGATCCCGATCGACGCCACCGCTAATGTGCACTCGGTGTCGGCGGTCGGAGAGCAGTATCTCGACTTGGTCTCGGTGGGCAACCCGGGCAGGTTCTTCTCGCCCGGCCAGACCATCACCAAGGGCACCGTGCCCAGCCAGATCGGGCCGGCGCTCGACGCCGCCAACCGCGGGTTGGAAGCGCTGCCCAAGAACAAGATCAGCCAGCTGCTCGACGAGACCGCCGAATCGGTGGGGGGGCTGGGACCCGCGCTGCAACGGCTGGTCGACGCGACCCAGGCGATCGTCGGGGACTTCAACACCAACATCTCCGACGTCGACGACATTATCGACAACTCCGCGCCGATCCTGGACAGCCAGGCCAATTCCGGTGCCGCGATCGAGCGGTGGGCGCGCAACCTGAATATCCTGGGCGCGCAGGCCGCACGCAACGACCAGCACGTCAAAAACATCCTGCATCAGGGCGCGCCGACTGCCGACGACCTCAACGCCGTCTTCGGCGACGTTCGCGAATCGCTGCCGCAGACCTTGGCCAACCTCGAGATCGTGATCGACATGCTCCGGCGTTACCACAACGGTGTCGAGCAGGTGCTGGTGATCTTGCCGCAGATCGGCTCGATCGTGCAGACGGTTGCCGCGCCGTACGACAAGGACCGCCAGGCTGTGCTGGATCTGTCGTTTGCGATCAACCTGCCGCCCCCGTGCTTCACCGGCTTCGTGCCGGCATCGGAGTGGCGATCACCCGCCGACACCAGTTTGGCGCCGCTGCCGGAGTCCGCGTACTGCAAGATCCCGCAGGACACGCCCGCCAATGTGGTGCGGGGATCGCGCAACATCCCCTGCGTCGACGTCCCCGGCAAACGCGCCGCGACACCCCGGGAGTGCCGCAGCAACAAACCCTACGAACCGCTGGGCACCAACCCCTGGTACGGCGACCCCAACCAGATCCGCAACTGCCCCGCCCCCGGTGCCCGCTGCGATCAGCCGGTGAACCCCGGTCAGGTGATACCGGCGCCGTCGATCAACACCGGACTGAACCCCGCACCCGCCGACAAGGTGCCCGGGACTCCGCCGCCGATCAGCGATCCGCTGCAGCGGCCGGGTTCGGGTTCGGTGCAGTGCAACGGGCAGCAACCCAACCCCTGCGTCTACACTCCGGGCGGACCTCCCGTAGCGACCTACAGTCCGATGAGCGGTGAGGTGGTGGGTCCCGACGGGGTCAAATACTCCGTCGACAACTCGAGCAACACAGGGGAGGACGGATGGAGGGAGATGCTGGCACCGGCCGGCTGAGCCCCGACGATACCGACGCGTCGTCTTCTGCCGGGGTACCCGCCGAGGATTGCCCGGAATCGGGTGCCCCGACCTCTGATACCGGACCGGAGCAGACCGCTGCCGAGACCACCGCTGAGGAGCTCACCGAGACGGCAGCGCCCGTCGAGCGCCCGTCGCGGTTGGACCGCCGCTGGTTCATCGGTATTGCCGCGGTGCTGCTCCTGCTGGCCGGTGGCATCGGCGCCGGTGGCTACCTTGCGGCACGCGCCGACCACCAGCGCCGGGTCATCGCCCGGCACGACGCGGAGGCCCTGAAGGCAGCCCAGACGTGCGTCGCGGCGACCCAGGCACCCGACATCGCTGCGATGGTGGCCAGCGAGCAGAAGATCATCGATTGCAGCACCGGCGCTTTCCGCGCCCAAGCGGTGTTGTACAGCAGTTTGTTCGTCGAGGCATACCAGGCCGCCAACGCGCACGTGGAGGTGTCGGACATGCGGGCGGCGGTGGAACGCAACAACGCCGACGGGTCGGTCGATGTGCTGGTGGCGCTTCGCGTGAAGGTCTCCAACAGCGAAGCGCAGAACAAAGAGGCGGGTTATCGGCTGCGGGTGAAGATGGCCCCCGACGACGGCCAATACCGCATTGCCAAGCTTGACCAGGTGGCGAAGTGACGGCGACGGTCGAGCAGACCCCGGGCACACCCCTTGTCGACACGCCACCTCCGGGTGGCCCGGCGGGCTGGTGGGTGCGAACGGCGGCGTGGATCGTCGATGTGCTGCCGGCTGCTGCCGTGGCGGCGACGATGGTATTGGTCGCTGCCACGATGAACCAGCACCCCACCTGGCGGTGGGTATGCCTGTCGGTCGCCGGGGCGGCGATCTTGCTCGCCGGAGCTAACCGGGTGCTGCTGCCGACGGTGACCGGCTGGACCCTGGGCAAAGCCCTGTGCGGCACGGCGGTGGTGCGCCCGGACGGTGCGGCCGTGGGACCCGGGCGGCTGCTGTTGCGCGAGCTGGCTCACCTGCTGGACACGGTCGCGGTGTTCCTCGGCTGGCTGTGGCCGCTGTGGGACCGACGCCGACGCACCTTCGCCGACCTGCTGCTGGGCACCGAGGAACACCGCATCGAGCCGGATCGCCGGCCGCGCCGCATCCGGCG
The DNA here is from genome assembly GCF_008709575.1 of Mycobacterium sp. Taxonomy (GTDB): domain Bacteria; phylum Actinomycetota; class Actinomycetes; order Mycobacteriales; family Mycobacteriaceae; genus Mycobacterium. The sequence continues at coordinate 14,946 of NZ_VYIK01000018.1, forward strand.
ACCAGTCGCCGCGGTGTGGTCGATCGCGACGCTGCTGTGCGTAGCGGGTGCTGCGGTGAGCGTCGCGGTGATCTACCTACCCCAACGGGCGTCTGACCGGACCCGCGCCGAGATCGCCACCCAGGGGCCCACGATCGTCACCCAGATGCTGAGCTATGACCCGAAGACATTGCACGACGACTTCACCCGCGCGCTCGCCCTGACCACCGAGAAGTATCGCCACCAGCTCGCCGAACAACAGGAGGCGGTGCAGAAACGCCATCCCGTCGTCAACGAGTACTGGGTGACCAACAGCGCGGTGCTGTCCGCCGAGCCCCACCGGGCGGCGATGCTGTTGTTCCTGCAGGGCCACCGGGGTGGCGGAAACGAGAACCGCTTCATCACCGCGACCGTGCGGGTCTCCTTCGACAAGGGCGCCGACGGCCGCTGGCTCGTCGACGATCTGGCCGTCGTGACCAAACCTAAACCTGCCAAGGGCGAAAAGTGAGCCCGCGCCGGCGAATTGCGCCCGGCGAAGCGTCGCTGCTCGTCGAGCAGATCCCCAAAAAGTACCCGTGGTCGGTGTTGCCGCTGCCGCGGTGGAGGTTGCCGCGGCAGTGGTGGAAGCCGTCGCGCGGCGCGCTGTTTCCCTTGGGCATGAGCGTCGCGGCGCTGATCGCCACTGCGGCGATCGCAACCTGCTCGCTCATTCTGGTCAGCCACAAAGCGCACCTGCAGGCGGCCTCGAAGGAAGCCGTGGTGCTGGTCTCCGTGCGGTCGTTCATGACCGGGTTCACGTCGCTGGATCCGTTTCACGCCAACGCCTACGTGGACCGCATATTAGCTTCAGCCACAGGAGATTTCGCCAAGCAATACCGTGAGCACGAAAACGAGATCCTGATTCAGGTCGCTCGGGCGGAGCCGACCAAGGGCACCGCGCTGGAGGCCGGCGTGGAAAGGTGGAACGACGACGGCAGCGCCACCGTGCTGGTGGCCACCGAAATCACTTCGAAATCCCCTGACGGCAAGCAGGTTGTCGAGAACACCAACCGCTGGGTGGTAACGGCCCAGCAGGAAGGAAGCCAGTGGAAGATCAGCAACCTGGTGCAGGTGTTTTAAGCGAGAAGGTCACCGAGGACCAGCCCGAGGACACCGCGGCGGCCGACCCCGGCGCCGACGAACCCGGCGCCGCGGAGGATACACCGTCCACCGAGTCCGATGGTGCCCAGCCGGTGCGGCGACCGGCCGGCAAGTGGCTCGCGGTGACGGTCGGCATAGCTGCCGCCCTGTTCGTCGGCTCTGCGGCCTTCGCCGGCGCTGCCGTGCAACCTTACTTGGTGGATCAGGCGGTGGTGCACACCAAATTGAACATCGCACGTACTGCCGCCAACGCGATCACCACGCTGTGGACCTACACCCCGGACAACATCGACAAGCTGGCCGACCGGGCCTCGCAATACCTCGGTGGCGACTTCGGGGCGGACTACCGCAAGTACATCGACAAGATCGTCGCCCCGAGCAAGCAAGCCCAGATCACCAACACCACACAGGTGATCGGCGCGGCGGTGGAATCACTCAACGGGCCCAACGCGGTGGCGCTCGTCTATACCAATACCACCGCCACCAGTCCCCTGACGAAAAACATTCCGTCGCTGAAGTATTTCTCTTACCGGCTGACGATGAAACGCGACCGCGCCCGTTGGCTGGTAACCAAGATGAGCACGGTCACCGCCCTGGACCTGACACCGCAGTTTTGATGCTCAGTTGAATGCCAGCCAGCTGGGCAGTGCGCGCTCGTGGGAGTCGCACAGCACCTGGCGGGTGTCACAGTTGCCCTTCGGCACCCCTGCCCCGGCCCACATGCCTCCGGTGTCGCGGCGCAGCACGATCGCGGAGGAGCCGCCACCGTCGAGGAGCACGGCGGTGTCGCTGCCCAGCCCGCGGAACAGGTCCTGGATGTTATCCGGGGTGTAACTGCCGCCCTGGAACACGTACAGCTCGTCCTTGGGCCGGCTGTAGGCGATCGCCGTCCGGGCCGCGCTGGGGCCGCCGTCGTTGAGCTGGCCGGTGTCGCCCGGGGACAGCAAGCCGAGCCCGCTGACCGCGACGAATCCGGCGCCCTTGTCGACCAGATTCTGGATAACCGGGGCGGCGACCTCGAAGTCGGTACCGTTCTTGCCGCCACGCGGTGCCACCACATACGGCGCACCATCGGTCGGCAGGATCATTGTGGCCAACGGCGTCCACCGATTATCACCATTGGAAAGGCCCGGCTTGCCGGCGTAGGCGATCGTTCCGGTCACCGGTAGATTGGCCCGGCCCTGACCGTGGGTATTGTCGACATAGGCGCCCAGCGGTGAGCTGCACCCGGTGGATCGCCACGACCCGCCGCGTTGTCCCCGAATGTCGAAGAAGTTGGCGTTCACGGCGATGGTGGGCTGTCCCATCACCCGCCAGGCCTGCAACGGCGTGAAGATTTCCGCGGCCTGGATGTCGCCGCCGGTGCGCGCGGCCGGGTTGCGCTCACAGCGCGATTGAAAGCCCCGATGGCTGTCCACCAGCAGGTGGGGTGAAAGCCGTTGCGAGGCCGCCTTGATGATCATCAGGTGACCGCCGCCGTTCCCGTCGTACCAGCTACCGCCCGCGTTGAGCATCGGCGCTGGGTGCCCGGGACCGAAGTTGTACACCAGATAGGAGCCCTTGGTATTGGCGATGGCATTGGCCAACAACTCGCGGGCCTCGGCCCGCGCGAGGGGCTGACCGGTGCTGATGGCCAGCGCCGCCAACAATGCGAGCGTGACGCAGCCGGCCACCATACGCTGGAGGCTGGCAGCAAGACGCGGCACGGGACGCCCTTTCGGCACAGACCATTGATACAACAAGCACACCACTAGCCTCACCGGCATCGCCGTTACGTCGGATAACGAAAGTGTGACGCTTCGGCTCCAGCTTTAGCCCCGGGTCAACGCCCCGGGGCAACGCGTGGAGACCACTGCGTGTGTTGAGATTGCATCCAGGGCTGTGCATTTCCCCAGATTCACGACCCTGGACGCAATCTCGACAGCGTTGCCGTCCACCTGCCGTCATTTTCCCGGGCGATCGACCGTTAGGCTGCCACTGATGGTCACCACCCGAACCGAACACGCGTTCGACGGCGTCGGCGGCGTGCATATCGTTTACGACGTCTGGACACCGGACACCCCTGCGCACGCGGTGGTGATTCTTTCCCACGGACTGGGTGAGCACGCCCGACGCTACGACCATGTCGCTGCGCGGTTCGGCGCCGACGACCTAGTGACCTATGCCCTCGACCACCGCGGCCACGGCCGCTCCGCAGGCAAGCGTGTGCTGTGCAAGGACATCTCGGAGTACACCGGCGACTTCGCGCGACTCGTCGACATCGCCACCAGGGAGCATCCAGGCTGCAAGCGGATTGTGCTCGGGCACAGCATGGGTGGCGCCATCGTGTTCACCTACGGCGTGGAACGTCCCGACGACTACGACCTGATGGTGCTGTCCGGTCCGGCGGTGGCGGCTCAAGCAGCGGTGCCGCCGCTGCTGGCGTTCACCGCCAAAGCACTGGGCGCCGTCGTTCCGGGCCTGCCGTTGCAAAAGCTCGATTCCGACGCGATATCGCGCGACCCCGCCGTGGTGAATGCCTACAACACCGACCCGCTGGTACACCACGGCAAAGTTCCGGCTGGCATCGCGCGGGCGCTGTTGCTCGTCGGTGAGACAATGCCGCAACGAGCTGCTGCGCTGACGGCTCCGTTGCTGGTCGTGCACGGGTCGGCAGACCGGTTAGTCTCCGTCGAGGGCAGCCGCCGGCTGGTTGAGGCCGTGGCTAGTTCGGACCGTGAGCTGAAGGTGTATCCGGGCCTGTACCACGAGGTCTTCAACGAGCCTGAGCAAGGTCAGGTGCTCGACGATGTGGTGTCGTGGATCAACGCCAGACTGTGAGTAACGCACCGGGAGAGGACGCGGCCGAGGCCGCGATGTCGTCCAGGTGGCTTATTTTGACGACGATGCAGAGCGAAGCGATGAGGAGGAGCGGCGCTCATGACCCGCGCCGACGACGATGCAGAGCGAAGCGATGAGGAGGAGCGGCGCCGATGTCCCGCGCCGACGACGATGCAGAGCGAAGCGATGAGGAGGAGCGGCGCCGATGACCGACGACAAGATGCTGGCACGCATCGCAGCCTTATTGCGTCAGGCCGAGTCGACCGACTACGCCCATGAAGCCGAGGCGTTCATGGCCGCCGCGCAACGGCTGGCCACGACGGCGTCGATCGACTTGGCGGTGGCCCGCGCCCACGCCAGCACACGCACACCCAATCAGGCGCCGGTTCAGCGCACCATCACCATCGGCGCAGCCGGCAGCAAGGGACTGCGCACCTATGTGCAGTTGTTCGTCGTGATCGCTGCAGCCAACGACGTGCGTTGCGACGTGGCTTCCAACTCCACATTCGTCTACGCCTACGGCTTCGCCGAGGACATCGACGCCAGCCACGCCTTGTACGCCAGCCTGGTGGTGCAGATGGTGCGCGCGTCGGATGCCTACATCGCCTCCGGCGCGCACAAGCCCACCCCGACGATCACCGCCCGGCTGAACTTTCAGCTTGCCTTCGGCGCCCGGATCGGCCAACGGCTGGCCGAGGCACGCGAGCAGGCTCGCCAGGAAGCAACAAAGGATCGCGGGCGCCCACCGGGAACGGCGATTGCGTTGCGAAACAAAGAGATCGAGCTACGTGATTACTACCACAGCGCATCGAAGGCTCGTGGCATCTGGCGGGCCAGCCGGGCGTCCGCGGGGTATTCGTCGGCGGCGCGCCGAGCGGGGGACCGCGCCGGCCGGCAGGCCCGGTTGGGCAACAGCATCGAGCTGTCGGCGGCGCGGACCGCCCTGGAGCGGTGAGTTCGCAGAACGGCCGGGACGCCCAGCGTTCGAAGGTCTACGCTGCCGAGGAATTCGTCCGGACTCTGTTCGACCGTGCGGCCCAGCACGGATCGCGCAGCGTGGAATTCTTCGGCGCGCAGCTGACGCTGCCGCCCGAGGCGCGGTTCGGGTCGGTCCCTGCCATTCAGCGCTACGTCGACGAGGTACTGCAACTACCGTCGGTGCGGCAGCAGTGGCCAACGGCGCGGCCGCTGCGAGTCCGGTCCCGACGCGCCGCAACAGCAGCGCACTACGAACACCGGGACGGGGCCGGGATCATTGCCGTCCCTGATCGCGGTGCCGACTGGGCGATGCGTGAACTGGTGGTGCTGCACGAAATTGCTCATCATCTCTGCGATGAGCCGTCACCGCACGGACCGCAGTTCGTCGCTACTTTCTGCCGGCTGGCCGAGTTGGTAATGGGCCCCGAACTCGGTCACGTATTGCGTGTTGTCTTCGCGAAACACGCCGTGGATTAACCGACGTTGGCTAACGTTGGGCCGGTGGGCGACGCCGGTGCCGATCCCGATTCCCGGGCGCGCGAGGTCGAGCTGGAGATGACCGACGAGGAGCGGTTCCGCCTGCTGGTCAGCGTGATGGGCGCCAACGACCTCCTACCGATGCGGGACCCGCGCATACCGCCCGACGTGCCCATGAGCGCCGGTTACGTTCCCGGAGTACCCCGCCTCGGGGTACCCGCGCTGCTGATGAGCGACGCGAGCCTCGGCGTCACCAACCCCGGCTACCGGCCGGGTGACACCGCGACCGCCCTGCCGGCAGGTCTGGCGCTGGCCGCCGGCTTCGATCCCGCCCTCGCCCGTGCGGCGGGCGGGGCGATCGCACGCGAGGCACGCAGCCGCGGGTTCAACGTGCTGCTCGCGGGCGGCATCAATCTCGCCCGAGACCCCCGCAACGGCCGTAACTTCGAATACCTCTCCGAAGATCGGCTGTTGAGCGCTCTGATCGCAGCGGAGTCGATCAACGGCATCCAGCAGGAAGGCGTCATCTCCACGATCAAGCACTATTCCCTGAACTGCAACGAGACCAACCGACACTGGCTGGACGCGATCATCGACCCCGCCGCGCATCGCGAATCGGAACTGCTGGCCTTCGAAATTGCCATCGAACGCTCCCATCCGGGTGCGGTGATGACCGCCTACAACAAGGTCAACGGGCAATACGCCGGCGGTAACGAGGCCCTGATCAACGGCGTGCTGAAAGACACGTGGGGATACCGCGGTTGGGTGATGTCCGACTGGGGCGCGACACCAAGCTGGGAGTTTGCCCTCGCCGGCCTCGACCAGGAGTCCGGAGCGCAAGCCGACGTCATGTTGTGGCACGCCGAAGCGTTCACTGACCGGCTCGAAGCCGCCTATGCCGAGGGCAAGCTGTCCAAGAAACGGTTGTCCGATATGGTGCGCCGGATCCTGCGGTCGATTTTCGCTGTGGGTGCCGACCGGTGGGAAAGCACCCCGCAACCGGATATGGCCGCCCACCATCGGATCGCGTTGCAGGTCGCCAGGCAGGGCATCGTATTGCTGCAAAACCGGGGTGTCCTGCCGCTTTCACCCGAATCCGTGCAGTCTATCGCTGTCATCGGCGGCTGCGCGCAGATTGGTGTGCCGATCGGCTGCGGGTCGAGCGCGGTGGTGCCGCCCGGGGGCTACGCGGCAGCGTTTCCGATCGGCTGGCCGGGTGGCTTGCGCAACCTCTTCTTGTTGCCGTCGTCGCCGGTGGCCGAGCTGAGAAAGCAACTACCCCAGACGTTTATCGAATTTGACCCCGGCGTCAGCCCGGCAGAGGCCGTCCTTGCAGCGCGACGTGCCGACGTCGCGATCGTATTCGCGATCCGGGTGGAGGGGGAAGGCCTCGACAGCGCCGACCTGTCGCTGCCCTGGGGCCAGGATTCGGTGATCGCGGCTGTCGCAGCGACTAATCCGAACACGGTTGTAGTCCTGGAAACCGGCAACCCGGTCACCATGCCGTGGCGCGATGCGGTGAACGCGATTGTTCAGGCCTGGTATCCGGGTCAGGCCGGTGGTCAGGCGATCGCGGAGGTCATTGCGGGTCGGGTCAATCCATCGGGCCGGCTGCCAATCACCTTCCCGGTCGACTTGGGTCAGACACCTCGCCCGGAGCTGCCCGGACTGGGCGCCCCGTGGGGTACCGCAACAACCATCCACTACAGCGAGGGCGCCGAGATCGGCTACCGCTGGTTCGACTCCAACGGCTTGACACCGATGTTCGCATTCGGTCACGGGTTGTCCTACACCAGCTTCGAGTATCGCGACCTCAGGGTGACGGGCGGTGACACCGTGACCGCCGACGTCACCGTCGTCAACTCCGGCGAGCGCCCTGGCGCCGATGTCCCGCAACTGTACTTGACCGCCGCGCCCGGCGAACGGCGACTGCGGTTGCTCGGATTCAATCGGGTTGAACTCGAACCGGGCGAAGCACGCCGGGTAACCATCGAAGCCGATCCGCGCCTACTGGCCCGTTACGACTCCGATGCGCAAGCCTGGCGAATCGCCGCGGGACGACACGCGGTGGCCGTAGCCTCGTCCGCGGTAGCTTTGCACCTGATCACCGACGTGGAGTTGACCGGCCGCACCTTCGGCCGCTGACCGGCCGACCGGAAGACGGTGCTATTCGACAGGGACCATCTCGTCGCCACAGGTGCACCGATACGGGCCGCCCGCCTCAGGGCAGTGGCATGCGGCCTCGATGCGTACCCGGCATCCGCAGCCCTCGTGACCGCAGGTCAGCAACGTCCCGTTCTCGTAACTGGCCATCTGCCGCACACTCCTTGTGTCGGGAATCCCGCGACTGCGGAATCCGGCGGACTGTCTTTCGATGTGACTGTATACCCCATATGGGTATATGGTGAAGGCCATTGGGGCGATCTGCGGGCATTGCGCCCAACCCGCTACCCTTGAGGCCGTGACCGACCAGCCCAACCCTGCCGACGTCGACGCGTTTTTGGACACCACGTTCGTCGGCGAGGATGCCGCCCTGTCCGCGGCGCTGGAAGCCAGCGACGCAGCAGGGTTGCCGCGCATTGCCGTATCGGCTCAGCAAGGCAAGTTCCTGAGCCTGCTGGCCACCGCGATAGGGGCCCGCCGGATCCTCGAGATCGGTACGCTGGGCGGCTACAGCACGATTTGGCTCGCCCGCGGCGCCGGTTCGGACGCACGGGTGGTGACGCTGGAAGCCGAACCCCTGCACGCCGAGGTGGCGCGGGCCAACCTCGACCGCGCCGGGGTCGGCGACCGGGTGGAGGTGGTGGTGGGCCCTGCCTTGCAGACGTTGCCGAGCGTGAACGGCCCGTTCGATCTGGTGTTCATCGATGCCGACAAGGAAAACACCGTCGGCTACCTGCAGTGGGCCGTCCGGTTGTCCCGTCCGGGCTCGGTCATCGTCGTCGACAACGTCATTCGTGACGGAAGTGTGTTGGCGCCACCCGACGATGATCCGCTGGCGAAGGCCATGCGCGCAGCCCTGGACATGATGGCGGACCATTCGCAGTTGGACGCTGCGGTGCTGCAGACGGTGGGCGTCAAAGGCTGGGACGGGTTCGCGCTGGCACTTGTCCGGTAAAGAAGCACCGCCGGGGTTCAGCCGCAGACCGCGCCAGTCGCGGCCGAACCGACCAACTTGACATATTTGGCCAACACACCCCTGGTGTATCGCGGCGGAAGCGGAGTGAAACCAGCACGACGGGAACCGAACTCGTCGGCGTCGACCAACACGTCGAGGGTCGCGTTGGGGACGTCGAGACGGATTCGGTCGCCGTCACGCAGAAATGCGATCGGTCCGCCGTCGGCCGCCTCCGGGGCGACGTGTCCGACGCACAGCCCGGTGGTGCCGCCGGAAAACCGTCCGTCGGTCAACAACAGCACGTCTTTGCCCAGTCCCGCGCCCTTGATCGCGCCGGTGATCGCCAGCATCTCGCGCATTCCGGGGCCGCCCTTGGGGCCCTCGTAACGGATCACCACGGCATCCCCCGCAGTGATAGTGCCGTCTTCAAGAGCATCCAACGCAGCCCGCTCCCGGTCGAAAACCCTTGCTGTCCCCTCGAATACGTCGGAGTCGAAGCCTGCCGTCTTGACCACAGCCCCTTCCGGCGCCAGCGAGCCGTGCAGAATGGTGATTCCCCCGGTCGGGTGGATAGGATTGTCGAGCGCGCGCAACACCTTCCCGTCGGGATCCGGAGGGGCGACCCGCTGCAGGTTTTCGGCCACGGTCCGTCCGGTCACCGTCAGGCAGTCGCCGTGCAGCAGGTCCGCCTCCAACAATGCTTTCATGACCACCGGTACACCGCCGATGCGATCGACGTCGAACATCACATGCCGGCCGAACGGCTTGACGTCGGCCAAGTGCGGCACCCGCGACCCGATCCGACTGAAATCCTCCAGCGACAGCTTGACGTTGGCCTCGTGGGCGATGGCCAACAGGTGCAGCACCGCGTTGGTCGAGCCGCCGAAGGCCATCACCACGGCGATCGCGTTCTCGAACGCCTCCTTGGTGAGGATGTCGCGAGCGGTGATTCCGCGGCGCAGCAGATCCACGACGGCCTGGCCGCTGCGCCGGGCAAACCCGTCTCGGCGCCGATCGGTGGCCGGCGGCGCGGCGCTGCCGGGCAGTGACATACCAAGGGCCTCAGCCGCGCTCGCCATCGTGTTGGCGGTATACATCCCGCCGCAAGCGCCTTCACCGGGGCAGATAGCCCGCTCGATCGCATCGACATCCGAACGCGGCATCAACCCGCGAGCGCACGCACCGACCGCCTCGAATGCGTCGATGATCGTGACGTCGCGCTCGCTGCCGTCGGACAGCTTGGCCCGGCCCGGCAGGATAGTGCCGGCGTAGAGGAACACCGACGCCAGGTCCAGCCGTGCCGCAGCCATCAGCATGCCGGGCAGCGACTTGTCGCAGCCGGCCAAAAGCACCGCGCCGTCGAAGCGTTCGGCTTGCATCACCGTCTCCACGCTGTCGGCGATAAGCTCACGCGACACCAGCGAGAAGTGCATGCCCTCGTGACCCATCGAAATGCCGTCGGACACCGAGATAGTCGCGAACTCAAGCGGATACCCCCCGCCGGCAAACACCCCGTCCTTTGCCGCTTTGGCCAGCCGGTCCAATGACAGGTTGCACGGGGTGATCTCGTTCCACGACGAGGCCACCCCGATTTGCGGCTTGGCGAAATCCTCGTCACCCATGCCCACCGCCCGTAACATGCCCCGGGCGGCTGCCTTCTCCAGCCCGTCGGTGACATCACGACTGCGGGGTTTGATGTCGACGTCGGACAACGCAGTCAGGTCGGAGTCGTCAGGTTTGGCCATTGCCCAAGTATGCGCGTACCGCGACGCCCGCCCAAATCAGCGTCATACCCCATCCGGGTATCGGGTACGCTGCTAACATGCCGATCGCAGATGTCGACTCCGCACACGGCTACGCATCACACAAGGCGAACTACGCTAAGCGGCTGCGCCGCATCGAGGGGCAGGTGCGCGGCATCGCCAGAATGATCGACGAGGACAAGTACTGCATCGACGTCCTCACCCAGATCAGCGCCGTCAACAGTGCGTTGCGTTCGGTGGCGCTGTCCCTGCTCGACGAGCACCTCGGGCACTGTGTCAGCCGCGCCGTGGTCGGCGGGGGTGCCGAAGCCGCCGCGAAGCTCGACGAAGCCTCGGCTGCCATCGCCCGACTTGTCCGGTCCTGAGCGCTGACGCTGCGCGCAACCGCATGGTTGAGTAATGGCCGTGGGTAGCACCCGGTCCTCGCGCCTGACGGGGGCTGATCAGCGCACCGTCCGCGGCGGACCATGGACCCCGCGGGTCGCCGTGCAGCTGGCGGTGCTGGCGGCGGCTGCCTTCATCTACGTCACCGCCGAGATCCTGCCGGTGGGCGCCCTGCCCGCAATCGCCCGCAGCCTGCATGTCAGCGTGCCGGTGGTCGGCACACTGCTGGCGTGGTACGCCCTGGTTGCGGCGCTGACGACGATTCCGCTGGTGCGCTGGACCGCGTACTGGCCGCGGCGGCGGGCGCTGCTGTTGTCGCTGGTGTGTCTGACCGCCGCGCAGCTGGTGTCGGCGTTGGCGCCCAACTTCGTGGTGCTGGCCGGCGGCCGGATGCTCTCGGCTATTACCCATGGCCTGATGTTGTCGGTGCTCGCCCCGATCGCCACCCGCTTGGTGCCGACCAGCCATTCCGGACGCGCGACGACCGTCGTCTATGTCGGCATCACCCTGGCGGTGGTGGTCGGCAGCCCCCTGACTGCCGCGATGAGCTTGTTGTGGAGCTGGCGTTTGGCGGTCGCTTCGGTCACTGCCGCAGCCGCCGCGGTGACCGTCACCGCCCGGCTGGTGCTGCCGGCGATGCCGCTCACCGACGAGCAGTTGGCCACCGCCGGACCCAGAGCTCGTCACCACCGCAACGGTCGGCTGGTGGCGGTGAGCCTGCTCACCATGATCGCCGTCACCGGCCACTACATCTCCTACACCTTCATCGCGGTGATCATCAGGGACATCGTCGGGGTGCGCGGACCGAGTCTGGCCTGGGTGTTGGCCGCCTACGGCGTCGCGGGCCTGCTGGCGATGCCGCTGGTCGCGCGGCCGCTGGACCATCACCCGCGCGCCGCGGTGATCAGCGGGATGGGCGGGCTGTCCGCGGTGTTCGTCGCGCTGACCGCGCTGGCGTTCGGCGGCGGGCCCACCGCGGCGACGGCCCTGATCGGGACCGCCGCGATCGCCGTGTGGGGCGGCACCGCCAACGGGGTCTCGCCGATGCTGCAAGCTGTGGCGATGCGCGCCGGCGCCGACGACCCTGACGGGGCGTCCGGGCTGTACATGGCGGCCTTTCAGGTCGGTATCACCGTCGGATCCCTGGTCGGTGGACTGCTCTACGAGCACAGCGCGGTGGTGATGCTGGCCGCGTCGGCGATTCTGGTCGGCGGCGCGGCTGCGGGAATGACGGCCGGACCGCGGCTCTTCGACGTGCCTGCGGATAACCGGCTGTAACGTTGCGGCCGCGACGGCGATGAACACAGCAGCTCAGCGTCATCGACCGGGTCGTTGAGGGGTGGTCCGGGGGACTCGCTGACGCCGCAACCGCGCACAGCGTTGTGCCAGACTTGACCACGACAGGACTGGAGGTAGGCCATATGTCGCGATGGGCGGCCGCGGTCGGCGCGGCCGGGTTGATCGCTGTCCTGGCGCTCGGCAGCGGCTCGGCGCTGGGCGACCCCGATCAGCCGCCGCCCGGCGATCCGCAGGTACCGAGCGCCGTGCCGGCCGATCCGCCGGACCCGCCGACGGCGGCCGACTCGTGGGCGGCGGCGCCTCCGGCGCCCGCCCCGGATGCTCCGGTGGCCGGACAGAACCCGGCACCGTTCGTGGGCCAGCCGCCGTTCGTGCCCCCGACGTTCGTACCGGTCACCGGCTCGACGGTCGGTGTCGCCCAGCCGATCATCATCAACTTCCAACGGCCCATCGCCGACCAGGCGATGGCCGAACAGGCGATCCACATCTCGTCGAACCCGCCCGTACCGGGCAAGTTCTATTGGTTGACGCCCACCCAAGTGCGCTGGCGTCCGCTCGCCTTCTGGCCCGCCCACACCACGGTGAACATCGACGCCGCGGGCACCACATCGAACTTCAGGACCGGCGACGCGCTGGTGGCCACCGCCGACGACGCCACGCACCAGCTGACTGTCACCCGCAACGGGGTGGTCGAAAAAGTCATCCCCATGTCGATGGGCATGGCGGCGGGCGGCCATCAGACCCCCAACGGCATCTACTACGTGCTCGACAAGAAGGCCAAGGTGGTAATGGATTCGTCTACCTACGGAGTGCCCGTCAACTCGGCCTACGGCTACAAAGTAGATGTCGAGAACGCCGTGATGTTCGACAACAGCGGCGACTTCGTGCACAGCGCGCCGTGGTCGGTGGCCGACCAGGGCAAGCGCAACGTCAGCCACGGCTGCATCAACATCAGTCCGTCCAATGCCAAATGGTTCTTCGACAACTTCGGCACCGGCGACCCTATCGTGGTGAAGAACTCAGTCGGTACCTACAGTAAGAACGACGGCTCCAACGACTGGCAGATCTAGGGGTTAGTTCCAGATCCTGACCCGGCGCCGCGGTTCGAGGTACAACGCATCGTCTTCGCCCACGCCGAACGTCTCGTAGAACGCGTCGATGTTGCGGACTACGCCGTTGCAGCGGAACTCCGGCGGGGAATGCGGATCCACCGCTAGCCGCCGAATCGACTCGGCACGGCGGGATTTGGTGCGCCATATCTGCGCCCACCCGAAGAACACGCGTTGCATCCCGGTCAGGCCGTCGATGACCGGGGCCGGCCCGTCGCCCAGCGAGATCCGGTAGGCCAATAAGGCGATCGACAGACCACCCAAGTCGCCGATGTTCTCGCCGACCGTGAACGCCCCGTTCACGTGATGCTCGTTGCCAAGCCCGCGGGGCGTGTAGGCGTCGTACTGCTCGATCAATGCCGCAGTGCGAGCGCCGAACTCGGCACGATCCTCGTCGGTCCACCAGTCGACCAGGTTGCCCTCGCCGTCGTATTTGGCGCCCTGGTCGTCGAAACCGTGCCCGATTTCGTGACCGATCACTGCCCCGATTCCGCCGTAGTTGGCCGCGTCGTCAGCCTCGGCATCGAAAAATGGCGGCTGCAGAATCGCTGCAGGAAAGACGATTTCGTTCAGCCCAGGATTGTAGTAGGCATTGACGGTCTGGGGTGTCATGAACCATTCGTCCCGGTCTACCGGTCTCCCCAGCTTGGCGAGTTCGCGGTCGTAGTTGACCGCGCAACCGCGTTGGTAATTGCCGTACAGGTCATCACGGTCGATCACCAACGCCGAATAATCCCGCCAACGGCTGGGATAGCCGATCTTGGCTGTGAAACGGTCCAGCTTGGCCAGCGCCCGCTCGCGCGTTCGCGGCGTCATCCAGTCCAGGTTGGTAATGCTGATCCGGTAGGCCTCGAGCAAGTTGTCCACCAGTTTGTCCGCCCGCGCCTTGGCCTCCGGTGGAAAATGCCTCTGCACGTAGAGTTTCCCGACAGCATCACCCAATAGGTTCTCCACCAACGACACGCCGCGCTTCCAGCGGTCGCGGATAGCCTCGGCGCCGGTGAGCATGCGGCCGTAGAAGGCGAAGTCCTCGCGCACCAGCGCATCGGTGAGCAACCCGGCCCGGGCGTGAATCAACCGCCAACGCGACCAAAGCTTCCAGTCGTCGAGATCTTGGCTTTCCCACAATGCCGCGAATGCGGTGAGGTAATCAGGCTGACGCACGACGAGTTCGGCGACGTCGTCCGGTGTGCTGCCCAGTGCGCTGACCCAGCCGGTCCAGTCGAAGCCCGGCGCCGTGCGCGCCAGGTCGGTGAACGCGCGCAGGTTGTAGCTCAACTCCGCGTCACGTCTTTTGACCACATCCCAGTGGGCGGCGGCCAACGTGGTTTCCAACGCCACGATCCGGGCCGCGGTCTCGGCGTGGGCGGCCGCGTCTGCGCCGTACACCAGGGCGAACATCGCCGCGATGTGCTGCGAGTAGGCCGCCAGCACGTGAGCGTGCCGGGGGTCGCGGTAATAGGACTCGTCGGGCAACCCGATGCCGGACTGTGTGACATGGAGAAGGTAGCGGGCCGAGTTCTTCGCGTCAGTGTCGACATAGACCCCGACCCCGCCGCCGACACCGGTGCGCTGCAGCGCCCCCACGACGCCGGCCAAGGCGTCCCGGTCGGTCGCGGCATCGATCACGGCCAATTCGTCGAGCAGGGGTGCAACGCCCCGACCTTCGACGGTGGCCTCGTCGAGAAAGCTGGCGTAGAGGTCCCCGATACGCTGGGCGTCGGTGCCGATGGCGGGGCCGCTGCCGCCGGCTTCCTGACTGGCTTGGGTGATCAGATCGCGCACCTGGACTTCGGCCCGGTCGAACAGCGACCGAAACGCGCCGTCGGTGGCCCGGTCTGCCGGTATCGCGTACTCGGCGAGCCACCGGCCGTTGACGTGGCCGAACAGGTCGTCTTGTGGGCGGATGCCGGCGTCGACATGGCTCAGGTCGATGCCCGAGCGGGTGGCTGTTGTCGTCACCGTTCCCATGATGGCAGCAGGCACCTGCAGTGCCACGGGGGCGCCCGGTCCCTGGGTGAGAACCCGGCACCGGCGTCGGGTAGCCTCACCGCCATGGCTAAGCACGGGGAAGTCGAATCATCGGCCGATCCGGACGGTCCGGTGCCCGACGAGGCGGAAGCCGAGTCACCGACTGCCGCGGACACCTCGGCGAGCGACACGCCGGGTGGCCGCAAAGTCTGGCTTTACCGGGTCGCCTCGGCCATCCTGGGCATCGCGTCGCTCGCCGCCATCGCGCTGGGCCTGATCACCTGGTCGGCCCACCACCGTGAGGTCGATGACCGCGCCTACCAGAACCGGGTCGTGCGCACGGCGGCCAATTGGGCCAGTGTGCTGATCAACCTCAATGCCGGCAACGTCGACGCCGGCATGGCACGGTTGCGCGGCAAGACCGCCGGCCCATTCAACGCCGAGTTCGAGTCGTTCATGCAGCCCTACCGGGCGGGGATACAAAAAATCCAATCCCGCATCAATGGCCGGATCGATTCGGTGGCCATCGAATCGGTGCACCACGACCTCGGCGCCCCGGCCGGTGCCGAACCGCCGCAGCCGATGCCGCCGCCGCCGTCGGCGGCTACCCGCACCGACACCGTCCTGGTGGTCGCAACCTCGGTGTTCCAGAACGAAGGCAAACCGGAGACCCTGCGCTGGAACTTGCAGGTGAACGTCTCCGATGTGGGCGGAACGTTGCTGATTTCCGGGCTGACATCGTTCCGATGACCGGTCTGCGAGGGTGCCAATGAGGACGTCGATGAGAAAACTGTGGCGGCTGTCGGCTTTCGACGTTGCCGCGCCGCTGGGTACGATCGCCGGTCTGCTGGGCATCGGGCTGGTGCTCGGGTGGCCACTGTGGTGGGTCTCGGCGTGCTCGATGCTGGTGCTGCTGGTCGTCGAGGGCATGGTCGCGAATTTCCTTGGGCTGCGGCGGCGCGCGCTGACGCTCGGTATCGACGACAGCCGGCCCGGCCTACGGTTGGCTGTCGTCGCGGTGTGCACCACGGCCCTGGTGGCCGCGGTGGCGCTGGGGTACAAACGCTGGACGGTGCCCGACCGTGAGCTCAAACGCGACTCCGCGGAGGTGGTGCAGATCGCCAGCGAGGTCATGGTGGCGACCGGAACGATCGCGCCCGCCAACCCGACCGCATCGATCGATCGGGCCGCGGCGATGGTAGCGCCCGATCACGCGCACGCTTTCAAAGAGAAATTCGGTCAGGCCGCTGCGAAACTGGCCAGCCAAAACGTCAGCGCCGAGGCGGCGACCCTGGCGGCCGGCGTCGAAGCGATCGGACCCTCGGCAGCCCGGGTGGCGGTGATCTTGCGCAGGACCCAAAACGTGTGGGATCAACCGCCCAAGAGCGTCGTGGTCGCCGCACGGGTGACGTTGACCAAGCAAAACGGCCACTGGATGGTGGTCGACGTGTTACCCGTCCACGCTCGCTGAATCCGGTGCCGGCCGACGACCCCTCGCCCGACTCGCACGCCGGCCGGATCCTGTCTGCCTACGGCGTCGCCTCGGCCGTGTTGGGCGCATTATCGGTGGCCGCGGTCGTCGTGATCGTGGTCATCTGGTCGGCCCATCGCAGCGACCTCGACGAACGCCGTTACCTGAGCCGGGTCATGCAGGCCGCAGCGGATTGGACCGCTGTGCTGATCAACATGAACTCCGACAACGTCGGCACCAGCTTGCAGCGCCTGCACGACGGGACCGTCGGTGAACTCAACGCCGACTTCGACTCCGCGATGCAGCCGTACCGGCAGGTGGTCCAGCGGCTTCAGGCGCGCAGCACCGGCCGGATCGAGGCCGTCGCGATCGAAGCGGTCCATCACGACTCAGACCTTCGGCCCGGCGCTCGCCGGTCGGCCGAACACCTGCCCCCGGAGCTGGCCAGTCGCACCGACAACGTCATCCTGGTAGCCACTTCGGTAAGCGAGAACGTCGGCGCCAAGCCGCAGATCGTGCACTGGAACCTGCTTCTGGGCGTCTCCGAGGTCAGCGGTCGGCTGCTGATCTCGGCGCTGGAGTCGATCCGATGAGAAACGCCTGGCGGCTGATCGTGTTCGACGTCGTGGCGCCGTTGGCGGCAATCGCGGCGCTGCTGGTCATCGGGATAATGCTCGGCTGGCCGCTGTGGTGGGTGGCGCTGTGTCCGGTACTGGTGCTGCTGATCGTCGAAGGCGTGCTGATCAATTTCTGGCTGTTGCGGCGTGACTCGGTGACGCTCGGCACCGACGACGACCGTCCCGGGCTGCGGCTGGCTGTGGTGGGGCTGTGCACGATAGCCCTGGTGGCGGCCGTCGCGGTCGGGTTCACCCACTGGACGGAGCGCGATCGGGCCATCAAACACGATTCGGCCGAGGTGGTGCAGATCGCGACCACGATGGCCGAGGCGACCGCGACCTTCAACCCCCACCAGCCGGCCGCGTCGAGGGATCGGGCGGCGGCGATGATGGTGCCCGAGCAGGCCGACGCGTTCAAGGACCAGTTCGCCAAGGCCACCGCAGACCTAGAGCACCGCGACGTCACCGCACAGGCGACGACGCTGGAGGCAGGTGTCGAAGCGATCGGGCCGTCACTGGCCAGCGTCGTGGTGTTGCTGCAAGCTACCCGCACCAGTCCGGGGCAGCCGCCCAGCCACTCCGTGCTGGCGCTGCGCGTGGCGCTGACCAGGCAGGGCGATCGCTGGCTGGTGGCCGGTGTGTCGCCGATCAATGCGCGCTAGTCCGGCGGCTGTGTTTTGAGCTTGGCGAACCGGTCCGACAGCCGGCGCATCCGAATCATCAGCGCGGCCGACGGGCTGACCCTGGCTTCCAGATAGGCAGTTAATTCGTCGGCGGACACCCCGATCCGGGACGCGAACTCCAGCTGCCCGAGACCGGACCGCTCCATCAACTGCCGCACGTGGCGGGCGACTTCCTCGCGTTCGTTGGCGGCGAGGTGGGCACGAGCGCGATCCAGCACCTCGGTCAGCGCTTTGGAGATACCGTACGGGCGGGACTTAGCCAGGACCTCTTCGACTTGGCGGGCGGTCCGCCCGTAAGGATCCCGTTTGAGCGCGACGGCGAGCTTCTGCCAGGTAGCCAGGTCGCCGCCGTCCAGCGCCGCGTGGATCGCCGAAGTCGGCCAGAACTCCACCGGCTGATCCGCATACCGAGGGGCAGGTTCCTGCGGCGCCGTCGCGGGACCTCGATCAGCGGGGGACCGATCCGGCGCCGGTTCGGGGCGTCGGTCCGCTGCCAACGTCACCTCGCCTCCTCCAGCATCGCCACCGCCACCGCCAGGCAACGCTGCCTGACCCGCTCCCAGTCTGCCCGCTCATCTGGTCCGGGCCAACGATCGGTATCGAGGTCATGGGGATGCGGGTCCGCCAACCGGCGCACCAACTGGGTGGCGATCCACTGGCGCCGCGATGACCGGCAACAGTAATAGCTGTCGATCCCGGTCAAGACGACCGCGGCGGTTTCGGGCTCCATGGACTCGACCAGCTCAGCAAACTCGGCGTAATCGCGGAGGCTGTTGCGGTTGATGATCAGATAGCCCTTCATCCGCAGCGTCTCGGCACCGGTCGGGATTTGCAGGCGGTCTCCGGTGGGCAACTGAACGTGGGTGGTCTCCACCGGGCGGCGCCGCTGGAGAGCCGGAGCCGTGGTTTTCAGCG
Organism: Mycobacterium sp.; assembly: GCF_008709575.1. Lineage (GTDB taxonomy): Bacteria > Actinomycetota > Actinomycetes > Mycobacteriales > Mycobacteriaceae > Mycobacterium. The sequence continues at coordinate 33,670 of NZ_VYIK01000018.1, forward strand.
CGTCCACAGCAACGGAGAGTCGGCCGCGCCACCGGGTGACCGGATGCACCGGCCTTGGCGCCCGCCCGGCGCTGGTGCGGTGGGTCAAGCCGCCGGCAAGCTTGCGCACCATGAACTGGCCGCTGCCCGCCGCACCCACCAGTGCGAGGCGGTGAGCGGGCTCCCCGGCGCTGCACGTCACGCGCTCCCGTGCCTCGCTGTCCGGCTCGCAGCCGCTGAACGCCAGCGGATCGGTCACGCAAATCGCATCCGGGGCCAAGCGTTTGAGCTGGGCCGCCGATTTGAGCACCATCCGCAGGTCAGCGCGGGGCACCACCGGCACCCAGATGTCGTCGGGAATCGTCACGACGTCGCGGAGGTCGGCCGCGGGCAGTGGTTTCTCGAAATCCACCGACGGCAGGATGCGGTGCAGCCACGTCGGCACCCACCAGTTCCACTGCTCGAACATCGCCATCAGCGCAGGCACCAGCACCAACCGCACCACGGTGGCGTCCACCGCGATCGCGACAGCGCACGCCACCCCGATCTCGGCGACCAGAGGCATACCGGCGAACGCAAAACCGATGAACACCGCGATCATGATCAACGCCGCGCTGGTGATGGTGCGCGCGCTGGTGCTCACGCCATAGGTGACGGCGTCGTGGGTGTTGGCGGACTGCAGGAAGCGTTCCCGGATGCGGGTCAGCAGGAAAATCTCGTAGTCCATCGACAAGCCGAACGTCATCGCCAGCACCAGCGGCGGAACGGTGCTGTCGATCGAACTGATCGGTGCGAACCCGAGCTTTTCCAACCAGCCCCACTGGAACACCATCACCAGGCTGCCGTAGGCGGCCGCCACCGACAGCACGGTCATCAGCACACCCTTGAAGGCCAAAAACACCGACTGGATCGAGATCAGCAGCATCACGAACGCGATCAGCGCGACGAACCCCAGCACCAGCGGCTCGGTTTGCGACACCCGGTCGTCGAAGTCTTTGATGAACGCGGTCGGCCCACCGACATCGATCCGGGCCGAACCGGCGCCGGGTACGCCCGGCAGATGATGGCGCATCCAGTCGACAGTTCGGCGCGCGGCCAGATCCTCGGGATCTACTGACAGCACCGCGGACAGCATCGCGCTGCTGTTGTCGTCAGCAAACACCGGTGGTGCCACCGACACGATGTTGGGCGCCCGTGCCATCTCGTGACGGAGTGCCGCCAGCACCGCGGCGTGCCCGGCCGAGGAGGCGTTATTGTCCGCGAAACGGACCAGCACCTGCACTGGGCCCAGTGCGCCGGGTCCCAGCGCCTCGGCCGCCCCGGCCACCCCGGCACGGATCTCGTGTGCCGAATCGAACTGCCGCAGCAGACTGTTGCCCAGCACCATCGACATGGCTGGTACAGCCATTGCGATCAGCACCGCCGCCGCGGCCAGCGCCGACGCCCACGGCCGGCGCATCACGAAGCCGATCCAGTACGTCCAGAACCGCGATTGGGTGGCCTCCGGCCGACGTGACCAGTGCAGCAGCGCGGACCGCTTCGCGGCGGCCCGGCCGAACGTCGCCAGCACCGCCGGCGTCATTGTGGTCGAGGTCAGCATGGCGATGGCCACCGCGATGATCGCGCCGCTGGCCATTGACGTCAACACTGGAGTGTGGATCAGGTAGATGCCGGTCAGTGAGGCGACCACGGTCATGCCCGAGAGCACCACCGCCAGCCCTGAGGTCGCCATCGCCGCGTCGACGGCGTCGGCAGGCTGTCTGCCGGCGCGCAGCTCTTCGCGGAACCGCATCAAGATGAACAGCGAGTAGTCCACCGCGAGCGCGATACCGAACATCGATACCGTCGATGTCACGAACACCGACATCGTGGTGTAGGCCGACAGCACATACACCACACCCATCGTGATCGCCACGGTGCACACACCGAGCGCCAAGGGGATCGCCGCGGCCGCCAGCGAACCGAACACCGCGAGCAGCACGATCAGGATGATCGGCACATTCCACCGCTCTGCTGCCGCGATGTCGTGTTTGGTGTTGGCGGCGGCTGCCGTGCTGAGCGCGCCCTGACCGATGACGTACAGCCGCACCCGGCCGTTGGCGGTCCGCCCGGGCTGATCACCCTCGACGCCAATTTTGCGACGCAGCGTTTTGGCGACGTCGCTGGCGCCGGTGTTGTTGAAGTCGAGTCGCAGCGGCACCACGTAGGGCCGATCGGGTTGTGGGGCCGGTTGCCGCAGATCCGGGACGACCGCCACGGCGGGAACCTCGCCGGCAACCCGCTTGAGCATCGCGACGGCGGCAGTCATGTCCTGGTAGCTGGCGTCTGGGCGGGGCGAGGCGACCAACGCCAGTGGGGAGGCGCCCTGGTCGGGATAGTGGGCCTCGAGCGCGTCGTGGACCTGCAGCGACTGTGACCCCGCCACCTCGAAGCCACCGCCGGTCAATTGACCGGACTGAGTCGCCGTCAGGTAAATCGCGGGTACCAACGCAAGCAACCACGCTGTGAAGACCAACCAGCGGAGTCTGCGTAGCCTGCCGGACAGGCGCATCATTAACTGCTGGATTTCTTCTCTCCCCGTTTCCGCGTCGAATGCCCACGAGCCTACCGCAGCGCGCGTTGGTTAAATTATCTTTCTTCGGTCTCTGAGCTGCATCGACTCGGCAACGTCGGCCAGTGCCGGGCGATTCGACGCTGTGCAGCGGGAATCGACCGCGCGATGACCGGTTTCCCGGTCCGGCCGCTTTTGTGAATCATTTGTGAGGCATTCGTGACCCGTTTGTGATGCTGCGGCGATTTTTCCACGCTGCTCAGCAGTTATCGGTGGTCGATATCGATGGCCGACATTTCCGCGCCGCAGGACAGCGGCACCTCCACCGTCATCAGCACAAACCGGGCCGATGGTCCGCGTCGGGCGGGGGCAGCGGCCCCTGCAGTGCGGTGTCGGCAAGATCGATGGACGAGCCTCGGCTGTTCGGTGTCACCGCATCCCCGGGTGCGGTGCCGGCTCCCAACGTATCCGCCGCCTTGTTGTCACGATTGATCTCGAAGTTATTTTCCGGGTTATTTTCCGGGGCCTCGACATCGACCTCGTTGGTGGTGCGGAACATGACGAAGAACACCACCCACCCGATCGCAGCGATCACCAGCCAGCTGATCAGCCGGTAGATCAGCATCGCGGAGATCGCGTCGGGCAGTGACATCCCGCTCGACACCAGACCCGGCACCAATACCGCCTCGACCACCAACAGGCCGCCCGGCATCAGCGGAATCGTCCCGACCGCGCGGGCGGCGGCGTAGGCAACGGTCAACCCGGCCACCGACGCATTGCCGCCGGCAGCGTACGCGGCGAAGCCCAAACATGCGACATCGGCGATCCAGTTGAACATCGACCAGCCGAACGCGACGCCCAGATCCCGGCGACCCAGGCTGACCGACTCCAGCTGGTCGAGGATTTCGCGCCACTTCACCAACCCGGCCTCCGCCGGCTTGCCCCGCACCGAGTTGATCCAGGACAGCACCCGCGCGCCGATCCCGTCGATCAACTCCGGGCGCGACGCCACGGCCTGGGCCAGCAGCAGCAACGCTCCGAACCCACCGAGGGTGAACAGCAGCGAGAACGGGTTGTTCGCGGCGCCGAGAAAGAACGCGCCGCCCAGACCCAGCAGCGCCAAGCCGACCGCCTGCAACACTCCCGACATCACCAGCTGCCATGAGGCCACTAACGTCGAGGCACCCCACAATCGTTGCTGGCGCAGCAGAAACGTCGCCGATATCACCGGCCCGCCGGGCAATGTGGTGCTCAGCGCATTGGCCGCATAGAATGCGGCTTCCGATCGCCATTGTTTGACGTGCACCCCGGCCGATTTGAGCAGGGTGCGCTGAATCTGGGCGAAGCTGTGCATCGACGCGGCCGCGGCGAGCAACGCAGCCAGCAACCACCACCACTGCGCCGAATACAGGCTTTGGGCGGCCTTGGACAATTGGTCCCGGCCCAACGCCACCTCGACCGCGAGTACGGCGGCGACGACACCCAGCATCGCCCACCGTACCCACCAATATTTGCTCCGGGTGGGCTCTTGCTGACGGTGGGCGACGTGGGCCGGCGCGTCATGCGGCACGTGCTTCAGGGTAACCGCGCAGGTGGCAGCGGAACCGTCCCCGGGTGCCGCGCCGCGCCGATGTGTCACCGAGATCCGCCGATCAACGGGTTCCCCCCGGCGATTACGCTTAGCCGCATGCCGTCGACCCGCGACGACGAGTCGGTCGAACCGCTAGTCCGCAAGACCGCGGCGTGGGCATGGCGGTTGTTGGTGATTGTGGCTGCCCTCGTTGCGGCGCTGTGGGTGATCAAGCGGCTGGAAATCATCGTCGTGCCGGTCCTGCTGGCGTTGATGCTGAGCGCGTTGCTGCTGCCGGCAGTGGACGGGCTGGACCGCCGGGGGTTACCCCGCGGCGGTGCGGTGGCGTTGGTGTTGCTCGGCGGCTTCGCCATTTTGGGAGGCATCCTGACGTTCGTCGTCAGCCAGTTCATCGTCGGCTTGCCGGGCGTGGTCGAACAGGTCACCCGCAGCATCGACACCACCCGCAATTGGCTGATCAACGGACCGTTGCAGCTGAGCCGCCAACAGATCGACAACGCCGGCAACGCCGCGATCCAGGCGCTGCAGAACAATCAGGCGAAGCTGACCAGCGGGGCGCTATCCACCGCGGCAACCATCACCGAGATCGTCACCGCGGTGCTTTTGATGCTGTTCACGCTGATCTTCTTTCTCTATGACGGCCGCAATATCTGGGATTACGTCACCAAGATCGTCCCGGCCGGGGGTCGTGACCGGGTGCGTGCGGCCGGTCGAGCCGGATACGGGTCGCTGATCGGCTACGTGCGTGCCACCTTTCTGGTGGCGCTGGTCGATGCCGCCGGAGTCGGCGCCGGCCTGGCGATCATGAGTGTGCCGCTGGCGTTGCCTCTGGCCTCGGTGGTGTTTCTCGGCGCGTTCATCCCGCTGGTCGGTGCCGTGATCAGCGGCTTTTTGGCGGTGGTGGTCGCCCTGCTGGCCAAGGGATTCGGCTATGCGCTGATCACGCTCGGCGTGCTGGTCGGGGTCAACCAGCTCGAGGCGCACATCCTGCAGCCGTTGGTGATGGGCCGGGCGGTGTCGATCCACCCGCTGGCCGTGGTACTGGCCATTTCGTCAGGCGGGGTGCTCGCCGGGATCGTCGGTGCGCTGCTGGCCGTCCCGACGGTGGCCTTCCTCAACAACGCGTTTCAGGTTCTGCTGGCGCCGGGCGCGTCGGCGAAGGCGACCGATCATCCCTAGAACCAGCCTTCACGGCGCAGCAAATCCTGGGCGCTGAGCCGACTGCCCCGGGGGTGGCGAGCCTGCTCGGCGTTGGCGGTGGTACCGCGGCGCGGGTTCGTATTCTCTCCGGGCACCCCGGGATCGCTGTTGTCCGGCGAGACGGGGATGGCCGTCGTCGCCGCGTTGCCGTCGCCGGGTATCGGCAAGGCTCGGGTCTCGTCGGAGGACGGCTCGGCCCGCCGGGGCTGCCCAGCGCTTTCCGGCCCGCGGGAATATCCCGGGGTTTTGCCGTCTTTGCCGGCCCGCAGCTCGGACAGCCAGGACTCGATGTGGCGGTCCTGAGCCGTGCCGTCCGGTGGCCGATGGTCACCGCGGCGAGCAGGGTCCGTGGTGGGTATGCGGGTGGTCGCCGCATCCTCCGCAGGCGTCACCGGCCCCGGCGCTCGCATGCGGGTGGTGTTGGCGGCCGACGGGGTCTCCTGAGTCGGGGACCGGTGATTCGCTCGGGCGGACGGGCGCGGACGTGCGGCAGCCTCCGCGCTTGGGTGGGTCGGGTCGCGTGGTGGCAGCGAGGTCGCGGCGGACGGGCCGCAGGTGGCGACCGGCGGCCGCTCGAAACCACGGCTACCGGGCCGCCTCCGCTCGTCGGGCAGATGGATCTCGCCCAGCCCGAGTCGGTTCTGCAGCCGTTTCATCCAGCGCGGCGCCCACCAGCAGTCGTCGCCGAGCAGCTTCATCACCGACGGGACCAAAAACATTCGTACCACCGTGGCATCCAGCAGCAGCGCTGCCATCAAACCGAACGCCAGGTATTTCATCATCACCAGGTCGGAGAACACGAACGAACCGGCGACCACGGCGAGGATCAGCGCGGCCGCGGTGATAATGCGACCGGTGGTCGCGGTGCCGATCCGGATCGCCTCCGCAGTGGACAGCCCGCGCTCCCGCGCCTCGACCATCCGCGACACCAGGAACACCTCGTAGTCGGTGGACAAGCCGAAGACGACCGCGATGATCAAGCCGATGACCGGTGCGGTCAGCGGCGTCGGGGTGAAATTCAGCCACCTGGAGAAGTGACCGTCAACGAAAATCCAGGTCAAGATGCCCATCGTGGACCCGAGGGTTAGAGCGCTCATCACCGTCGCCTTGACCGGAAGCACCACTGAACCGAAGGCCAGGAACATCAACAGGGTCGTGGCGGTGAGCAGGATGAACAGCATCAACGGCAACTTCGCGAAGATGCTGTGAATGCTGTCCTGCACCAGGGCCTGGGTGCCCCCGACCATGATTGATATCCCTTTGGGTGGGGTGATTGCCCGCAGCTCGGCGATTTTCTTGGCGGCGTCGTTGGGGTTCACCAAGCCGTTTTGGATGACCCGGACGGACGGGTCTTTCGACGCGCCCTGGGCGTAGGGCCGCTGCGGCCACATTGCGGCCGGATCATTGTTCGGGACGGTGAATCCGCTGATTGCCATCGCCTGGTTGCGTATCGCGGCCAGCTGCTGGTCGGTGATGGGCTTGTGCTCGTTGCTGACAACCACCAGGGTCACCGGCTCGGTGCGATAATTGGGAAAAAGTTTGTCGAAATGCTCCTGGGCCTGACGCACCGAATTATTCGGTGGCAAATATTTTTCGCTGAAGCCGCCCAGCGACATCTTGCCGAGCGGGATGATCAGCAAAATCATGATGATGAGGATGGGGGCGGCAAACAGCAATGGCCGCTTCATGACGCGGTTGACGAGCTTGCCCCAGAACTCGTGTTCGACTTCTTCCCGTGTCTTGGTCTTCTGCAGCCGTTCGGCCAGCCAGTTCAGGTAGACCCGGGAGATCTTCCAGTTCGCCAGGAAAGAAACCCGCAACAGGGTGCGCACCCCCAGCGCGTCAACGTGTCGGCCGAGGATGGCGAGCACAGCCGGCAGGACGGTGATCGACAAGATCGCCGAGAGCATGACGGTGGCGATCGTGGCGTAGGTGAGCGACCGCAGGAAGCCCTGCGGGAAGACCAGCATGCTGACCGCGGACGCGGCGATCAGCACCGCCGAGAACGTGACGGTCCGACCGGCTGTCATCATCGTGCGGCGCACCGCCACTTCGGCGTCATAGCCTTCGGCGAGCTCCTCGCGGAACCTGCTCACCACGAAAAGCCCGTAATCGATCGCGACGCCCAAGCCGATCATGGTCACCACGGGCTGGGCGAAAAAGTGCACCGGGCCGAATATCGCCAGGAAGCGCATGATACCCAGGGCGCCCGCGATGGCAAGTCCGCCGACGATTACCGGCAGAGCAGCCGCGACGACCCCGCCGAACACCAAAAACAGCACCACCGCCACCAAGGGCAGCGCGAGCACTTCCACGCGCTGTTGATCTTTGGCGATGGTGCCGGTCAAGGCATTGGCCACCGGCTCCAGGCCGGCGAGCTCCACCTTGCCGCCGTCGAGCTTCTGCAGGTCCGGTGCGACCGTTTTGTAGTTGTCCAGAATGGTGTCGTCGTCGTTGCCTTTGAGTGGGATGGACACGAAGGTGTACTTGCCGTCGGCGGTCTTCATGCCCTGAACGACCGGGTTGGTCGAGTTGGGCGCCCGCAGGTAGCCGGCCCATCCCAGCACCTGGTCGGGATGGTCTTTGACGAACGTGTTGAGTTCCCCGACGATCTTTTTCGACCACGCGGGGTCGGTCACCGTCGCGCCTTTGGGGGCGGGGAAGACGGCCACGATGTGACCGGTGCGGTCGCGGCCGTAGACTCTGTCACCCAGCTCCGAGGCTTTCACCGACTGGCTGCCGTCGTCGTAGAAACCGCTCTGGGTGACGTGCTTGCCGAGGCTGAGCCCGACGATGCCGCCGCCCAGGCACAGCGCCACCATCACCGCAATGACGGTGAACCGGTAGCGGTATACGATTCGACCCCACCAGGCGAACACGCAAGCTCCTTACTGGATCGGTGGCGACCCGCGCAGTGATTGTCCAGTTGTCATAGACGCGAGGCCAGCAGCGACGACAGCGGCCGGAACGGCTGCAGCCACGCTCCCTGCTCAGGCAGCGAATCCAGGCCGATTCGCGGCAGCGGTTCCCGGAAAACACCGTCGATGTCTTCCAAGTCGATGAACTCCAAGGTATCCGACGCTAGCGCCCAACTCGCGTGTTCGCGAAATCCGAGCACCGCGACGGGGACCCCGCTGCGGGCGATGTCGGCCAGCGGCGCCCGGAACGCCTGGCCGTCCGCGGAGGCCAAGACCAGCGCGGCCAGGCCTTCGCGGTGTCGGAGCGCAATGTGGGCGAGCATGTCGGCGTCGACGTCGCTGTCCTCGTCCACTTTCGGCTTGGCGAAGACAGCGAACCCCACGTTACGCAGGGCGTCCACCCACGGCCGCACCACCTCGGCGTTACCGGGCGCGATGTTGGTGAACACCGTGGCCTCGGGTTCGGTCGAGACGTCAGGACGACCCGCGGCGACCTCGGCGGTGCGGGCCAGCAGCCAGCGGCCCAGTGCGTCGAACCGGGGCCGCTCCAGCGCCGTCGGCCGGCGGCCCAGGATCGCGCCCAGCCCCATGTCCAGGTTGGGGGCATCCCACACCAGCAACACCCGCCGTGCGGCGACGCCGGCCGGGCCGGGCGGACCGCCCGGGTCGTCGCCGGCAGCAGTGCTCGGTGTCGGGGTCGGTTCGGACGTGCCGGTGGTCGATTCTTCGGTCAGGCTCATGGTCGACGTCTTTCCCACAGCAATTCGGTGACGCTGCTGCCGGCTTGCCGCGCCTTGGTTTCGTATTTGGTGATCGGGCGCATGATCGAGATCGGAAGGGCCTGGGCAGCCGGATCGACTCGACGCAATCGGTGTTCAGCGTCCCCGACCGTGGCGATCTGGGCCGCGTAGCCGGTGTGGTCGGTCGCGACATGCAGCACACCGCCGGGGCGCAGCCGGTCGGCGATGAGGCCGACGGTGGCCGGCTGCAGCAGACGCCGCTTGTGGTGGCGGGTCTTGGGCCACGGGTCGGGGAAGAACACCCGCACCCCGGTCAGCGCTGCGGGCGCGATCAGGCGTTCGAGGACGTCGACGGCGTCACCGCGGATCAGCCGCAGGTTGCCGACGGCTTCCCGTTCGATGGCGCACAACAGCTGGGCGAGCCCCCGGCGGTACACGTCGACGGTGACCACGTTGACGTCCGGCTCGCACTGCGCCATCGCGAGCGTCGAAGTTCCCGTGCCACAGCCAATTTCCAGGACCAACGGAGCTTCTCTGCCGAACCACAGGCCGGCGTCGAGCGGCGGCTCGGCGGAGCTGCCCACCGTGCGGCCCAGCGTCGGCCACAGCCGCTCCCAGGTCCGCTGCTGGGCGGCCGACAACGCGGAGCGCCGGGGCCGGACGCTGGTGGTGCGGGGATAGCCGCCGGAGCCGCGCGGGGTGGGCGCGTCCGTATCGGGGTGGCCGTGCACCCCGGGCTGTGCGTGCATTGGTCCATGGTTACCCATGAACCCAGGTTGTCGCCGTGCCCACCCGAGATTGATACCCAACAGTTGTCTTCGGCCCCCAGGCGGTGGCTCGCGCCCCGGCCGGACACATGTCACCATGCGGGGACCATGAGCGGGCACCAGATCTTCGTCGACGAGCTGGCGCGCTTCGCCCGGGCGGCTGCCGACACCCGGTGGACGGCGATCGTCGAGCGGGTCGGCGCCCCGCTGCGGGTTGCCGTCGTGGGGCGGCGTGGGGTGGGCCGGCGCACCGTCGCGCGTGCCCTGGCTCGGGCGGGCATCGACCTGGCACCGTCGTCGAGCGCCGCCGACCTCGATGTCTACCTGATCGCCGAAGTGGTCAAGCCCGAGGACCGCGACGCGATCGCGGCGGCCGGGCAGCGGGTGCTGACCGTGTGGAACAAAGCGGACCTGGCCGACCCGTTGCCCGGGGTCTCAGCCGAGCCCATGGTGGGCCTGCTCGCCGTCGCCGCGCTCGACGGCTTGCTCGACGACACCCGGTGGGCGGCGCTGCGGCTGCTGTGCGCTCGGCCCGCCGACCTGAGCAGCCCGGACAGCTTCCTGACCGGCGCTCATCCGCTGCCGGTGGCGACCCGGCGACGGCTGCTGGACACCTTCGACGTGTTCGGGATCACCCAGGCGATCGCGGCGATCCGCCGCGGCGAGTCCAAAACCCAGGTGCAGGCGCTGCTGCGCAGGCTCAGTCGCGTCGATGCGGTGGTCGCCTCGATCACCGCCGCCGGTGCCGAAGTGCAGTACCGGCGCTTGCTGGATGCGGTGGCCGAGCTGGAGGCGCTGGCCGTCACCGACCGGCTGGCCGGGCGCTTCCTGTCCCGCGACGACACGGTGATCGCCCGGATGCGCGCCGCGATCGACGTCGTCGAGGCGGCGGGCGTGCCCGTCGAGCCTGCCGGCCACCCGGCCGCGTACCTGCGGCGGGCGCGGCATTGGCAGCGCTACAGCCGGGGCCCGGTGTCCGCGGTGCACCGGGCCTGCGGCGCCGACATCGCCAGGGGCTCGTTGCGGCTCTGGTCCCGAGCCGGAGCGCCGCCGGCGGACCGAGACGCACCGTGACCGATCCCTCAGACCACGCAGGCGTTGCCGAGGTGGACGCTGCGGTGGCCGCGGTCGCACCGCGACTGCGGGCCCCAGCCGTGCGGCGGCGCGACGTGGTGGCGGTGACCGGACCGCGGCTCGCCGGGGTCAGCAGCGTGCTCGCGGCGCTCCGCGAGCGGGCGAGCGGGCACACGTTCGTCGAGTCGGCGGACCTGGCGGTCGGTGAAGCGCCGACGGCGGTGGTGTTCGTGGTTTCCGCGGCGGCGGTCATCACCGGATCCGACTGCGCGCTGCTGGACGCGGCGGCCGCCGACACCGACGTGGTGATCGCGGTGGTGACCAAGATCGATCTGTACCGCAACTGGCGCGAGGTGCTCGCCGACGACCGCGACGAGCTGGGCGCCCATGCGTCGCGTTACCGTGCGGTGCCCTGGGTGGCGGCAGCCGCGGCTCCCGGGCGGGCACGGCCGCAGGTCGACGCCCTGCTCGCCGCGGTCGACGAACACCTCGCCGACCCCGCTGCCGCGCGGCGTAACCGCCTGCGATCCTGGGAACATCGGCTGCAAACGGTCGCCGGCCGCTATGAGCGCGCGGATCGCCGGGTACCGGTCGAGGCGTTGCGCGCGCAGCGCGATGACGTGCTGCGACAGCAGCGGCTGGCCAGATCCGCGCGCGGCACCGCGTTGCGCAGCCAGATTCAGCAGACCCGGGTGCAGCTGTCCTACCTGGCCCGCAATCGTTGCTCAGCACTGCGCTGCGAACTGCAGCAGGACCTGGCCGACCTGACCCGCCGCGGTCTGCGCGAGTTCGAGCCCTACGCCCGCAGCCGCGGCGATCAGCTGCTCGCCGAGATCGACGCGGGCCTCACCACCCATCTGGCCGACGTCGCGCAGGCGCTGGACCTGGCGGTGGACCCGCCGCCGGCCACGGTGCCGGTGCAGCCGGCGATCGGGTCCCCGCCGGTAGCATCCCGATCGCTGGAAACGCGGCTGATGACGCTGCTGGGCGCCGGGTTCGGTCTGGGCATGACGCTGACCCTCGCCCGGCTGTGGGCGGGTTTGGCGCCCGGGCCGACCCCCGTCGGGATCGTGGCGTGCCTGGCGATCGGGCTCGCGGTCACCGTCTGGGTGGTGAGCACGCGCGGTCTGCTGGCCGAGCGGGCGCTGCTCGACCGCTGGGTGGGGGAAGCAACCGGATCGCTGCGGTCGGCGGCCGAGGAGCTGGTCGCCCACCGGGTGCTGGCCGCGGAGTCGGCGCTGAGCGCGGCGCTGAACGAACAGGACGAGGCCCACAGCGCCCAGGTCCGTGCCCAGATCCGGGTCATCGACAGCGCGCTGCGCGAGCAGGCCGCCGCGGCCCGGACCGCAGCCCTGCGGGACCGGGAGCTGTCCGCGGTGCGGGCCGCACTCGCCGCGGTGCGCGCCGAACTGGCCAGCCCGCAGGGCAGCCAGGCCATCGGTCGCGCCCCGCGTCCCTGTGAGCGATCTGATACCCGCCCGCGCCACGACGCAGGTAAGAGCCGCGATAACCTGTGTTAAGGACGGCCACACATTTTTTTCACGGACGTGACACGCACACGGGAAAGTTCAGGAGTTTTCGATGACGTCAGCGACCATCCCCGGTCTCGATAGCGCGCCGACCAACCATGCGGGCCTGCTGGCCTGGGTGGCCGAGGTGGCCGAGCTCACCGAGCCCGACCGGGTGGCTTTCGCTGACGGCTCCGACGAGGAATGGCATCGGCTCTGCACCCGGCTGGTCGAAGCCGGCACCTTCAAGGAGTTGAACAGCGCCAAGCATCCCAACTCCTACCTGGCGTTGTCTGATCCCTCCGATGTGGCGCGCGTCGAGTCGCGCACGTTCATCTGCTCCGAGCGCGAAGCCGACGCCGGGCCGACCAACAACTGGATGGACCCCGCCGAGATGCGGTCCATCATGACGAACCTGTACCGCGGCTGCATGCGCGGTCGCACCATGTGGGTGGTGCCGTTCTGCATGGGCCCGCTGGGCGCCGAGGACCCCAAGCTGGGGGTGGAGATCACCGACTCCGAATACGTCGTCGTCTCGATGAAGATCATGACCCGGATGGGCACCGCCGCGCTGGACAAGCTCGGTGACGACGGTTTTTTCGTCAAGGCGCTGCACTCGGTCGGCGCGCCGCTGGAACCCGGGCAGAAAGATGTGCCGTGGCCGTGCAACGACACCAAGTACATCACCCATTTCCCGGAAACCCGCGAGATCTGGAGCTACGGCTCGGGCTACGGCGGAAACGCGCTGCTGGGCAAGAAATGCTATGCGTTGCGCATCGCCTCGGTGATGGCCCGCGACGAGGGCTGGCTGGCCGAGCACATGCTGATCCTCAAGCTGATCTCCCCGCAGAACAAGGCGTACTACATCGCGGCGGCGTTCCCGTCGGCGTGCGGCAAGACCAACCTCGCGATGATCCGGCCGACCATCCCGGGCTGGCGCGCCGAAACCCTCGGCGACGACATCGCCTGGATGCGCTTCGGCAAGGATGGCCGGTTGTACGCGGTCAACCCCGAGGCCGGTTTCTTCGGGGTCGCGCCGGGCACCAACTGGACGTCCAACCCCAATGCCATGCAGACCATCGCGGCCGGCAACACCATCTTCACCAACGTCGCGGTCACCGACCGCGGCCACGTGTGGTGGGAGGGCCTGGAAGGTGAGCCGATGCACCTCACCGACTGGCGCGGCAACGACTGGTATTTCCGGGAGACCGAAACCACCGCCGCGCACCCGAACTCACGCTACTGCACGCCGATGTCGCAATGCCCGATCCTGGCGCCCGAGTGGGACGACCCGCAGGGGGTGCCGATCTCGGCGATCCTGTTCGGCGGCCGCCGGCGGACCACGGTGCCGCTGGTCACGCAGGCACGCGACTGGCAGCACGGCGTGTTCATCGGTGCGACTCTGGGCAGCGAGCAGACCGCCGCGGCCGAGGGCAAGATCGGCACGGTGCGCCGCGACCCGATGGCCATGCTGCCGTTCTGCGGCTACAACATCGGCGACTACTTCGCGCACTGGATCGAGATCGGCAAGAACTCCGACGAGTCCAAGCTGCCGAAAGTGTTCTTCGTCAACTGGTTCCGCCGCGACGAAGACGGCCGCTTTTTATGGCCCGGCTTCGGCGAGAACAGCCGGGTCCTGAAGTGGATCATCGACCGCATCGAGCACAGGGCGGGTGGCCGGTCCACCCCGATCGGCACCGTGCCGTCGGTCGAGGACCTGGACTTGGACGGTCTCGACATCGACCCCGACGACGTGGCCAAGGCGCTGGAGGTCGACGCAGACGAATGGCGTGCGGAGTTGCCGCTGATCGAGGAGTGGTTCGAATTCGTCGGCGAGAAGCTGCCCACCGGCGTCAAAGACGAGTTCGACGCGCTCAAGCAGCGGCTGGCCGAGGCCGAGTAGCAGCCGACGCTGCCGGGGCTAGCGCTGTCGGCGCAGCGAGGCCCGCCGTCGTTTCTCGTGCTCGGCGACCCGACGGCCCTCCTCGGTCGACAGCGCAACCTGGCGGCCCTTGTCGGTGAGATTGAGCCAGTAGGAGAACACCCACCCGCCGGTGTCGCGGTAGTGGGTGATGTAGGCGTCCTGGATTACCGGCATGATCTCGTCGAGTGGTTTCGGCACGAAACGGTCGCCCAGGTAGCCCACATCCATCAACCCGTCACCGACCAGCGAGCGGATCACCGCCAAGGTCTCCTGCTGCCACTGGGCCTCCGATTTCGACGGGTTGAGCCGCCTGACCTCGGAGTGAATGCGCGCCAAGTTCACCGGCTCGATAAGCCCGTCGAGCAAAAGCCCGTGGCGCAGCTCCTCGCGTGTCGCCGTCATCGGGTCGATCCCTCGTCGTGCTCGAAACGGTGGTCCGGATCGCGCCGGAACTTCGGTGTCAGGTTCGGTGTCATCGCGGGCCGAACTCGGGGAGGTCGGCCACGTCGTCTTTGCCCAGTATGGGCGGGCCGTGGTGGCTGTGCGGCAGGTGAATCGGGTGCGGCACGCTGTTGGGGTCCATCGGCCCGACGACTCCGCCTCCGCCACCGCCCGACGGCGCCCGAGCGGCGGGCGGCGCCGGGCGTGCCGGTGGCGGTCCTGCCGGGACACGTTCGACCGGACCCCGCGGCCCGAGCGCGGGTTCCGCTCCGCGCGGCACCGGCGCGCCTGGCCGGGGAAAATTCAACTCCCCGCCCGTGGTGGCGTTGACGTGAAGCTTGACGTACTCACCATCGGGAAGCCGAGCGTCCATCGTGGTCCCGTGTGCATCGCTCGGGCCTATGCCGACGATCGTCCCGTCCGGCAGCTGACGCAGCGCACCGGCTCCACTCCGGTAGGGACTCGGCGGCGTATGAGGGTAAGAGTGCTGCGTGAGCCAGTCCCAGAAGCTGCGCAGCTCCGCCTCACTGCGCACCTCTAGATAGCCGCCCCGACTGCCTTGCGGCAAATCCTTGATAGCCGCGCGGATGTCTTGTGCCGTCGGACCAGGGGTGGGAGCCGGATCCAGGGGAACGTGGCGGTCGACCGCCTGCAGCAGGGTGCGGTCGTCGTCACCGACAATCGTGTCGTCGACGCCGGACTCGGCGAAGGTGATGTCGGCCAACCCGCCGAGGGCGGCGTCCATCTGGTGCGCGACCTCGCGGTCGTGGGCGACCAGCAGGGCGACCCGATGCCGGAGATAGTTGCGGTGCCCCTGAGCTTCGTGCCGGCGGGCCTGCCGCTGCCCAGGCGTGCCTCCGGTGAACGTCTCGGTGACGGTGTAGTCGTCGGCGACCTCGAACCCTGCCGCGCGGACCTCGGCGACCGCGTCGAGCACCGACTGCCTGCTGACGGTCATCTGCTCGAAGCCCCGCATGCAGACCGCGTCGCCACCGCGCCAGCAGGAGACCGCGCCGCCCGCGACCACCAAATCCCGTTCGCGCGCGGCCAGGTAAGCGTCGGCGGTCCGCCCGTCCCACTCGGTTCCGCCCGGGTGCCGGGCCGCGTCGCGCAGCGTGGTGAAGGAGAGCTCGGCCCAGTCGGCGGCGCGGCGAAAGTAGGCCGCCGAGTCGGGCAGGTGCTCGAAGCTCGCCGACTCGACCTCGGACAGCGTCGGCAGCTCGGAGGTCAGCGGCATCAGCGGTTGCCCAGCGCGCGGAAGGTCGACGCCGACACGGCTTCGTTGCGCTCGAAGCTGTTCGCAGCCGCGCACAGGCCGGCCGCTGCCGACTGCATTCGGTTGCGCGCCAAAGCAAGCAGTTTGGCGGTGTCAGCACGGTAGATATTGGACCGGAACGCGGTGGCTTGCCAGGTGGACACCGCCGGGGACGACGGCGCGGCGGCGAGGGACAGTTCGCTGGCCAGGCGCCGGCACTGCGCGGACCCCGCACGCACCCCGTTGGGGTCGATCTCGAGCGAGGTGACGGCAAGCATGGGGGGAATGCTACGACGGCGGGATATCGGTGTCACGTCACGCTGGTTCGCCGCATCAGCGGCTGGACAGCTGTCGAGTTTCTCGGCGGTACAGTCGGCGCATGCAGATTCGAGAGCACACTTCGCGCGCGAAAGGCGCCGACAAACCCGCCGTCATCTTGTATCCGTCGGGCACCGTCGTCACCTTCGACGAGTTGGAAGCCCGGGCCAACCGGCTGGCACATCACTTCCGGCAGGCCGGCTTGGTCGAGGGCGACGCGGTGGCCATCCTCATGGAGAACAACGAGCACATCCACGCGGTCATGTGGGCGGCGCGACGCAGCGGACTGTACTACGTGCCGATCAACACGCACCTGACCGCAGCTGAGGCCGCCTACATCATCGACAACTGCGCCGCCAAGGCGGTCATCGGCTCCTCGGCGCTGCGCAAGACCTGTGAGAACCTGGCTCAGCATCTACCGGACGGCCTGCCCGATGTGCGGATGATCGCCTGCGACGAGGGGGAGACTGAACTGCCCGGCTGGCAGCGCTACCCGCACTGTGTCGCCGATCAGCCGGATACGCCGATCGCCGACGAGCGCGAAGGCGACCTGCTGCAGTACTCGTCGGGCACCACCGGTCGACCCAAGGGCATCAAACGCGAATTGCCGCACGTCTCACCGGCACAGGCGCCCGGCATGATGGCGGCGCTGGTCGGTTCCTGGATGACCCCCGATTCGGTCTACCTGAGTCCGGCACCGCTGTATCACACCGCGCCGTCGGTGTGGTCGATGAGTGTGCAGGCCGCCGGCATCACCACGGTCGTCATGGAGAAATTCGACCCGCAAGGCTGTCTGGACGCGATCGCCCGTTTTCGGGTCACCCACGGCCAGTTCGTCCCGGCGATGTTCATCCGGATGCTGAAACTTCCTGAGGCAGTGCGCAATTCCTACGACCTATCCAGCCTGCAGCGGGTGATACACGCGGCGGCGCCGTGCCCCGTGGAGATCAAAAAGCAGATGATCGACTGGTGGGGGCCGATCATCGACGAGTACTACGCGTCCTCGGAGGCGATCGGGTCGACGCTGATCAGCGCCGAGGAGTGGCTGG
This sequence comes from Mycobacterium sp., assembly GCF_008709575.1. Taxonomy (GTDB): domain Bacteria; phylum Actinomycetota; class Actinomycetes; order Mycobacteriales; family Mycobacteriaceae; genus Mycobacterium. Next base: position 50,985 of record NZ_VYIK01000018.1, read on the forward strand.
CGCATCCGGGTTCGGTCGGCAAGCCGTTGGCCTGCCAGATCCACATCCTCGACGAGAACGGCACCGAGCTGCCGCCGGGACAGCCCGGTGAAATCTACTTCGAGGGCGGCTTTGCGTTCGAGTACCTCAACGATGCCGAGAAAACCGCGGCGTCCCGCGACCGGCACGGCTGGGTGACCGTGGGCGACGTCGGCTACGTCGACGAGGAGGGCTACCTCTACCTGACGGACCGCCGGCACCACATGATCATCTCCGGCGGCGTGAACATCTACCCGCAGGAAACCGAGAACCTGCTGGTCACCCATCCGAAAGTCCTCGACGCGGCGGTGTTCGGCATTCCCGACGACGAAATGGGCCAAAGTGTCAAGGCGGTGGTGCAGACGGTGGATCCGGCCGACGCCACCGATGAGTTCGCCGACGAGCTGGCGGCCTGGCTGCGGGATCGCCTGGCGCATTACAAGTGTCCCCGGTCGATCTCGTTCGAAGCGCAGTTGCCGCGCACGGACACCGGCAAGCTCTACAAGAGCGAACTGGTCCAGAAGTACTCCGTGTGACCCTGCGCATCATCGATCTGACGGACCCGCCGGGGGTCGACGACGTTACGCCGCCCGGTGTGGTGATCGCCACCGGCCCGATCGCTGCTGCACCCGAATACTGGTTGCAACACGCTACTTTCACGCTCACCGAAGACGACGCCGACGACCGGCGGGTGATCACCGTCGACTCGGTGCCTGACACCCTGGCCGAACTGACGCGGCGCTGCGAGCGCTGGCCGCAGGCCAGCGCCGTCTGCGACGACGTGCTGCGATCCGTCGACCCCGGCGGCCCGACGCTGCCTGGCGTCCTCACCGAGTCGCTGGCCTACTCCACGTTGCAGTCCGGCCCGGAGTTTCATCGCTGGCTTGCCGAACGCGGCCCGGCCGCCGTGCCCGAGTTCGCCGACCCGGTGCTGGCCGCACGCGACGGCGACACGTTGCGCGTCGTGTTCAACCGGCCGCTGCGCCACAATGCGTTGTCCACCGCTGCCCGGGCCGCGTTGCTGGAGGCGTTGGCGGTGGCGCACCTGGATCCCTCGATCGACGAGGTGGTGCTCGCCGGCAACGGGCCGTCGTTCTGCAGCGGCGGTGACCTTGCCGAGTTCGGGACGTTGCGCGACCCGGCCAGCGCGCATCTGGCGCGCACCCGGCACAGCCCGGCGCTGGTGCTCGACGCGCTGACCGCCCGGCTCGGTGCCGCCTGCCGCGCCGAGGTACACGGCCGGGTGCTGGGCAGCGGCTTGGAGATGGCGGCGTTCTGTGGGCGGGTCGAGACCCGGCCCGACGCGGTGTTCGGTTTGCCTGAACTGGGCCTGGGATTGATTCCCGGCGCGGGCGGCACCGTCAGCATCACTCGTCGGATAGGCCGTTGGCGCACAGCGTATTTGATTATCTCCGGCCGGACGATCGACCCGGCGACAGCACTGGCCTGGGGGCTGGTGGACGCGATCGGTTAGATCCCGCCCCGGGCGACCAACTGTGCGGCGATGACGTTGCGCTGGATCTCGTTGGTGCCCTCGCCGACGATCATCAGCGGGGCGTCGCGGAAGTACCGCTCGACGTCGTATTCGCAGGAGTACCCGTAGCCGCCGTGAATGCGGACAGCGTTGAGCGCGATCTCCATGGCGACCTCGGAGGCGAACAGCTTGGCCATCCCAGCCTCCATGTCGGCGCGCTCACCGCTGTCATGGCGTTCGGCGGCATAGCGGGTGAGCTGGCGGGCGGCGGTGAGCTTGGTCGCCATGTCGGCCAGGTAGTTGCCGATGGCCTGGTGCTGCCAGATCGGCTTGCCGAAGGTTTCCCGCTGCCGGGCATACGCCAACGCGTCCTCCAAGGCCGCCGTCGCCACCCCCAGCGCCCGGGCCGCCACCTGGATGCGGCCGGTCTCCAAACCCTTCATCATCTGCGCGAAGCCCTTGCCGGGCACCGCACCCAAAACCGCCGAGGCGGGTGTCCGGTAGCCGTCGAAGGACAGTTCGCAGCTTTCCACCCCTTTGTAGCCGAGCTTGGGCAGATCCCGCGAGATCGTCAGACCCGGTCCGGGCTGCACCAGCACCACCGAGATGCCGCTGTGGCGCGGGGTTGCGGTGGGGTCGGTCTTGCACAATAAGGCGATCAACCCCGAATGGCGGGCATTGCTGATCCAGGTCTTCGACCCGGTGATCACCAGGTCGTCGCCGTCGCGCAGCGCGGTCGTGGTCATGTTCTGCAGATCGCTGCCGCCACCGGGCTCGGTCAGCGCCATCGTTGCGCGCAGCTCACCAGTGGCCATCGACGGCAGGTAGCGGCGCTTCTGTTCCTCGGTGCCGTAGCGGGTGAGCAGCGTGGCCACTACGGTATGCCCGCCCATGGCGCCGGCCAGGCTCATCCAGCCGCGGGCCAGCTCCTGGGTGACGTCCACGTAGCACGGCGTCGACACCGGCGTCCCGCCGTACTCCTCCGGAACGGCCAGCCCGAAGATCCCGATGCGCTTCATCTGCTCGATCCACGCCGCGGGGTATTCGTTGGCGTGTTCGACCTCGCGAACCGTGGGCCTGACTTCTTTGTCGACGAAGGCGCGCACCGTCTCGACCAGCATCGTCTCCTCGTCGGTCAGCGCCGTGCTCATCCGTGCCTCCGCGTGTGTCAAGATTCCTACCGCCAGATTCTTATCGTCATAGTGACCGACCGGAGGGGCGATGAGCGGCGGGCCCTACTTCGACGACCTCTCGGTCGGGCAGGTGTTCGCCGACGCGCCGTCGGTGACCTTGACCGCCGGGATGGCGGCGGTCCACCAGTCGATCGTGGGCGATCGACTGCGGCTTGCGTTGGACGCCGGCCTGGCCGCCGCGGTGGTCGGGGCGCCCGCCGCGCTGGCACACCCGGCGTTGGTGTGCGACGTGGCGATCGGCCAGACGACGCTGGCCACCCAGCGGGTCAAAGCCAACCTGTTCTACCGCGGGTTGCGGTTTCACCGCTTCCCGGTGATCGGCGACACGTTGTATACCCGAACGGAAGTGGTTGGTTTGCGGCAGAATTCGGCTAAACCGGGACGGGAGCCCACGGGTCTGGCGGCACTGCGGATGACCACGTTCGATCAGGCCGACCGATTGGTCCTGGACTTCTACCGCTGCGCCATGCTGCCGGCCAGGCCTGAGGCCGGCGACACCGGTCACCACGACGACCTGTCCGGCATCGGCGCCGACGCGTCCACGCCGATCCACGACCCGACGTCGGACTGGGACGCCGACGCGTTTCGCACGCTGGTGCCCGGACCGCACTTCGACGCCGCCATCGCCGGCACCGTGTTGCACAGCACCGGCGACGTGGTCAGCAGCGCACCCGAGCTCGCCCGGCTCACCGTGAACATCGCTGCGCTACACCATGACTCACGCATCGGTGGACGCCGGCTGGTCTACGGGGGACACACCATCGGGCTGGCGCTGGCGCAGGTCACCCGGCTGCTGCCGAACGTGGCCACGGTGCTGGGCTGGCAGTCCTGCGACCACACCGGGCCGGTGTACGAAGGCGACACGCTCTACAGCCAGGTGAGCGTTGAATCCGCCGAGCCGACCCGGCACGGTGGCGTACTGGGACTGCGGTCGCTGGTCTACGCCCAACCCGACCGGCAGGTGCTGGACTGGCGGTTCACCGCGCTGCAGTTCTGAAGGCGGCGCAGGTCACAATAGGATCACAATAGGAGATGTGGACTCGGCAGCAGCGGATTGGGCCCGCAGCGGGCTGGCCTATCTGACCGGCCCGCCGGGTGGGCCGCCGGATTACTCGCGCGCCGCCGTGCTGGCCGAGGCCCGCCGGGTGACCGCCGATATCTTCACGCTTTCCGGCGTCGAGGCCGACGCCGCCGCGATACTGGCCGGGCGCGCGGCGCTGCGCGGCCTGTACCGTCGTGGCCGGATCTCCGCAGGCGGGGCCACCCGGCTGCTGCCCACGACCGACGGCTGGTGTGCGATCGCGTTGCCGCGCGGCGAGGACATCGAGGCGCTGCCGGCGCTGCTGGAGACCGACACCGCGCAGACCCAACCGTGGCCGGCGTTATCGGCGTGGGCGGCCGGGCGTTCCAGCGCAGCCGTCGTCGCCCGGGCCCAGCTGCTGGACGTCGCCGCGGCGGCGCTCGG
>NZ_VYIK01000190.1 GCF_008709575.1 Mycobacterium sp.
AGCCGCTCAGCCGTGGCAAACCGCGCAACGCGAGGACAAGCGCGGCGCCGGGAACAGCCATACGCCGCCTTACCTTGTAACATACATCCGCGCAGCAGTAGCCGCGAGATCACTAGCCGCGTTAGCGCTTGAAAGTCAAACCGGCGGTGGTTCAATCCGTTTGATCGTGTTGATGCGGTCGATGGACCGGTCGAAAGAGGCTACCTTGCTGATCCCGGTGCTCTCGGCGCATGCGACCAGGTATGCCTCCGCGAAGTCAATCCGGTCAGTCTCGTAGACCTCAACCGCACGCAAAAGAAGTGCTGGATCAACGCAGACAATGGAGTCGAATGCGATGAGTGATCTCAGCGCTTCAGCAATTTGGCCGCGGGGCGCTTGGTAAAAGGACTCCAACACATACACCGTCTCAGCCGCGACGAGGTCTGTCAGCAGTAACTCTCGCGCGATCCGCAGGTAAGCAGTCGCGCGGGCCGCCATCTCAGGCGGATCGCCGGTGAGATGGCGGACAAGGACGTTCGTGTCGATAAGCGCGGTCAACGGCGGTGTGCAGCTCGAGCAGCCCTCGTGCGGCGAATCACCTCATCCCACGCGACGTTGCGTTTGACCGCCGGTACCCGAACCGTTTCGGCAAGGGCGAGGAAGTCGGGCGTCCGCGCCAGCACAGCCCGGTTGCCTTCTACGCGGAAGATAACCGTGTCGCCCTCCCTGAGACCGAGCGCATCCCGCACTGCCTTCGGGACGGTCAGCTGCCCCTTCGACGTCAGCTTAGCGGCAGCGTCCATCAACAAACTCCTTACTTCTCCCTTAGAGTAAGGATACGACGACGTCAAGGGCGGACATAGGGGACATAGGTACGTCAGCTACCACAGGCATCGCGAACAACACCCATACCCTCGTCGAGGCATTCACCAGCCGTTTTGCTGATCGGACGCAACCGAAACGACAACCCGACCTAAAAGTCGCTGATCTACCCCCTTCGCAGTCGGCTCACGCGGCAGTGCGTCAAGCTAGTGTGCCGCGCCATTAATTCGTTACATAATTGTAACGAATGAGCATCGGCG
>NZ_VYIK01000191.1 GCF_008709575.1 Mycobacterium sp.
CCCCACTACCAGGGAGGGCAGCATGAATTCCACCCACGAAAACGTCAGTAGATCCTCAATTACTTACAGCATTACGGTTTGGTTCGAGTGCCGGATTCGCCCATTGAATTGCATCACGCGTGGAATCATCTGGGGGCAATCGTGCGACCGGTGGCCATGGAGATCACGACGCACATCGAGCACCACTTCGACAGTCGGCATAAGTTCTACGAGTTGAAGCCGCGTCCCGAGGCTCCGCAGATGCCCAGCGCGATCTTGTGTTTCGTGTGTGCGCTCATCCCGCTGTTGTGGGAAAGGGCGATCGCCAAACCGCGGTTGAGGTATTGGGATGAGCATTTCGCCTCTCCCGCGGAGCGTGCGTTGGCGATGGCGGCCAACCGCAGGGCAGGCTGGCCGCAATGGGTGGATTCCTCTCCGCGTTCACAGCTAACGACCGAAGCGCGCGGCGCAGCTTAGAGACAATACGGAAGACAAGGTCCGGTTACCGTGGCAACAAGTTCACAGCAACTGATTATCGACGACACCGCGCGTGGAGTGTTCCGAGTACATCGCTCGGCGTTTACGTCACCGGAAATATTCGAGGCTGAACGGGATCTGATCTTCAACAGGTGTTGGCTCTATCTCGGGCACGAGTCGGAGATCCCGGAGCCGGGCGATTTCTTGAGGCGCACAGTGGGCGGTAGGCCTCTCATCTTCGTGCGCAGTGCCACCACCGGCGAGATCCGCGCGTTCCACAACACCTGCCCGCACAGGGGCGCAATGGTCTGCCGCACGGATTCGGGTAACGGGAAAGTGTTCCAATGCTTCTACCATGCCTGGTCGTTCAACACCGACGGCGAGTTGGTCGGTATGCCCGACCGGCAAGCCTATGGCCCGGAATTTCGATTCGAGGATCTAGGCCTGCAACCGGTCGCGGGCATGGACACCTATCGGGGATTTGTGTTCGTCACCTTCAACAAGAACGTCGAAGACCTGGTCGATTACCTGGCCGGTGTTGGTTTGCGTCTGACTTCGCCGCAGAGATGGGCTTGGAAAATTACCCAATGCTGG
>NZ_VYIK01000192.1 GCF_008709575.1 Mycobacterium sp.
TTGCCCAGACTGTGCAGACCCTCGAAGACCACCACATCTACGTGCTGCTCGGCGGTGCCGACGAAGACTCCTTCAGCAGTACTTCCGCGGGCGCCGGCGGGGGCGACGGTGCGCCGGCATGGGCTGTTGAGACCGGCGGGCTGCCCAATCCTCTTATCGGTTTCCCGTACGACAACTTGCTCAACCCGGCAACCATGTACGCCTGGTCTGCGTTCTTCTCCAACGCCGACGCACCCAACGGGATCGGGCTGGAAAACGAGTACGCCCAGATGTGGGAATACGTCGCCAACTACTTCAACGGCAACCCCGACATCATCGGCTACGAGATCATGGACGAGCCGTGGGCGGGCCTGTCGTGGCCGCTGATCCTCCTGGGCAGCCCGAACTTCGGCGCCGAGCAGCTGACTCCCTTCTTTAACCAGGTGACCGAGGCGATCCGTTCGGTTGACCCGTCCACACCGGTGTGGATCGAACCGAACCTGGTCTTCGAAGACGGGCTTTCGCCTATCACTTTGGGCACGGTTCACTCTGACCATGTGGTCTTCACGTATGAGGATTACTGCCTGCCGGAGGTGCTGTTCAGTTCCAGCTTCCTTTGCCCGCAATTTCAAGAACTAGTCGCCGACCGCGCCGAGGCATACGCGAACGCGCACGACATTCCTGCGGTAATAAGCGAGTTCGGATACCGGAACGTGGGTCAGCCAATCGCACACTTGCTGGATGTAGCCAACGAACACGAAATCGGCTGGATGAACTGGTCGTTCATGTCCAACAACGGCATCACCGGTTCAGGTAGTGCCGTGGCACGTGGGACCGCATTGCTCCTGGACACGAACCAACCGCCTGTACCGCCTAATCTCGACGCCGCGAAACTCGAGTTACTCGCCCAGCCGTATCCGCAGGCGATTTCGGGTACTCCGGAGTCGTTGTCGTTTAGTGATGGTGTTTTTCAGTTGAGTTATTCGGTTGAGAAGCCGGATGGGGTGGGGAGTTTCCCGGTGGGGTCGCAGACCACGATCGCGGTGCCGGCAATCGACTTCCCGC
>NZ_VYIK01000193.1:0-574 GCF_008709575.1 Mycobacterium sp.
TGCCGGTTGCGGCTGCGCTGGCTGGTGCACGTGACGATGAGATCGCCCATACCGGCCAACCCGGCGACGGTGTCGCGGTGACCGCCCGCCGCCTCGCCAAGCTTGGACATTTCGCGCACCGCGCGGGTCATCACCATGGCGCGCGTGTTTTCACCGATACCTAGTGAGTAACCCATGCCGACGGCGATGGCGTAGACGTTCTTCAGCGCGCCCGCCATTTCGACGCCAACGACATCGTCGGTGGTGTACGTCCGAAATCGCCTGGTGCGGAACAGCTCGGCGAGGTTAGCGGCCAGATGCTGATCGGGCATCGCCAGCACCGCCGCGGCCGCATAGCCCTCGGCCAAAAGGCAAAAAAGTTAGCAAGTACCACGCGATAGCACTAATCTGGACAAGCATAAAGAATAGGGCCAACAGAGCCAGATGTCGCATGCTCGTTGCGAGCGCGAGCAGCAACGCCATCCCATAGACGGCAGCGGCTGCCGCCCGTTCCGGCACACTGAGCGCACGGAGTTGCACCTTGAGCGGAACGACCAGCCAAGTTGATGTAATCAGAAGAATCTGTCCCAGACTA
>NZ_VYIK01000193.1:584-1044 GCF_008709575.1 Mycobacterium sp.
GCGCGCAGGGTCTCGCTCAGCTCGACGTCGCTGCCGAGATAGCGGCTGTTGCTGTGGTTTTCGTTGATGTCTTTCGCCGTCTCCTCCGAGCGCACCCACTGCAAGGTGGGCCCGCGGCGTGCGCAGATGGACGCGATTGTGGTTCCCCAGGAGCCCCCGCCGAGGACGACGACGTGGGGTTGGCGCTGAGCCGGTGTTTCCATAATCGCCTTTGTTGCAACTACGAGGCTCGTGACTTCTCAGACATCGCCATCCTCACCGACGCGACGGGCTCAGGCTTCCCCCGAACGGGGCACTTTTTGCTCTCCCTCCTCGGGGCATGCCCCCAAATCCGGCCCTGGAAGACACCGAACACCTGCACCGGGCCCGGACCGACCCTTCCTCGGGGGTTGCCACGACGGCCCAGTGAATGTTACGTTTCTGCATCATCTGATGTCACCACGTGCCGATGCGCGCAACG
>NZ_VYIK01000194.1 GCF_008709575.1 Mycobacterium sp.
CTCTTCGGGTCGCGACGTCGGCTCGCTCACTAGTGTAGCCCTATCGGGCCGCGCCACGACACCGGACAAACCCTGTTACTAGACTACTAAGAGCGTGTCTTGCGTGGCCGGTGGGCGGGTCTCATGCGGCGAGCTGCTTGTAGCAGGTGATCGCGGCGGCGAGTTGTAGGAATGCGAGGAAGTGTTCGGCTTGGCGTTCGTAGCGGATGGTCAATCGGCGGTAGCCGGTGAGCCAGGCGATGGTGCGTTCGATCTTCCAGCGGTGGCGGCCGAGTCGTGCCGGATTTTCGACTCCGCGGCGGGCGATACGCGGCACGATCTTTCGCTCGCGCAACCATTGGCGGTGAGGATCGGAGTCGTAGCCTTTGTCGGCGCGCAACTTGTCAGGCTTGCGCCGCCGCGGGCCACGTGGGGATCGCACAGCGGGAATGGAGTCGACCATTTCTTGCAGCTTGGTGCTGTCGTGGGTGTTGGCCGCCGAAACGTCGACGACCAGCGGGGTTCCGCGGGCTTCGGAGAGCACGTGCAGCTTGGAGCCGCGCTTGCCTCGGTCAACCGGGCTTGGGCCGGTCAAGGTGCCCCCCTTTTGGCCCGGACGTGCGCGGCGTCGAGGATCGCCGATGACCAATCCAGCTCGCCTGCCGCGCCGAGCCGGTCAAGTACCGCGCGATGGATCGCGGCGAAGACACCGGCCTTGGCCCAGCTGGTGAACCGGCGATGCGCGGTGGGCACACTGACCCCGAACTGCGCTGGCAGGTGCCGCCACGCGCAGCCGGTGGTCAGCACGTACACGATCGCGGTGAACACCGACCGCTTGTCCAGCGGCGCGGTCCCACCGCCTTGGGGTCGCGGATCGAAGTCGGGCAGCAGCGGTTCGGCGATCTCCCAGAACGCGTCCGGCACCAGCCGGAAAGACAACTCGTTTACCACATGACACACTATGCAACAGAAATCACTTCAATCACATGAGACACGCTCTTAGTCGGGCAGAACAGCACCAACGGCGGCTCCAGGGACAGCGCGGCGAACGATTGGC
>NZ_VYIK01000195.1 GCF_008709575.1 Mycobacterium sp.
GGACAGAGGGATTCAACCTCGACTTCCACGCCATCCGCCACCACGGCGCCGACACCGTACTGGAGAAACACTACGTACCGCGCCGCTCCCAACGCACCCGCGCCGTGCTCACCTTCTTCGCCCAAGACCACGCCTCCACCGAGATGGTCTACGCCAACGCCGAACTCACCAAAACCGAACAGGCCCGCGAAATCCTCGCCTTCGCCGACTATTGGCATGCCGCCACCGGCGAAGACCCCGGCCTACTGGTGTTCGATTCGCAGCTGACCACCTACACCGTGCTGGGCGAACTCACCGACCGCGGCATCGGCTGGCTCACCCTACGCAAACGTGGCAAAACCGAAATCGAACGCCTCCAAGCACTTCCCGCCAACCGATGGAAGACCGTCACCATCACCCGACCCGGCCGCCACCGCCGCCCGCAACTGCACGAAGACATGATCACCCTCAAAGGCCTCGCCGCCAAGGTCCGCCAGATCGCCGTACGCAACATCGGCCGCGACGAGCCCACCCTGCTCATCACCAACGACCTCACCACCGCGGGCAAGGACCTGTTCGCCCGCTACGCCGAACGGATGAGCATCGAAAACGAACTCGACGCCTACATTTCCGGCTTCCACCTCGACGCATTATCTTCCGGGGTGCCGCTCAACGTCGACCTCGACACCACGCTTACCGTCATCGCCGGCAACCTCTACCGCCTCTTCGCCCGCAACCTCACCCGCTACGAAACCGCCACCCCCGACACCATCTGGCGTCACTTCCTCGACGACGACGGCACCCTACACATCACCGACAACGGCGTCACCTGCGCGCTGCGCCTACGCAGCCACCACCCCCAACTCATCGACGCCGGCTACGCCGACCTCAAGACCCCGATCCCCTGGTGGAACAACCGAACCCTACAGTTCACCTTCCCACCCCGATAAACTGCCGACCGGCCGAAAACCTCAATACGATTACCGCACCGGGAATCGAGGTTAGCCGGCGAGCGCCTGCAGCGGGGCTCCGGTGACGACCCGGCTGGGTTGGCC
>NZ_VYIK01000196.1 GCF_008709575.1 Mycobacterium sp.
CCGCCGAGCAGCACGTAGATGTGGTGGTCTTCGAGGGTCTGCACAGTCTGGGCAACCGATTGCAGGTAAGCCTCGTTGAACACCCCGGGCTCGGGCTCCACCCCAGCCCAATAGATGGCCAGCCGCACTACGTTGAAGCCGTTGTCCTCCAGGAACTGGGCGTCTTGGGCGCCGAACCCGTCGGCGGACGGCTCGAACGGCGGATCCTTGACCGCCTGGTTAAACCCGTGCAGGATGACGACTTGTCCATCGCTGTTGGTCAGCCAGGTGCCGGTGGTGCTGATGGTCAACACGTCGCTGTCGGCGGTGCCGGTCTGGGCGCCCGACGCGGCACCGGTCACGGTGCCCGGTGCGCCGACGACACCGTGGCTGCCCAGCACGCCGACCATGCCGCCGTTGCCGCCGGCCCCGCCCAAAGCGGGCAACGCGTCGGGGTTGCTGCCGTCGCCGCCGGCGCCGCCGTTGCCGCCGTTGACGACCAGTCCCGCGCCGTTACCCCCGTCACCGCCGGTGCCGCCGGCGCCCCCGGTGCCGCCGGCACCACCGGCACCACCGTGACCGCCCACACCCAACAACCCGATCGCATCACCGCCGGCCGCCCCGTCACCGCCGGCCGCACCGAAACCCCCGGCCCCGCCGGCACCCCCGGTGCCGCCGTCGCCGATCACCATCCCGCCGGCCCCGCCAACACCCCCATCACCGCCGGCGACACCGGCGCCCGCCCCGTCGGCTCCGGCCCCGCCGGCTCCGCCGTTCCCGAACAACCCCGCAGCGCCACCGGCCCCGCCCTGGCCGGCCGCATCGGTGGCCCCATTACCCCCATCACCGAACAACAACCCCCCCGCAGCCCCATCGGCCTGGGCCAACGTCCCGCCCCCGACACCGTTGGCACCATTGCCGATCACAATGCCGGGCCCACCCACGTCGTGCCAGGCCGCATTCACCACAGCGTCGACGTCGGCGCCTACCGGGCTGGTGATCCAATCCTGCTCCAACCCGTGCAGCACCACAGGAACCGTGACCG
>NZ_VYIK01000197.1:0-619 GCF_008709575.1 Mycobacterium sp.
GGAATCCTGACCGAGGAGGAGTTCGCTCAGCAGAAACGACGCCTGCTGGGCCGGTAAGGATCCCGCGCGGTAAACTCCGGTCTCCTTCGGACAATGCTGCGCGGACATCCGCACCCAGCGAGGGGCTAGGGACCGTTGACCAAATCTCGTCGCCGACGTGCCGACCGGTCGTTGGGCACAACGCCGATGAGCCGCTCGCCGGTCCGCCGATGAGCGCCGCCGCGGCGGCGGTATTCGTGGTTGCCTACGCGCTCATCGCCAGCGACCGCGTCAACAAGACGCTGGTAGCCCTGACGGGCGCCGCAATCGTGCTCATGCTGCCGGTGATTCGCTCCGAGGATGTCTTCTACTCGCACGAGACCGGCATCGACTGGGACGTCATCTTTTTGCTGCTGGGCATGATGATCATCGTCAGCGTGCTGCGCCAAACCGGTGTCTTCGAATACGTCGCGATCTGGTCCGCCAAACTCGCACGGGGCTCGCCGCTGCGCGTCATGATCCTGCTGATGCTGGTGATGGCGGTAGGGTCGGCCCTGCTGGACAACGTCACCACGGTGTTGCTGGTCGCCCCGGTTACCCTGCTGGTGTGTGACCGGCTGGCGGTCAACGCGACGCCGTT
>NZ_VYIK01000197.1:629-1023 GCF_008709575.1 Mycobacterium sp.
CATCGGCGGTGCCGCGACGCTGGTCGGTGACCCTCCCAACATCATCATCGCCAGCCGAGCTGGGTTGACATTCAACGACTTCCTGGTGCACATGCTGCCGATCGTGCTCATCGTGACGGTCGTCTTCGTTGCGCTCTTGCCGCTGCTGTTCTCCGGCTCTTTCGCGGTCGACACCGACCGGGTGGCCGATGTCATGGCTCTGGACGAGCGTGAAACCATCCGCGATCCCACGCTGCTCGTCAAGTGCGGCGTTGTCCTGCTGCTGGTGTTTGCCGGTTTCATCTTGCATCCGGTCGTGCATCTGCAACCCTCCGTCGTGGCGCTGCTGGGGGCCGGCGCCCTGATCGTGGTCTCCGGATTGCCGCGCTCGGAGTACCTGGCCGGCGTGGAATGG
>NZ_VYIK01000198.1 GCF_008709575.1 Mycobacterium sp.
TAACGAAGAGGTCGGAGGTTCGAGTCCTCCTAGGCCCACCACCAGGTGTTCACCGACCGGCGTGAGGGGTTTTAGCTCAGCTGGTAGAGCGCTGCCTTTGCAAGGCAGAAGTCAGGGGTTCGCCTCTTATCTGGACGGCAGGGAGAGGAAAGAGGGTGTGACCTGCAAGTATGCTGTCACGGTCATGTCCACGACGGGGCCATAGTTCAACGGTAGAACAGGGCCTTTGCAAGGCTCAGATCGGGGTTCGATTCCCCGTGGCTCCACTTTTGTCGCGGTTGCTGATTTGCTCGCGCTTGCAGTTCACGGTTACGGCTTAGCCCGTCAGACGGGATTGGCGGCATTGGTGTGGTCGCCTGTGGTGGGTGGCCATCCGCTGGCCCGGCGGGATCGCAGAAGTTTTCTGGGCAGAGTACGCGGGTACCGTAGAGTCGCGATCTCCTCGGTGAGATCGCGGTTACGTTGCATGGCTACCGCGAGTTTGGTGCGCAGCGGCTCGACTGTCGCCGAACTAGCTAGCGCGAGGCGCGGAGACGTGGCCGGCCGTGTGGGTGCGGTGCTCGCCGACTTCGTGCGCCACCGCGTAGCGAGACGCCTGGCCGTCTCAGTAGTGGATCGCTGCCTGTTCCACCTCGGGCGGCGGTCTCAGGGCGGGACTGGTGTGAACCCCGCCCCCGGGCCGCCGTTGGCGTTGACGTCGTCGAGGATCGCGCTGAACAATGTCAACTTGGTCACTATCACCGGAGGGGCTCCCTGGAGGTCGCCTGGGACGTTCCAGCCGCTGCGGATCATGCCGATCAGCAGGTCATCGGAGGTGACCGGGCCGCCGTCATCACCTGGTTGAAAGAGCGTAGCCAAATTGGCGCGCGGGCGCGGACTGGGGATGCTCTCGATGTAACTGCAGGAATCACCGGTGGCGGCACCGAGTGTGCAGGCCGGCTGGTGAAATTCTGGGTCTGGGCCGATGCCGTTGATGACGAAGCCCGCCAACATGCCGAACGCGGTCACCAACCCGGCGACGA
>NZ_VYIK01000199.1 GCF_008709575.1 Mycobacterium sp.
CTGTATTCGTCTGCGGGACACCGTCCTGACGGATGAGTCCGCCATGCCCGCCTCGCCCGGCTACCGGGAGCTGCTCGGCTCGGGGCACTATCTGGTCGCCCCCGTTATCGCGAAATCGCGGGTGGTCGCACTGCTTCACGTCGGTCGCCACAGCGACAGCGGCATTTCCGCCGGTGACATCGATGTGCTCGATGCGTTCGCCTCAGCCTATTCATTGCTTCATGAGAGGATGCTGAATACCGAACGGGTGCACCAACAGCGGACTTCGATCGCCCGCGCGGCTGCTCGGCTGACCGAGGAAGCAGACCGCATCGCCGCCGCAGCAATCAGCTTTGATGTCGAACACGACACGCGTGTCGAGCCCCCGACCATAGCGGCGGATTCCGCGTTGGCAGCGGCGCTGTCGGAGCGTGAACGCCAAGTGTTCGAGAGGCTGGTCCTGGGAGCCTCCAACGCCGAAATCGCCGACGAACTTGTCAGCACCGTCGAAACGGTCAAAACCCACGTGTAGAGATCCTTCGCAAGGTCGGCGCCATCAACCGGTCGGAGGCGATCGCCCTCTACATGGACGAGGCCAGAGCTGCGTCTCGGCGGCACCGCCGGTAACCATGAGCGACAATCCTTTTCACGCGTCGGCGTGGCGTCTCGTGGATGGATTCGCCGATCTGACCGATATCACGTATCATCGCCATCTCGCTGAGCCTACCGTGCGGGTGGCGTTCAACCGTCCCGAGGTGCGCAATGCGTTTCGCCCGCACACGGTCGACGAGTTGTATCGCGCGCTCGATCACGCCCGGATGTCGCCGGATGTCGGGGTGGTGCTGCTGACCGGCAACGGGCCGTCGCCGAAAGACGGTGGTTGGGCGTTCTGCTCCGGTGGCGACCAGCGCATCCGCGGGCGTACCGGTTACCAGTACGCCGCCGGCGATACCGCCGACACGGTGGATGTGGCGCGGGCGGGACGGCTGCACATCCTAGAAGTGCAGCGGTTGATCCGGTTCATGCCCAAGGTAGTG
>NZ_VYIK01000019.1:0-7624 GCF_008709575.1 Mycobacterium sp.
CGGGTCACCCCTACCTGCCCTCACCAGCTTGTGGTCACCGTTATTTTCGTGTCAGACTGTATGGGAATGTATCGCCAAGAAAACGACACCTGGGACTTGGCGACGAGTGTAGGAGCCACTGCGACGATGGTGGCTGCGGCGCGGGCCGCGGCCAGCAACACCGACGATCCCCTGATCCATGATGCGTTCGCCGAACCGCTCGTCCGAGCGGTCGGAGTGGACTTTTACACCCGTTGGGCCGACGGCACACTCGATCTCACCGATGACGGCAGCCGCCGGGTGCTGCAGTGGTTTGTCGATCTCATGGCGGTGCGTACCCGGTACTTCGATGAGTTTCTCCAGGATGCGGCAGCGGCAGGGATCCGTCAGACGGTGATTTTGGCCTCCGGCCTCGACGCGCGCAGCTATCGGATGGCTTGGCCGGCGGGGACCACGGTGTTCGAGATCGACCAGCCGGCGGTCCTCGAATTCAAGACCGCCGTCCTGGAACGGTTGAACGTGCAGCCGACCGCCGCCCTGCGGTTCGTGCCCGTCGACCTGCGGCAGGATTGGCCCACAGCGCTGCGTCGTGCCGGGCTGGATCCCGGCCGGCCCATCGCGTGGATAGCCGAAGGCCTGCTGCCGTTTTTGCCGCCGGTTGCCCAAGATCGGTTGCTGGACGACATCACCGCGTTGAGCACCGCCGGAACCCGGCTGGCCACCGAGATCTTCGTCCCGCTGACGCGTGAGATCTTGGCACCTGTTTTGCAACGGTGGGGCGACGACGGGTTCAGCGTCGTACCGTCGGAGCTGGTGTACGACGGTGAACGCAACGACGTCGGAGCCTATCTCGGTCACCGTGGCTGGCAGTCGGTCATGACACCGCTGAGTCGGTTGTTGCAGAACCACGATCTTTCCCCGCGCCGAGATCGGTCGCCGTTGGCCGAGAGTCGCTATTACACCTGCATCCGATCCGAAGGGAACGCGTGAGCCGATGCCGAGAACCGATCACGACACCTGGGACATCACCGAAAGTGTGGGAGCGACGGCACTGGAAGTCGCCGCGGCGCGGGCGGTGGAAACCGACAGTGCTGATCCGCTGATCCGGGACCCGTTCGCGCGGATGTTTGTCGATGCGGCCGGCGAGGGCATCTGGAGTCTGTTCGCCGACCCGGCGTTGCTGGACGGCGTCGATCCGGAGGTGGCGGCGCTGGTGCGGGCAATGGTGGATTTCATGGCCGTGCGGACGGTGTTCTTCGACGAGTTTTTCCTGGCCGCTGCCCGAGCCGGCATCGCGCAGATGGTGATCCTGGCCTCGGGTCTGGATTCGCGGGTCTGGCGACTGCCGTGGCCGGACGGGATCACCGTGTTCGAGGTCGACCAGCCCCAGGTGTTGGACTTCAAGCAGGCAACGCTGCGGCGTCACGGTGCGCATCCGGCGACCAGGCTGGTGTCCGTGCCGGTGGACCTGCGGCACGATTGGCCACGGGCGCTGCGCGACGCCGGTTTCGACCCGGCCGAACCCACCGGCTGGTCGGCCGAGGGCTTGCTGCGTTATCTGACCCCGGCCGACCAGGATTCGTTGTTCGAGCGTATCCACGCGCATAGTGCCGTGGGCAGCCGGTTGGCCACCAATGCGGTCGGCGCCGAGGCGCTGGAGCCCCACCGGTTGGCCCGCCAACGCGATCGGATGCGGCGCCTGCGGTCAGCGGCCGCTCGGCTCGTCAACGCCGACGTCGTCGATGTCGAGGAACTGTGGTATCCGCAGGAGCGCACCGATGTCGGCGACTGGCTCGCCGCACACGGCTGGGACGCGTCGACGTCGACGCTGCACGAGTGGCTGGCCCGCTACGGGCGCGCCGACGAGGCCCACGACATCATGCCGAACATGTTCGTCTTCGCGCAGCGAACACGCGGCTGACGCTGGCGCGAGCCGGCAGGCACGGGTTTACTTGGCGAACAGCAGCACCGAGTCTTGGCTCAGCGCTTCCAGCCGCGCCACGGCTCGTTGGATGCCGGCGGCCAGCTGCTCCACGTCGGGCACCGCGCCGTAATCGGCGGTGATTCCGAACACCAGATCGTCGGCGTAGCTCAGTATCGCGATGCCGGTCCGCAGCTGCAAAGCGATCGGCGGGATCGGCAACAGCCGCGCCACCTGGCGGTTCATCATCCGAAGCGGCCGGGATGGTCCTTGCACGTTGGTCGCCAGCGTCACGATGCCGCGTTGCGGCAGCCGGGTCAGTAACCGAATCGCGAACGAGGACAGCACGTAGGGCAGGTAGCTGGCTGCGGACGTGACGACACTGCCGGCCTGGCGCTGGCCGCTGCGTTTGGTGCGGGTCAACCGGCTGTGCACCACCTGCAACTGGTCGATCGGATCGTCGACGTCGACGGGCAGATACGGCAGCAGCACCGAGATGCGGTTACCGGGCTGGTCGACCGTATCGGGCGAGCGAACCGAGACCGGCACCAGCGTGCGGAGTGAGTCCGGGCGAGGTTGGTCACCGCGGTGCAGCAGAACCGAGCGGAAACCCTCGGTGATCGCGGTCAACGCGACATCGTTGACGGTGACGCCGAACTTGTGGCACACCTGTTCGACGGCGGCGAACGACACGGTTACCGCGTGATAGCGACGCGACGTGCTGACCGGTCCGACCAGCGACGAGACGCCGGCGGGCCGGAGTAAGCCGGCAACGAGCTCGGCGGCACCCCCGAGCGTTCGGGCGGCGGCATCGGTGACAGTGCCGGCCGCGCGCCACAGCTCGTGCAACGGGCCGCGCGCGGGTGCGGATTGCGGTACCGGCCGCAGGTGCCGGTGCGGCCGAACGCTGCGCATCGGCTTGGGGGCCCGGCAGGCGAACACATCCTCGCCGATCTCGTCGCAGAGCCGGGCAAGCATTCGGGTCGCCGAGATTCCGTCGGCCATGCAGTGGTGGATCTTCATCAAGATCGCCCAACGGTTACCCCGGAGGCCTTCGATGACCCAGCATTCCCACAGCGGGCGGTCCCGGTCCAGGCGGCGTTCCAGCGCGTCAGCGACTACGTGAAACAATTCGGCGTCGCCGCCGGGCCGGGGGAGAGCCACCCGGCGTACGTGCCGGGCGACGTCGAATCCGGGATCGTCGACCCATTTCGGTGCGCCCACATCGAAAGGCTGAGTGCGCAGCACCTGGGTGCACCGTGGTATCTTCCGAATCCTTTCTGCCAAAACCGTTGTGAGTGCTCGATAATCGGGAGCCGCGCCGTTGATGATGGCGACCGCGCCGATCGCCAGGCTCACGTGCCGATCCGAATCCTCGGCCATCAGGAAACCCGCGTCGAGCACCGTGAGTTGATCCACGGATCACCTCCTGCTGTCGGTGGCGTTGGGTCTTGCGACCGAGTATTCCGCCAGGAAAGTGGGCGGCAGGTGGCGGTGAGATTAAATCGTGTGAACAATCTCTGTCAGTTGCGCCTCGACTCGCCCCCGGTCGCTATTCGAACACAAGTTCGATAAACTTCGAAGGGTGGGCTGGGGCAACGGACCGCCAAGCTGGGCTGAGATAGAGCGGGTGCTCGACGGTAGACCGCCGCGCCCCGGCGCGGCGGTCGCCGCCGACCCGGTAGACCCGGTTGGCCCGGTAGACACCGGCCCCCGGTCGCGCCGGCGCCGGGCCTCCCCGCCGCCGGGCGACACCGGGCGGACGCGGTCGTCGGTCGCCTACGCCGAGTTGCACGCGCATTCGGCGTTCAGCTTCCTCGACGGGGCCAGCACCCCCGAGGAACTGGTCGAGGAGGCGGCACGGCTGGGTTTGCGGGCGATCGCGCTGACCGACCACAACGGTCTTTACGGCGCGGTGCGGTTCGCCGAAGCCGCCGCGGAACTGGACATGGCTACCGTGTTCGGCGCCGAGCTGTCTTTTGCGCCCGGAGCCCGCACCGACCAGCCCGATCCGCCCGGACCGCACCTGCTGGTGCTGGCCCGCGGTCCGGAAGGCTATCGCCGGTTGTCGCGCCAGCTGGCCGCCGCTCATTTAGCCGGAGGTGAAAAAGGCAAGCCGCGGTTCGACTTCGATGCGCTGACCGACGCGGCCGGCGGCCATTGGCATATCCTGACCGGATGCCGTAAAGCCCATGTGCGTCAAGCGCTTTCCGAAGGTGGACCAGAGGCCGCCGCAGGAGCTCTGGCCGACCTGGTGGACCGGTTCGGGACCGACCGGGTCAGCGTCGAAATCACCCATCACGGTGACCCGCTCGACGACGAACGCAATGCCGTATTGGTGCAATTAGCAAACCGATTCGGCCTGGATGTGGTCGCCACCACCGGCGCGCATTTCGCCGAGCCGTCCCGTGCCCGGCTGGCGATGGCAATGGGTGCGATACGGTCCCGGCGCTGTCTGGACGAGGTGGCCGGCTGGCTGGCCCCGCTGGGCGGCTCGCATCTGCGGTCCGGGGAGGAGATGGCCCGCCAATTCGCCTGGTGTCCCCAAGCGGTAGCGGCCGCGGCCGAACTCGGTGAGCAGTGCGCCTTCGAACTGGGACTCGTCGCCCCGCAGCTGCCGCCGTTCGACGTACCGGCCGGTCATACCGAAGACAGCTGGCTGCGCGAGCTGACGATGGCCGGTGCTCGAGATCGCTACGGCCCACCCGAACGGGCCGCAGCAGCCTACGCGCAGATCGATCATGAGCTGGAAGTCATTGCCCAGCTGAAATTCTCAGGATATTTTCTGGTGGTCCACGATATCACCCGGTTCTGTCGGGAAAACAACATCCTGTGTCAGGGCAGGGGATCGGCGGCCAACTCCGCTGTCTGCTATACCCTCGGGGTCACCCCCGTCGACCCGGTGGCCAACGAGCTGCTGTTCGAGCGGTTTTTGTGCCCGGAACGCGATGGGCCGCCTGACATCGACATCGACATCGAATCGGATCAGCGGGAAAAGGTCATCCAGTACGTCTACGACAAATACGGCCGCGACTACGCGGCCCAGGTCGCCAATGTCGTCACCTACCGGAGTCGGATCGCGGTCCGCGACATGGCCCGTGCCCTGGGTTTCTCGCAAGGCCAGCAGGATGCGTGGAGCAAGCAGATCAGCCGCTGGAACGAACTGCCGTCGGACGGCCCTGAAATTCAAGGCATCCCCGGGCACGTACTCAAGCTGGCCAACCAGATCGCCAACCTGCCGCGGCACCTGGGTATCCACTCCGGCGGCATGGTGATCTGCGATCGCCCGATCGCCGACGTGTGCCCGGTGGAATGGGCCCGCATGGTCAACCGAAGCGTGTTGCAGTGGGACAAAGACGACTGTGCAGCAATTGGTTTAGTGAAGTTCGACCTGCTCGGTCTGGGTATGCTCTCGGCACTGCACTATGCCATCGACCTGGTGGCCGAGCACAAAGGCATCGAGGTGGACCTGGCCCGCCTCGACCTGTCCGAACCGGCGGTGTACGAGATGCTGGCGCGCGCCGACTCGGTCGGGGTATTCCAGGTGGAGTCGCGCGCACAGATGGCGACGTTGCCGCGCTTGCGGCCGCGGGTGTTCTACGACCTCGTGGTGGAGGTAGCGCTGATCCGTCCGGGGCCCATCCAGGGTGGCTCGGTCCACCCGTACATCCGGCGGCGTAACGGCATCGACCCGGTCGTCTATGACCATCCTTCGATGCAGCCGGCACTGCGGAAAACTCTGGGAGTGCCGCTATTTCAGGAACAGTTGATGCAGCTGGCAGTTGACTGTGCCGGATTCTCCGCTGCCGAGGCCGACCAGTTGCGGCGCGCCATGGGGTCCAAACGCTCCGCCGAGCGGATGCGGCGGCTGCGTGACCGATTCTACCGTGGTATGCGCCAACTGCACGGCGCGCCCGACGAAGTGATCGATCGGGTGTATGAAAAACTCGAGGCCTTCGCTAATTTCGGTTTTCCGGAGAGCCACGCGCTGAGCTTCGCGTCGCTGGTGTTCTACTCGGCGTGGTTCAAGCTGCACCATCCGGCGGTGTTCTGCGCGGCGCTGCTGCGTGCCCAGCCGATGGGTTTCTATTCCCCGCAGTCGTTGGTGGCTGACGCTCGCCGGCATGGCGTGAAGGTGCACGGGCCCGACGTCAACGCCAGCCTGGCGTACGCCACGGTCGAGAACGCCGGCACCGAGGTGCGTCTCGGCCTGGGCAGTGTTCGTCACATCGGTGATGAGCTGGCCGAGAGGCTGGTGGCCGAACGGAATGCGCACGGTCCGTTCGTTTCGTTGCTGGATTTGGCTTCGCGGGTTCAGCTTTCGGTGCCTCAGGCCGAAGCGTTGGCCACCGCCGGGGCGATGGGCTGCTTCCGGCTCTCCCGCCGGGAGGCGCTGTGGGCGGCCGGCGCGGCCGTCACCGGGCGCCCTGACCGCTTGCCGGGGGTGGGTTCGTCGTCGCACATCCCGGTGTTGCCGGGGATGAGTGAGCTGGAGCTGGCCGCCGCCGATGTGTGGGCCACCGGAATCTCCTGCGACAGCTACCCTATCCAGTTCTTGCGATCGGATCTGCAGGCGATGGGGGTGCTGCCCGCCGAGAAGTTGTCAGCCGTACCCGACGGCGATCGGGTACTGATCGCCGGGACGGTGACGCATCGACAGCGGCCGGCCACGGCCCGCGGGGTGACGTTTCTCAACCTCGAGGACGAGACCGGGATGGTCAACGTGCTCTGCACGCCCGGGGTGTGGGCGCGGCACCGCAAGCTGGCGCAGACGGCGTCGGCGCTGTTAATCCGCGGTCAGGTCCAAAACGCCAGCGGTGCAGTCACCGTCGTGGCCGATCGAATGGCCGAGCTGACGCTGGCGGTCGGATCGAAGTCTCGAGACTTCCGCTGACACCGCGAAAGTGCAACTGCGACGCGTCTACTTGCGTGGAATGCACTTTCGCGGCGAAGAGATAGTCTGCGGACATGACCCTTGATCTGTCCGTCGACGAAGTCCTCACCACTACCCGGTCGGTGCGTAAACGCCTCGACCTCGACAAGCCGGTGCCCCGTGAGGTGCTGATGGAATGCCTCGAGCTGGCATTGCAGGCGCCCACCGGCTCCAATGCCCAGGGTTGGCAATGGATCTTCATCACCGACACTGACAAGAAAAAGGCGATCGGCGACATCTACCTGCGCAACGCCGAGCACTACCTGCGTCAGCACAATCCGCAGTACCCCCAGGGCGACATCCGCGCCGAGCGGATGCCGTTGGTCAGGGACTCGGCGATGTATCTGGCCGAGCACATGCACGAGGCGCCGGTGCTCATGATCCCGTGCCTGCAGGGCCGGGTGGACGAGGACCCGACGCTCGGCGCGTCGTTCTGGGCGTCGCTGTTCCCGGCGGTCTGGAGTTTCTGCCTCGCGCTGCGCTCGCGCGGGCTCGGCTCGTGCTGGACGACGCTGCACCTGATCGGCGGCGGCGAGAAGCAGGCCGCCGAAGTACTCGGAATCCCCCACGACGAATACAGCCAGGGCGGACTGTTTCCGATCGCCTACACCAAGGGCACCGATTTCCGGCCGGCCAAGCGGTTGCCGGCCGAGACCGTGACGCACTGGAACAGTTGGTAGCGCCCGGCTAGCGCGCCTCGCTGAATCCGTGCTGGCGCCAGGCCTCATAGATCGCGACCGCCGCCGCGTTGGCCAGGTTCAGCGACCGGCGCCCGGCCAGCATCGGAAAAT
>NZ_VYIK01000019.1:7629-44752 GCF_008709575.1 Mycobacterium sp.
TCGCGACCGCCGCCGCGTTGGCCAGGTTCAGCGACCGGCGCCCGGCCAGCATCGGAATGCGGACCTGCTCGGTGATGTGTGCGTCGGCCAGGGTCGCCGCATCCAGCCCGGTGGTCTCCGGTCCGAACAGCAGCACGTCGCCGGGCCGGTAGCCGATCTCGGTGAACACCATCGAGGCATGTGCGGTGAACGCGAACACCCGCGCCGGCGCCAACGCAGCCCATGCGGCATCCAGCGACGGGTGCACGGTGACCGACGCCAGATCGTGATAATCCAGCCCGGCGCGCCGCAATTGGGGTTCGGACAGGTCGAAACCCAAGGGCTCGACCAGATGCAGTTGGGCGCCGGTGACCGCGGCCGTCCGGATCGCATTGCCCGTGTTCGGCGCGATGCGTGGCGCATAAAACAGCAGCCGGAACATCTGCCGATCATCTCAGTTGTCCGCGCGCAATTTGCTCAGCTACCCTGTCGACGAGTCGGACCCCTGCGGCGCACTCTGTCTGTTCAGTAAGAACTGTGGTCAGAGCGGCCACGGGCTGTCATACTCATCGAGTTGCCAGGTGCCCACATCGCTCGCCCGGTGCGGCGAGCAGGAAGTCGTAAACAACCCAGTCTGATGAACTACGCGCAAACATGGCACAGCAGAGCAGCGGTCGGCGGCGCGGCCGCGGAACCATGACGACGCGGGCCCACCCGACGCGGGCGGACCGGCCGGCCCCGGCAACCGGTCGCATCGGCCGCCCGTCGGCGTGGTCGCTGGGCAACTGGCCGGTGCGGTGGAAAGTCGTGGCGATGGTGGCGGTGCCGCTGGCGCTGTCGATGGTGTTCGGTGGATTCCGCATCTACGGGGCGCTGACCGACGCGAGTGACCTGCGGCTGGCGGCCGATCGGGCCACCATGATTCCGGCCGTCACCCAATACATGTCGGCACTGGACGCCGCGTTGCTGGCCGCCTCCCAGCGCGGTGACGTCGAGGCCGCGAAGACGAATTACCAGGCCCGCCGCGACGAGCTGCAGGCGCGGTTGTCCCATACCAACGTTGCCTCCGACGTACGGGCCGGCGTGGAAACCCTGCTGCGGGACGGCCAGAACCTGCTGGGCGAGGTGGTCTCGAACTCCCTCGGTTTGCGCGAGGAGGTCACCACCTATGCACCCATCCTGTTGACCGCTGAAAACGTTGTCGACGCGTCGGTGCGGGTGGACAACGCCAAGATCCGTGCGGCGGCCCAGGGGTTGAGCCGCGCGCTCGGAGCCCGCGGCCAGATGGTGATGCAGCGGCTGCTGATCACCGGCGGGGCCGCCCTGCCCGATCCCGAGCTGCGCTCCGCGATGATGGCTCTGGCCGGCACCGAGCCGTCGACGCTGGTGGGGATGACCGAAGTGCTCGGTGTCGGCTCGCCCGAGGCCAAGCAACTGCAGCAGCAGATGGTGAAACGACTGGCGATCATGTCCAACCCGTCGAGTCTGCTGGTGGACAACCCGGAGCTGCTCCAGTCGACTCAGATCACCGATGCGATCGCCGCGCAGGTGATCAACGACACCACCGCTACGGTGACCAAGTCGGTGCAGGAGCAGGCCAACCATCGACGCGCTGCCGCGATCCGCGACGTCGTGCTGGTGCCGGCCGCCATCCTCGCGGCTCTGGTGATCGTGCTGCTGGTGGCGCGCTCGCTGATCCGGCCGCTGCGGGTGCTCCGCGACGGCGCGTTGAAGGTCGCCCACGAGGACCTCGAACAGGAGATTGCCCGCGTCCGAGCCGGCGACGACCGCCCGCCCGAGCCGCTGCCGGTTCAGACGACCGAGGAGATCGGCCAGGTCGCGCACGCTGTCGACGAACTGCACACCCAGGCGC
Organism: Mycobacterium sp.; assembly: GCF_008709575.1. Classification (GTDB taxonomy): domain Bacteria; phylum Actinomycetota; class Actinomycetes; order Mycobacteriales; family Mycobacteriaceae; genus Mycobacterium. Next base: position 9,482 of record NZ_VYIK01000019.1, read on the forward strand.
TGCTGCTGGCCGGTGACGAGGCCCGACTGCGCCTGTTGGTCAACGAGATGTTCGAGACCATGTCCCGGCGCTACCGCTCACTGGTCGACCAGCAGCTGCAGCTGATCGACCGGCTGGAGCGCGATGAGCAGGATCCCGAGCGTCTCGACAACCTGTTCCGGCTTGACCACCTCGCCGCCCGGATGCGCCGCAACGCCGCCAACCTGTTGGTGCTGGCCGGAGCACCGATACCGCGCGGGGAGCAGGGCCGGCCGGTGCCGCTGTCGACGGTGGTCGCCGCCGCCACCTCCGAGGTCGAGGACTATCGGCGGGTAGAGATCTCGGCGCTGGCCGACTGCACCATCACGGCCGCCGCCGCCAGCGACGTCGTCCATCTGCTCGCGGAGCTGATCGACAATGCGCTGCGGTACTCCCCACCCACCGCACCGGTGCACGTGTCGGCCGTGCGGCGCGGCGATGCCGGAGTTTGCGTCGAGATCGTCGACAGTGGTCTGGGCATGACCGAGAGCGACCGGCGCATCGCCAATATGCGGCTGAGCGCCGGAAGCGAGGTCACCCCCGACGTCTCCGCTGACACCGCCCGCCGTATGGGCCTGTTTGTGGTCGCGCGGCTGGCCGGCCGGCACGGCATCGGGGTGCGGCTGCGTGGTTCGTCGAACGAGCGGCGGCTGTCGGGGACGACGGCCGAAGTGTCGCTGCCGGCCGCGATACTGACCGGTGTCGAGGAGCCGACGGTCTCGCTGGCGCCGGCCGCGCCACCGCGAACGGCCTCGACCGGGGAAGCGGCCGACGCGGCCGACGATCGGGAGGCCGCGGAGTTCCGGACGGCGGGGCGCAATGGGTTGCCGGCGCCTCAATCGCCGGTCACGGCGTTGCCGCGACGCACTCCGGGGTCCAGTGGTATCTCCGGTGCGCCCGGCCGGCCGGGGAGTGCCGGCCCGGGTGGCCACCAGCAGCCGGTGACTGTGCCGCAACCGGTATCGGGCCCGGCATCGCCGGTGGCCGAAACGCCGGGTGGGGCGCCCCAGGGCGACCTCATCTACCAACGCATGCTCTCGGAGTGGCTGGTCGACCCGCACGACCTGGCGCGCAGCCCTGACCTCGATTGGAAGTCGGTGTGGGACCACGGCTGGTCGGCCGCGGCCGAGGCCGAGAACGTTCCCGTGCAGACCTACACGGCCCACGGGCTGCCGGTGCGGGAGCCCGGTGCCCGACTGGTGCCGGGCGCGGCCGCTCCCGATACCCGTGCCGCCACGGAAAACGCTCAACATCGGGCCAGCCCCGACCGCGAGGTAGCATGGGACCGCGGATTTGCGCCCGACCGCGCCCCCGCGCACGCGGCTCCGGCCCGCGATCCTGAGGCGATCCGGGCTTCGATCAGCAGCCACTTCGGCGGTGCGCGCGCTGGACGGTCGCACGCGCGAGACACCCAGCAAGGATCCGATGACGAATGACCCGCCCTGTCGCTCCTTCCGGACCTGCCCACGATGGCTCGCTGGATTGGCTGGTGTCGAACTTCGCCCGCGAGGTCCCCGGGGTTTCGCATGCGGTGTTGGTGTCCGTCGACGGCCTGCTGATCGCCGCCAGCGAGCACTTGCCGCCGGAGCGCGCTGACCAACTGGCCGCGGTGGCGTCCGGGCTGGCCAGCCTGGCCAGCGGCGCTGCGCAGCTGTTCGACGGCGGTGCCGTGCTGCAGTCGGTGGTGGAGATGGCGAACGGCTACCTGGTGCTGATGCGGGTCGGTGACGGCTCGCATCTGGCCGCGCTGGCCGCCACGAACTGCGATATCGGCCAAATCGCCTACGAGATGGCCGTGCTGGTCGAACGGGTCGGCAGCGTCGTGGAACCATCCCGGCGCCACCAGCCCTCGTGAGTCGCGATGAACACCCGCGAGCCATTACAGCCGGGATCACCCGCACGTGAGGCCAGCCTGGTTCGCCCCTACACGCTGACGGCCGGCCGGACCGACACCAGTGTGGACCTGCCGCTGGAAGCGCCGGTGCAAACGCTGCAGTCGGCGCTGTTGCAGCAGTGGCCCGCCCACGACGTGCGTGGCAGGATCGTCGCGTTGTGTGTCAGGAGTCCTTCGGTGGCGGAAATTTCGGCCCGACTGGACTTGCCGCTCGGTGTTGCGCGGGTCCTGGTCGGCGATTTGGTCACCTCGGGCTACCTGCAGGTACACCCGACGCTGGACCAGTCCAGCCGCGACGAACGCCGTGAGCTGATCGGAAGGACACTGCGTGGCTTACGAGCTCTCTGACCGGCGGGCGCCGGCCTCGACGAAGATCGTCATCGCCGGTGGGTTCGGGGTCGGTAAGACGACGTTCGTCGGCGCGGTCTCGGAAATCATGCCGCTGCGCACCGAGGCGATGGTGACCGACGCGTCCACCGGCGTGGACATGCTGGAGGCCACGCCGCACAAACGGACCACGACGGTGGCGATGGATTTCGGCCGGATCACCCTCGACGACGATCTGGTGCTCTATCTGTTCGGCACACCGGGCCAGCGCCGGTTTTGGTTCATGTGGGACGACCTGGTGCGCGGCGCTATCGGCGCGGTCATCCTGGTGGACTGTCGGCGTCTGCAGGACAGCTTTGCCGCGGTCGACTTCTTCGAGCACCGCAATCTGCCGTTCCTGGTTGCGGTGAACGAATTCGACGGCGCCCCCAGCTACCCGATCGCCGAGGTGCGCAACGCGCTGACCCTGCCCGGCCATATCCCGATCATCAACATCGATGCCCGTGACCGCAGGTCTGCGACCGACGCGTTGATCGCGATCAGCGAGTATGCGCTGAGCCGGCTGTCCCCGACCGGCAGCTGACCGTCAGCGTTTGAGCCGGATGTTCCAGCGGATGTAGCCGGCGTAGACCAGCGACAACACCGCGAGCATGACCATGTCGAACAGGTAGATGTGCTTGGAGTGTTGCCATAACGGATCGGTCGTCGGGATTTGCTTGACCTTCACCAGGGCGGGGAAGTCGATCGACGACGCGCCCGCGGCGTAGCCCCAGCGTGCCGGCGTCAGCCACGCCAGCTGTTCGAGGCCCGCCCGGCCGGTCACCGGGATCATCCCGCCGGCCAACACCAGCTGCGACATGATCGACACCACCAGCAGCGGCATGATCTGCTCGTTGGACTGCGCGAACGACGACAGCAGCATCCCGAGGATCGCCGACGCGACGCAGGTGGCGGCGACCGTGAGGAACAGCGAGAAAGTGGCGTTACCGAAGAACGGGGGACGCTCGGTGGGGGCGCCCTTGCCCACGGTGACGATGGCGGTCGCGATCCCTGCCTGCAGGGTCGCGAACGCGCAGAAGACCGCGATCTTGGCCAGCAGGTAGGCGGTAGTGGACAGGCCGACGGCTTGTTCTCGGCGGAAGATGGGACGTTCCCCGATCAGGTCGCGGATCGTCAGTGCGGTGCCCATGAACACCGCCCCGATGTTGAGCAGCACCATGATGTACTGCGGTTGAGTGGGCGCGGCGCCGAGCGGGTTAGCGGGGCCAAGCCCGGGTTTGGGGCCTTTGACGGTGAGCGAGAGCGCCCCGATCAGAAACGGCAGCACCGCCAGGAACACCGAGTAGCCCCGGTCGGAGATGACCAGGCGAACCTGACGTCGGGCGATCGTGGACAGCTGACGCCAGATATCGGTGTGCACCGGCTCGCCCAGGTCGCCCGGCGCTTGCGTGGCGGGCAGCGGCGGGCGGCGCACGCGTCCCTCGCGTTCCATGAAGCGCCGATTGGCTTCGTCGGGATCGGCGCCCACGCTGGCGAAGATTTCTGCCCAATTGGTGGTGCCGAAAGCACCCGCGACCTCGTTGGGGGCGCCGCAAAAAGCGGTCTTGCCGCCAGGTGCCACCAGCAGAATCTGGTCGCAGACATCCAGGTAGGACACCGAGTGGGTGACCACGAGCACCACGCGGCCGGCGTCGGCCAGCTGCCGCAGCATCAACATGACCTGCCGGTCCAGCGCCGGGTCCAGGCCGGACGTCGGCTCGTCGAGCAGCAGCAGTGACGGTTGGGTGAGCAGCTCGAGCGCCACCGACGCACGCTTGCGCTGGCCACCGGAGAGCTTGTCCACCCGGGTGTGGGCCTGTTTGGTCAGGTCGAGCTCCTCGAGAACCTGCGCGACGACCCGGGCGCGTTCCTCTTTGCTGGTGTCGGGCGGCAGCCGCAGCTCCGCGGCATAGCCCAGCGCCTGGCTGACTGTGAGTTGCCGGTGCACGACGTCGTCTTGCGGGACCATCCCGATCCGGCTGCGCATCGTGGCGTACTCGCGGTGGATGTCGTGTCCCTCGAAAGTGATCGAGCCCTTACTGGGATGGGTGTAGCCGGCGATCAACCGGGACAGCGTCGTTTTGCCGGCGCCGGAGCCGCCGATGATGGCGGTCAGTGTGCCGGGCCGGGCGGTCAGCGAAATGTCGTCGATCAGCTCCTTGCCGTCGATCGTGAAGTGCACGCCGTTGACTTCCAGGCCGCCGGTTCGTGTTGCCGCCTCGGTGCGGCGGATCAGCGTGCCGTCGCTGAACACCAGGTCGACGTTGCCGATCGTGACCACGTCGCCCTCGGACAGCACCGCCGAACCGATCCGAACCCCGTTGACGAAGGTTCCGTTGCTGCTGTGGGCGTCGCGGATTTCCGTGCCCAGCGGCGTCGGCACCAAAAACGCGTGATGCCGTGACGCCAGGACGTCTCCGATGACGATGTCGTTGTCGGTGGCCCGGCCGATCGTCGCCGAGCCGGCGGGCTGTGGGGGTGCTCCGGTGTCGGGGCGGATGACCGCAAGCATCTTGGTGGCCAGGTTCGATTCCGCGGGCGGCGTCCAGGATCGGGGCGGTAGTCGTGCCGGTTGCGCGGAATCCGGCGGCGGCTGGAGCGACGGTGCTTGCCGGGTCGGCGGTGCAGCGGGGGGATGCGGCGGCGGCCGGTGGCCGCCATTGACCATCGAGTACGGTGGCGGCGTGGCGCCGGGATGTGGGCGCTGCGGCGACTGCGGCGGGCGGAATCCGCCCGAATGGTGCGCGGGCGCCGGGTGCGACGTCCGCGCACCGGCGGGCGGCTGAGCTATTCGCATCGCCATGGTCTTGGGTGGCCGTCCTGCCATGCCGGTGTGTCGGCCGACCTCGAAAGTCAATCGTGGCCCGTCAGGATTGCCGATGTTGATGCTCTGGCCGTCGCGGATGTCGAGCACCGGCACCCGGCGGCCGTTGACGAACGTTCCATTCAGCGAACCGTTGTCGATCGCCAACCACCGGCCCTGATCGAAGCGCAGCAGCAGATGAGCCCGCGAAATCAGCGGATGGGTGATGCGCATGTCGGCGCGCAGGTCGCGGCCGACGATCACGTCGTGACCCGGCGCGAACGTGCGTTGGGTTCCGTCGTACTTGACCGTCAGCGCCGGCGGTGCTGCTTGGCTCATCGACACAACTGTAGCGGGTGCTGCCCGCGTCGCCTTGATCCGTTGCGCCGCAGTGTCGGCCGAGCGGCTGCCCTAAGGCGGAGAGCCGACGGCGTCGGGCGCGCCGGTCACGACGCAACCGGTGCGACGGTAGATAGTTGCCATGCACCGGTTGCAGTGCGTGCACGCCGACCGCACGGCGTGGCGCTCGCGGTCGGCCGCGAGCCGGTTGACCAAATCGGGCTCGGCCAACAGGGCCCGGGCCATCGCGACGAAGTCGAATCCCTCGGCCATGGCCAGTTGCATCGATGCCAGATTCGTGATGCCGCCGAGCAGGATCAACGGCATCGTCAGCTCGGCGCGGAACAGCCGGGCGTCGCGCAGCAAGTAGGTGTCGCGGTAGGGGTATTCCCGCAGCAACTTGTGCCCGGTCATCCGGATACCCCAGCGCAGCGGCGGTGTGAAGGCGCTGGCGAACTCTTTGACCGGTGCGCCGCCGCGAAACAGATACATCGGATTGAGCAGCGAACTGCCGGCGGTCAACTCCAGTGCGTCCAGCCCGCCGTCGTCTTGCAGCCAGGCGGCCGTCTGCAGTGCTTCTTCGACTGTGATACCGCCGCGTACGCCATCGGTCATGTTGAGTTTCGCGATCACCGCGATCTGCGTAGCCCCCGCTTTTTCCAGTGCCCGGCGTACCGCCAGCACAAGTCCGCGCGCGACTTTGGCCCGGTTCTTCAGCGAGCCGCCGAACTCGTCGGTGCGGCGGTTGATCAGCGGGCTCAAGAACGCGCTGGCCAAATAGTTGTGGCCTAAATGGATTTCGACCGCGTCGAAGCCCGCGTCCGCGGCCAGCCGGGCGGCGTTGGCGTGGGCGGCCGTGACGTCGTCGATGTCGGCGCGGGTGGCCTGCTTGGCGAACCGCATGCCGAGCGGGTTGAAAAATCGCACCGGCGCCAGTGCTGTGGCCTTGGTGGATCGCGCGTCGGCGACCGGGCCGGCATGGCCGATCTGAGCGCTGACCGCAGCGCCCTGGGTGTGCACGGTGTCGGTGAGCCGGCGTAGCCCGGATACGGCTTGCGGGCGCATCCAGATCTGGTTACCGCTGGTGCGGCCCTCCGGAGAGACCGCACAGTAAGCGACGGTTGTCATGCCCACCCCGCCGGCGGCCGGGAGCCGGTGGTACTCGATGAGGTCGTCGGTCACCAGCGCGTCAGGCGTGCGGGCCTCAAAGGTCGCGGCCTTGATGATGCGGTTGCGCAGGGTCAGCGGGCCCAGTTTGGCCGGGGTGAACACATCCGGGGCAGCCATCCTAGGGAGCCTAGTCCTTACCAGGGCCGGGGGATCGCACCCGCGGCGAAGCCGGGCGCGACGGCAAGTACCGCAGATGCCAGACTGTCAGGCGTGGGTGCGATCACGCTGGACGGTAAGGCCGTACGCGATGAGATCCTCGCCGACCTCAAAGCACGGGTGGCCGCGCTGACGGCATCGGGTCGCACACCCGGGCTGGGCACCGTTCTGGTCGGTCACGACCCCGGTTCGCAGGCCTACGTCCGCGGCAAGCACGCCGACTCGGCCAAGGTGGGCATCACCTCGATCCGCCGAGATCTACCCGCCGACATCAGCCAGGCCCAACTCGAGGAGACCATCGACGAGCTCAACGCCAACCCCGCGTGCACCGGCTACATCGTGCAGCTGCCGCTGCCCGAGCAGCTCGACGCGAACGCCGCGCTGGAGCGGGTCGACCCGGCCAAGGATGTCGACGGGCTGCATCCGACCAACCTGGGTCGGCTGGTGCTCGGCATGCCGGCGCCGCTGCCGTGCACCGCGCGCGGCATCGTGCACCTGCTGCGACGTTACGACGTCGAGATCGCCGGCGCTCACGTGGTTGTCATCGGCCGTGGAATCACGGTCGGCCGCCCGCTCGGGCTGCTGCTGACCCGCCGCTCGGAGAACGCCACTGTCACGTTGTGCCACACCGGAACTCGTGATCTGACTGCGCTGGCCAGGCAAGCCGACATCATCGTGGCGGCTGCCGGCCGCCCGCATATGCTGTCTGCCGGGATGGTGCGTCCCGGGGCCGCGGTCGTCGATGTCGGAGTCAGCCGCACCGCTGACGGCCTGGTCGGCGACGTGCACCCGGATGTGTGGGAGGTCGCCGGCTGCGTTTCGCCCAACCCGGGCGGTGTCGGTCCGCTGACCCGGGCGTTTCTGCTGACCAACGTCGTCGAATTGGCCGAGCGGCGATGAAGGTGCGCCGGTTGCTGCGGACGCAGTGGCCGATCATCGCGGTAGGGCTGATCTTCGTCGCCGGATTCGTGCTGGCCGGAGCGAACTTTTGGCGCCGTGGCGCGCTGCTGATCGGGTTGGGGGTTGGCGTGGCAGCCGCGTTGCGGTTGGTGTTGCCGGAGAATCGCGCCGGTCTTTTAGCGGTGCGCAGCAAGGGCATCGACGTCGCTACCACAACGGCGGTGGCCGCGTCGATGATCTACATCGCGGCGACGATCGATCCACTGGGGACCGGTTAGATACTCGGAATGCCCGGCAGCTGCGGCAAGCTGGGCATCTGGCCGTCGGCCAGCGACGACATCACCGAGGGACAGTACGTCGAAATGGCGATAGTGGTGAACATCTGCGCCATCTCCGGCGACATGCCGTTGTTGCCGAGGACGCTCGACGCCGCGGAGGCTAACGTTGCGCCCGGCTGGTCCAGCATCGGGCAAATCGACTGGCCCAGCGCGGCGGTGCTGGTCGGATCCTGGTAGTTGACACCGGCGCTGTCCAAGGCAGACAGGAACTGGTCGTCGATCGCATCTGCCTGCGACGGCGCCGCCAACGTCGCTGCCCCCATGAGCAAGCCGGCGCACCCTGCCAGCGGAATCCAGTTTCGACGCATGCCCGGCTCCTCATCTACTAGACCTTCGAGCCATCCTGGGTTAGCGCCGTCACATCAACAACACGCGACGGTAAAGGTTTGCACACGTTCCACCTGCTGCACGACATCGGGTGCTCCGGGGCGGCGCTGTGGGAATGTCACCGGGAATTTTCGGCCAGAGCGAGCGTTTGGCGCACCAGTTCGCCGACGGCCTCGATTTCCAGCAGGAATCCGTCGTGGCCGTGGATCGAGTCGACAATCTGCAGCCCGCTGCACCCGGGCAGCAGATCGACCAGTTCCTGCTGCAGCCGCAGCGGATAAAGCCGGTCAGAGGTGATACCGGCGACCACCACCGGCACCGGGCAGCCGCGCAGCGCCGAGCTGACCCCACCACGACCGCGGCCGACGTCGTGGCCGGATAAAGCTTCGGTGAGTACGACATAACTGCCGGCGTCGAACCGCGACACCAGTTTTTCGCCCTGGTGCTCCAGATAGCTCTGCACCGCGTAGCGTCCACCGGCCCAAGGATCTTCACCGCCCTGAGCGCGGTTGGCGAAGCGGGTATCCAGCTCGATCTCACCGCGGTAGGTCAGGTGCGCGATGCGACGAGCGATCTGCAGACCGGTGTCGGGTGTACGACCGGTACCGTAGTAGTCGCCGGCTTGCCAGTTGGGGTCGGCTTTGATCGCCGCGATTTGGGTGGTCTGGGTGCCGATCTGGTCGGCGGTCGCGCGCGCACCCACCGCCAGCAGCAGCGCCGAGGAGACCCGTTCGGGATAGGCGATCATCCATTCCAGCGCCCGGGCGCCGCCCAGCGACCCGCCCACGACGGCGGCGACGTCGGTGATACCCAGCGCCGCCAGCGCGGCCACGTCGGCCTCCACCTGATCCCGCACCGATATCGACGGAAACCGCGACCCCCAGGGCTTACCGTCACGGGCCAGCGAGCCCGGACCGGTCGAGCCGCGGCAGCCGCCGAGCACGTTGGTGGCCACCGCACACCAGCGGTCGGTGTCGATCGGCGCCCCCGGCCCGGCGATACCGTCCCACCAGCCCGGCGTGGGATGCCCGGGCCCGGCGGGGCCGGTGATGTGGGAATCGCCGGTCAGTGCATGCAGCACCACCACCACGTTGTCGCGGGCGGGTGACAATTCGCCCCAGCGCTGCACGGCGATGCAGACGTCGTCGATCACTTCGCCGCTTTCCAACTTCAGCGAGCCGATGTCGACGACGCCGACCTCGCCTTCGGCGGGCAGCGTCTGGGTCGGTATGTCGGAAATGGTCACCTCGGTCTTCCTGACTCGGGCCTGCTCAGCGCGCCGCCACCGCGTACGGGTCGCCGGTCGATGCGCCGCCGCACGTGCGGGCCGCGGCGAAGCCCAGCTCGAGGTCGGCAAGGATGTCGTCGATGCCCTCGATGCCGACGGCCAGCCGCACCAACCCCGGGCTGACGCCGGTGGCCAGCTGCTCCTCGGGACTGAGCTGGGCGTGGGTCGTCGACGCGGGGTGGATCACCAGCGACCGCACGTCACCGATGTTGGCGACGTGGCTGTGCAGCCGCAGCGCGTTGACGAACGCCTTGCCGGCCTCCACACCGCCTGCCAGCTCGAACGCCAGCACAGCCCCAGTTCCCTTGGGTGCCAGCTTTTTCCCCCGCTCGTACCACGGTGAGCCGGGCAGCCCGGCATAGTTGACCGACAGCACGTCGTCGCGGCTGTCGAGGAATTCGGCGACCCGCTGCGCGTTGGCGACGTGTCGTTCCATGCGCAGGCTCAGGGTCTCCAGACCTTGCGCGACGAGGAACGCATTAAACGGCGAGGCAGCCGCACCCAAGTCTCGCAGCAGTTGAACCCGGGCTTTGATCGCGAACGCCGCCGGCCCGAGCTCGGCGTAGACCACGCCGTGGTAGCTGGGGTCGGGCATGGTGAACCCGGGGAAACGCCCGCTCGTCCAGTCGAACGTCCCGCCGTCGACGATCACCCCGGCGATCGCCACCCCGTGCCCGCCCAGATACTTGGTGGCCGAATGCACCACCACGTCGGCACCCTGGGCGATCGGCTGGATCAGATAAGGGGTGGCGATGGTGTTGTCGACGATCATCGGCAGACCGTGTTCGTGCGCCACCGCCGACACCCCGGGAGTGTCGAGGATGTCGATCTTCGGGTTGGAGATGGTCTCGGCGAAAAACGCCTTGGTGTTCGGCCGCACCGCGGACCGCCACGAGTCCAGGTCGTCGGGATCAGGCACAAAACTGACCTCGATCCCCAGCTTGGCCAGCGAGTAGTGAAACAGGTTGTAGGTCCCGCCGTAGAGCCGCGTGCTGGACACGATGTGGTCGCCGGCGCCGGCCAGGTTCAGGATCGCCAACGTCTCCGCGGCCTGGCCGGAGGCCACGAACAGCGCCGCCGCGCCGCCCTCGAGCGCGGCGATCCGCTGCTCGACGACATCGGTGGTCGGATTACCCATCCGGGTGTAGATGTTGCCCGGAATCTCGAGCCCGAACAACGCCGCCGCGTGGTTGGTGTCGTCAAAGGTGTAGGACGTGGTCTGGTAAATCGGCAGCGCGCGGGCGTTGGTAGTCGGGTCCGGCTGCTGGCCCGCGTGGATCTGTTTGGTCTCGAACGACCAGTGCGCGGTCGGGTCGTTGTCGGTGTTGTCAGAGCTCATGTGGATGCTTTCTGCTGGAAGGCTTGCTGGTGGGCGGTGGCGGGCGCTCACGGCGGGACGCCATCCCGCGACGACGTCGACCGGAGACCCGCGTTCAGCGGCAACAACAAGCGAATGACGAACCCAAACAGGCGCGCATCAGGTTTCCCTGTCTACTCGGGGGCCCGTCAAGGCGGACCCGCGCTTGCCGCGTAGCCGGTGGTGGCTACTAGACCTGGTCATCACCCGGGGCACCCCACCGCGGTTGGAGGGTTGCCGACCAGCAAGCCGGGGCTTGTCGCTGGCACTCATGACCGAGAGAAATCGTATCGCATGTCGCCGAGGTGATGCCACTGATCCGCCCGACGATGCCCGCCGCTGTGCGGCGGGAGGAGGAGGCGGGAGGACTGCCCTGCTACCCGATGGGCGATACTGATCGCCGTCGACACGCGTAGTCCTTAAGAACCACACCCACGATGCCGGGAGAAAGACCATGTCCGCCCAGCAGCCGACCATTGTCTACACGCTGACCGACGAGGCGCCGATGCTGGCGACGTATGCCTTTCTGCCGGTACTGCGCGCCTTCACCGAGCCGGCCGGCATCGCCGTCAAAGTCGCTGACATCTCCCTGGCGACCCGAATCCTGGCCGAGTTTCCCGACTACCTGACCGATGAGCAGCGCGTACCGGACAACCTTGCCGAACTGAGTCGGCTGACGCAGTTGCCCGACACCACCATCATCAAGCTGCCCAACATCAGTGCCTCGGTGCCACAGCTCGTGGCCGCCATCACGGAATTGCAGGACAAGGGCTTCAAGCTGCCGGACTACCCCCAAGATCCCACGACCGACCAGGAAAAGGACATCCGCAATCGCTACGCCCGCTGTTTGGGCAGCGCGGTGAACCCGGTGTTGCGGCAGGGTAACTCGGACCGGCGCGCGCCCAGGGCGGTCAAGGAGTACGCGCGCAAGAATCCGCACAGCATGGGGGAGTGGTCGATGGCGTCGCGCACCCATGTGGCGACCATGCGGCACGGCGACTTCTATCACGGGGAGAAGTCGATGACCTTGGACCGCGCGCGCGACGTGAAGATGGAGCTGGTCACCGCAAGCGGTGCGACTGTCGTGCTCAAGCCCAAAGTCTCGCTGTCTGACGGCGACATCATCGACAGCATGTTCATGAGTGTGAAAGCGCTGCGTGAATTCTACGAACAGCAAATGGAGGACGCCCGCGCGACCGGTGTCATGTTCTCCCTGCACGTCAAAGCGACGATGATGAAGGTCTCACACCCGATCGTGTTCGGACACGCGGTCAAGGTCTTTTACAAGGAAGCCTTTGCCAAGCACCAGGAACTGTTCGACAAGCTGGGCGTCAACGTCAACAACGGCCTGTCCGATCTTTACCAGAAGATCGAGTCGTTGCCCGCCTCGCAACGCGACGAGATCATCGACGACCTGCACCGTTGTCACGAGCACCGTCCCGAGCTGGCCATGGTGGATTCGGCGCGGGGCATCTCGAACTTCCATTCGCCCAGCGACGTGATCGTGGACGCGTCGATGCCGGCAATGATCCGGGCGGGCGGCAAGATGTACGGCGCTGACGGCAAGCTCAAGGACACCAAGGCCGTCAACCCCGAATCCACCTTCAGTCGCATCTACCAGGAGATCATCAACTTCTGCAAGACCCATGGCCAGTTCGATCCGACCACGATGGGCACCGTGCCCAACGTGGGCCTGATGGCGCAGCAGGCCGAAGAGTACGGCAGCCACGACAAGACATTCGAGGTTCCCGCCGACGGTGTGGCCAACATCGTCGACCTCGACACCGGCGAAGTACTGCTGACGCAGACCGTGGCAGCCGGCGATATCTGGCGCATGCCGGTCGTCACCGACGCAGCGATCCGGGACTGGGTCAAGCTGGCCGTGACCCGCGCGCGCCGCTCCGGCATGCCCTTGGTGTTCTGGCTGGACAGCGAACGTCCGCATGAGGCCGAGCTGCGCAGGAAGGTGAAGAGGTATTTGGGGGACCACGACACCGAGGGCCTCGAGATCCACATCATGGCCCAAGTCTGCGCGATGCGCTACACGCTCGAGCGTGTCCTGCGCGGCAAGGACACCATCGCAGCGACCGGCAACATCCTGCGCGACTACCTCACCGACTTGTTCCCGATCCTGGAGTTGGGCACCAGCGCCAAGATGCTCTCCATCGTGCCGCTGATGGCCGGCGGCGGGATGTACGAGACGGGGGCGGGCGGTTCGGCACCCAAGCACGTCAAGCAGCTGCTCGAGGAGAACCACCTGCGCTGGGATTCGCTCGGCGAGTTCCTCGCGCTGGCCGCCAGCCTGGAAGACATGGGCGCCAAGACGGGCAACGAGCATGCCACGATTCTGGCCAAGACCCTCGATGCCGCCATCGGTAAGCTGCTGGACAACAATAAGAGTCCCTCGCGCAAGACCGGTGAGCTCGACAACCGGGGAAGCCAGTTCTACCTCGCCATGTACTGGGCCCAAGAACTCGCCGCGCAAAACGATGATCAGGGGTTGCGCGAACACTTCGCCGTCCTCGCCGACACGTTGACCAGGAACGAGGATGTGATTGTGGCCGAATTGGCTGCGGCGCAGGGCGAGCCGGTGGACATCGGTGGCTATTACGCGCCCGACCAACGCCTCACGACGGCGGTGATGCGGCCGAGCAAAACGTTCAATGCCGCACTCGCGGCGCACGGCTGACGGCGGTCCGGCGAGCTGCGGATAGCTGGGCTCGCCGGCGCCGGGGGCGCCCCTTGTAATGTTGGCCGGAGACGACCGCGCCCGCGCAGCTCACCGTCTAGGAGGACTGGGATCCAGATGTCCAGCGGACCCAAGATCAAAGTCGAAGGCACGGTAGTAGAGCTCGATGGCGACGAGATGACGCGGGTGATCTGGCAATGGATCAAAGACTTGCTCATCTTCCCGCACTTGGACATCAACCTGGACTACTACGACCTGGGCATCCAGAACCGCGACGCCACCGACGATCAGGTGACGATCGACGCGGCGTACGCGATCAAAAAACACGGGGTCGGCGTCAAGTGCGCCACGATCACTCCCGACGAGGCCCGTGTCGAGGAGTTCAATCTCAAGACCATGTGGCCCTCGCCGAATGGGACGATCCGAAACATTCTGGGCGGGACGATCTTCCGCGAACCGATCGTGATCTCGAATATTCCTCGGCTGGTCCCGGGATGGACGAAGCCGATTGTTATCGGCCGCCACGCCTTCGGCGATCAGTACCGGGCCACCAACTTCAAGGTCGACAAGCCCGGGAAGGTCACCCTGACCTTCACTCCCGACGACGGCAGCGGCCCGATCGTCCACGAGATGGTCTCCATCCCCCGAGACGGCGGAGTCGTGATGGGGATGTACAACTTCAAGGCATCCATCCAGGACTTCGCCCGAGCTTCGTTCGCCTACGGGCTGCAACAGAACTATCCGGTGTACCTGTCGACCAAGAACACCATCCTCAAGGCCTACGACGGCATGTTCAAAGACGAATTCCAGCGCATCTACGAAACGGAATTCAAGGACAAGTTCGAGGCCGCAGGGCTTTTCTACGAGCATCGGTTGATCGACGACATGGTCGCCGCGTGTCTGAAGTGGGCGGGCGGCTACGTGTGGGCCTGCAAGAACTACGACGGCGACGTGCAATCCGACACCGTTGCGCAGGGCTACGGCTCGCTGGGGCTGATGACGTCGGTGCTGATGACGGCCGACGGCAAGACAGTGGAGGCCGAGGCCGCGCATGGCACCGTCACCCGGCATTTCCGCCAGTACCAGCAGGGCCAACCCACCTCGACGAACCCGATCGCCTCGATCTTCGCCTGGACCCGCGGACTTGCGCACCGCGGCAAGTTGGACAACACTCCCGCGGTGATCGAGTTCGCCCAGAAGCTCGAAGAGGTCGTGATCTCCACGGTCGAGGCCGGGCGGATGACCAAAGATCTCGCGCTGTTGATCGGCGCGGACCAGGCCTGGCAGACCAGTCAGGACTTCCTCAACACGGTCGCCGAGAACTTGGACAAGGCACTCAGCTAGACCTGAATTCAAGCGCGGCGACCGGCCGGCTGTGCTGGTCGAGGAAGGCGGTGATGACCTCGGCGACCTGGAGCGGCGCCTCGAACATCGGGATGTGCCCGAGACCCTCGAGCATGGTCACCACCGTGTGGTTGGGCAAGTGAGCGGTGAAGTGCCGGCCGAACCGGCGCGGGGGAACCACCCGGTCTTTGCCGCACAGCAGCAGATGTGCGGGTACCGCGGTCTCGGCCAGTCCCCGCAAGCCGGGCAGTAGCAGCGATTTGACCAGCAGCTGGAAGTAGGCCGGGCAATGCGTCACGTCCTCGATGATGGCGTGCAGCTCCTCGTCGCTGACGCCGTCCGCCGATCCGCTGATCGGCAATGTTGCCAGCCGGCGGCTGTACGGCAGCCGCAGCGCATGCGGTCCGAGCAACCGGGCCACCACCCATATCGGCAAGCCCGTGACGAACTTGGCGATCACCTCGAATTTGGTCGGGCTCCAGCGGTTCCAGCCGCCGGCCGGGGCGATGCCGGTGACGGTGCGCGCCCGGCCGCGACTTTCCAGTTCGAACGCCACCCAGCCGCCCAGCGAATTGCCGACGATGTGGGCGGTATTCCAGCCGTGGACGTCGAGGTCGCGCTCGACGTGATCGGCCAACACCGCCGCGCTGAGAAACCGGGTACCGGCGCGCGGTCCGCCGTTGTGGCCGGCCATCGTCGGGGCCAATACCTCGTATCGGCCGGTATCGGCCAATTGCCGGGCCACCGTCTGCCAGACCAGCTGCGACATCAGAAACGGATGCAGCAGCAAAACCGGCTCGCCGGCTCCCAGGTGTATCGGATCACGACGGCGCATGTCGCCGACACTAAGGTGATACCGCCGGTACCGCAAGGCGCGCTGGTCGCAGCCCGAGAACAGCGTGCGAAGATCCCAGCGTGACAATGTTGACAGCATCATGAGCACCGCCACGGCAATGCCCCGGGTCTTCTCCGGTGTGCAGCCCACCTCCGACTCGCTTCATCTCGGTAACGCGTTGGGTGCGGTCATGCGGTGGGCCCAGCTGCAGGACGACCATGACGCGTTCTTTTGCGTGGTCGACCTGCACGCGATCACCGTCCCGCAGGATCCCGAGGTGCTACGGCGACGCACACTGCTCACCGCGGCGCAATACCTGGCGCTGGGCATCGATCCGAACCGCAGCACGATCTTCGTGCAGAGCCACGTACCCGCGCACACCCAGTTGGCTTGGGTGCTGGGCTGTTTCACCGGGTTCGGTCAGGCCTCGCGGATGACGCAGTTCAAAGACAAGTCGGCGCGAGCGGGTGCCGAGGCGACCACGGTGGGCCTGTTCACCTATCCGGTGCTGCAGGCCGCCGACGTGCTGGCCTACGACACCGAGCTGGTGCCGGTCGGGGAAGACCAGCGCCAGCACTTGGAGCTGGCGCGCGACATCGCGCAGCGATTCAATAGCCGCTTCGGTGACACTTTCGTCGTTCCGGACCTACTGATCGCCAAGGCCACCGCCAAGATTTACGACCTGGCCGACCCCTCGTCGAAAATGAGCAAGTCGGCGGCCACCGACGCTGGGCTGATCAACCTGCTCGATGATCCGGCGTTATCGGCGAAGAAGATTCGGTCTGCGGTAACCGATAGCGAACGGGAAATCCGGTATGACCCGCAGGCCAAACCCGGGGTGTCGAACCTGCTGAGCATTCAGTCGGCAATCACCGGTGTCGATGTCGACGCCCTGGTCCGCGGTTACGCCGGGCGCGGCTACGGCGAGTTGAAGAAGGACACCGCGGACGCCGTCGTCGGCTTCGTGACGCCGATCAAGGCGCGGGTCGCAGAGTTACTCGCCGATCCTGCCGAACTGCACGCCATCCTGGCCGCCGGCGCGGCGCGGGCCCAGGATGTCGCCGCCAAAACGGTTGACAGGGTCTTCGACCGGCTCGGATTCCTGCCGCACCCATGAGCGTCCTCGACCGGTTGCGGGCACGCTACGGCTGGCTCGACCACGTGATGCGCGCCAACGAGCGATTCAATCAGGGCAAGGGTAACTACTTTGCCGCGGGCCTGACCTACTACACGGTCTTCGCATTGTTTCCTTTGCTGATGGTCGGTTTCGCGATCGGCGGTTTCATGCTGTCGCGTCGGCCTGATTTGGTGCACCACCTCGATGACAAGGTCCTGGCCGCGGTTCCCGGCAGCCTGGGCCAGCAGGTGATAGACCTGATGAACTCGGCGATCGCGGCACGGACTTCGGTCGGTGTCATCGGGTTGGCCGTTGCCGCGTGGGCCGGTCTGAGCTGGGTGGCCCATCTGCGGGTGGCGCTCAGCGCGATGTGGGGGCAGCCGGGCACACCAGCCGGATTCCTACGCACCAAGGTGTCAGACCTGGCGGCGATGCTGTCGTCGTTCGGCGCGCTCCTGGCCGTCGTGGCGTTGAGCGTGCTGGCCGGCGCGGCACCGATGGCCAAAGTTCTCGGCTGGCTCGGGATTCACAACGCGCCCGTTCTCGACGCCATCCTGCGCGGGCTTTCGACAGTGATATCGCTGCTGGTGACATGGTTGGTATTCACCTGGATGATCGCCCGGCTGCCGCGCGAGCCGGTCCACTTCGCCAGTTCAGTGCGGGCCGGACTGCTGGCGGCACTCGGGTTTGAACTGTTCAAACTGGTAGCGGCGATCTATCTGCGCACAGTGCTGCGCAGCCCGGCCGGTGCGACGTTCGGGCCGGTGCTGGGGCTGATGGTGTTCGCCTACATCACCGCCCGCCTGCTGCTATTCGCCGCCGCCTGGGGTGCGACGTCACCGGCCAACCTGCTGGCGGTGCCGGTGGCTCCCCCTGAACCCGCCGTGATCACCACCCGGGTGCAGCTCGACAACGGCCTGGCTGCTCGACAGGCGTTGGCGGCAGCCGTGATGGGAGCGATCGGGGCGCTCGGGCTGTCCCGGCTGCTCCGGCGCAGGGGCTAGGCCACGGTCCGATCGCCGTGGATGCTGCCGACATCGGCGACGGGCGCTTTAATACACAGATTTGGCCAACGTCGGCGCACGGTTGTGTCACCCTCGTAGCACAAACGTTGAAACCACGACCAAGGGTGGTTGGCGATGGCGGCACCAAATCTCTCCCAGCGACTGGCCGCGGAGACCATCGGCACTTTCTGGCTGGTGCTCGGAGGCTGCGGCAGCGCGGTTTTCGCCGCGAAGGCGCACTCTGGGCACTATCCGTTGGGTATCGGTTATCTCGGCGTGGCGCTGGCGTTCGGTCTAACGGTACTGACCGGCGTGTATGCGTTCGGAGCGATCTCCGGCGGGCATTTCAACCCCGCTGTCACACTGGGTGCTGCATTGGCTCACCGTATGGAATGGAAGCTACTGCCCGCGTACTGGATTGTTCAGGTGATCGGCGGCCTGCTCGCGGGGGTGGTGATCTACTACGTCGCGACCGGCAAGCCCGGTTTCACGGCGACCGGCAACATGGCGGCCAATGGCTACGGTGACCATTCACCCGCCGGATATTCCTTGGGTGCGGTGATTGTCATCGAGGTCGTGTTGACCGCGATGTTCTTGTTTGTCATCCTCGGGGCCACCGACGAGCGGGCACCGAAAGGCTTCGCCGGGGTGGCGATCGGATTCGCGCTCGCCCTGACCAACCTGGTGGCGATCCCGGTCTCCAATGCGTCGATCAACCCGGCGCGCTCCACCGGTGTCGCATTCTTCAACGGCGCGGGTGCTCCCGGACAACTGTGGGTGTTTTGGCTGGCGCCGTTGATCGGCGGGGCGATCGCCGGCTTCGGCTATCCCTACTTGTTCGGCCGGGCGAGCGACTGATCGACCCATTCACCGTCGGCCATGACGGCGCTCACCGTCAGATCCGCATCCAGCACGACAAGATTGGCGCGCAGACCCCGACGCAAAGCCCCCACGTCGTCGAACCCGAGTACGGCGGCCGGTGTGGCCGACGTCATCTGCACCGCGGCCGCCAATCCGGTGTCGGGATCCGGCCCCCTGCCGGCCACGGAGCGAAACAGCCGGTCCATCGTGGCGGCGCTGCCGGCGATCGTCGAGGTTCCCCGCACCCTGGCCACGCCGCCGGCGACGTCGATGTCGACCGTTCCCAACCGGAACCTGCCGTCGCCGCGGCCGGCCGCCGCGGTGGCGTCGCTGACCAGCGCCACCCGGGCAGGGCCGGCGAACTCGATCACCGCGTCCAGCATCGCCGGGTGGACGTGCACGCCGTCGGCGATCAGCTCGACGGTCACCCGCGGATCACGCAGCAGCGCGAGCGCGGGTCCGGGTTCGCGATGGTGCAACCCGGGCATCGCATTGAACAGGTGGGTGCCGACCGTCGCACCGAGCGCGATGGCGGACCGGGTCTGCTGAAAGTCGGCCTCAGTGTGACCAACGGCTACCACCACCCCCGCGTCGGTGCAACGTCGTATCGCGTCCCGGCTGCCGGGACGCTCCGGTGCCAGGGTCACCATCCGGATCGCGCCGTCGGCCGCGGCGAGCACGCGGTCGATTTCGGCGGGATCGGGGTCGCGTAACTGTTTCGGGTCGTGGGCTCCGCAACGGCGTGCGCTCAGCCACGGCCCCTCCAGATGGATCCCGGCAACCGTGCCGGCCCGGGTCGCCTCGGCCAGGACACGCACGGCGGCGAGCAGGTTCGCCGGCGACGCGCTGACCAGACTGGCCACGGTCGTGGTGGTGCCGTGCCGGCGGTGGAAAGCGGCGGCGCGAACTATGGCGGCGGCATCGCCGTCGGTGTAGGAGTCTCCTCCGCCGCCGTGCACGTGCATGTCGACGAAGCCGGGAACCACGACAGCCTCGAGCAGCTCGCGGTCAGCCGGTCGCGGCGGTGTCCCAGGTCCGCAGCCCAGGATGCGCTCGCCCGCGGTGTGAACCCAGCCGGGCCGGTAGACCTGCCGGTCGGCGACAACGGCGCCGGCGGCGATCAGCGGCATGGCCGGGGTGGTCCGGTGGCCGAGGCCTGACCCACCATGAGCGTGTGACGCTGGCTGGGCTTTCGGCTCATACCGCGCCCATGCTAGCGGCGAAGCCGGGCGCGGCGGGTCGTCGGTGTCAGAATTCGCGCCGGGGTCGGCCGTTCAGCGACCGAGCGGCCAGCATCAGCCCGAAGACGATCAGGGTGCCGATGACCATCACCCCGACGCGGACCGGCAGCACGTCGCCCGGTGACACCAGCGCGGCGGCCCGGGTGGCGTCGTCTCGTGTGTCGGGTTTGGCGGCCACCAGGGTCGGATCAGGTTCGACCAGGGTGCCCACCTGCGTCCCCGGGGCGGTGGCGAAGCCGTAGTCCAGCAGATGTGCGGCCTGCTGCCACGGCGGAATTGGTTGACGGGTGCCGTGCAGCAGCACCGCCATCAGCCGACGACCGTCCCGCGTGGCTGCCCCCACGAACGTCTGGCCGGCATCGTCGGTGTAGCCGGTCTTGCCGCCCAGCGCGCCCGGGTAGTGGTAGAGCAGCTGGTTGTCGTTTTCCAGCTCATAGCCGGGGTGACCGCCGTGTCCGGGGAAGGGGAAGGTGCGGGTCGCGACGATTTTCGCGAATGTCGGGTTCTGCCACGCGTAGCGGTAGAACAGGCCGATGTCGTAGGCCGACGTGCTCATGCCGGGTCCGTCGAGTCCTGACGGCGTGGCGACCCGGGTGTCGCGGCCACCGAGCTTGCCGGCCAGCGCGTTGATTTTCTCCATCGCGACCGGTACGCCACCCAGCTGCATGGCCAGCGCGTGGGCGGCGTCGTTGCCGGAATGCATCAGCAGCCCGTGCAGGAGCTGGTTGACCGTATAGGTTCCGCCGGGCGCAACCCCGACCTTGGTGCCTTCGACCGCGGCGTCCTCGGCGGTGCCGTCGACGATTTTGTTGAGATTGAGCTCGCCCAGCGAGACCATCGCGGTGAGGACCTTGATCACGCTGGCGGGGCGATGCCGCCCGTGCGGGTCGCGCGCGGCGATGACGGCCCCGCTGTCCAGGTCGGCAACCAGCCAGGCCTGCGCGGAGACGTCGTCGGGGACCGGGGGAGTGTTGGGCGCGACGACGAGCCCACACCCGCTCAACGCGTCGCCACCGAGCGGTTTGGCGGGTACCGGAAGCGGAAGCGGCGGGTCACCGGCCTCCGGCACCTCCGAGGAGTCCACCGCGGGAGGGGTCGACACCCGGAACGGGCAAGGGTTGGCCGCCGCGGGGTCGGGCTCGGCGCCCGCCACCGGAGGCCCGACCGCGGTGCAGAGCGCAACAACCGCCGTCGCCAGGCACGATGCGAGACGTAAGGAAGCCATCGTCTGTGCACAGTAGGCGATCGGCGGCCCGATTACGAGGAGCCGCGCGGTGATAGATGGTGCAGAAGTGATTATTGGGGTTCGGCGTCGATGAGCACGCCGCGCACGATCGATTCGATCTCGTCGAATTCGGCTTGACCGCTGATCAGCGGCGGCGCCAGCTGGATCGCCGGATCGCCGCGCTCGTCGATGCGGCAGTACAACCCCGCGTCGAACAATGCCCTGGACAGGGCCGGCAGCAGCCGGCGCCGTTCCTGCGCGGTGAAGGTTTGTCTAGTCGCCTGATCTTTGACCAGTTCGACCGAGTAGAAGTAGCCTTCGCCGCGGACGTCGCCGACGATCGGCAGGTCGTAGAGCCGTTCCAGCGTGGCGCGAAACGCCGCAGCGTTGTGCTTGACTCGCGCGGTGAGCTGTTCGCGCTCGAAGACGTCGAGGTTGGCCAGTGCGACTGCCGCCGACATCGGGTGGCCGCCGAAGGTGTAGCCGTGCGGGAACATCGTCGTACCGTCGTTGAACGGCTCGAACAGCCTGTCGGTGGCGATCAAGGCGCCGATCGGCGAGTATCCCGACGTCAGCCCCTTGGCGCAGGTGATCATGTCGGGCAGATACCCGAAATCCTCGCAGGCGAACATCGACCCGATCCGGCCGAACGCGCAGATGACCTCGTCGGAGACCAGCAGCACGTCGTACTCGTCGCAGATCTGCCGGACCCGCTCGAAATAGCCCGGCGGTGGTGGAATGGATCCGCCGGCGTTCTGCACCGGTTCCAGGAACACTGCGGCGACGGTGTTGGGACCCTCGAACTCGATCGCCTCGCCGATGCGGTCGGCGGCCCACCGGCCGAACGCCTTGGCGTCGGTGTCGAACGGCTCCGGCGCGCGGTAGACGTTGGTGTCGGGCACTTTCACCGCACCCGGCGTCAGCGGCTCGAACGGCGCCCGGTAGCCCGGAACCCCGGTCAGCGCCAGCGCACCATGTGGGCTGCCGTGGTAGGCCACCGCCCGCGAAATCACCTTGTACTTGCCGGGTTTGCCGGTGAGCTTGAAGTACTGCTTGGCCAGCTTCCACGCGGTCTCGACGGCCTCGCCACCACCGGTGGTGAAAAACACCCGGTTCAGGTCACCCGGCGCGTAGTGCGCGATACGCTCGGCGAGCTCGATGGCGGGCGGGGTCGCATAGGACCACAGCGGGAAATACGCCAGCCGGCGGGCCTGCTCGGCAGCCGCCTCGGCCAGCTCCTCGCGACCGTATCCGACCTGCACCACGAACAGCCCGGACAGCCCGTCGAGGTAGCTTTTGCCGCGGTCGTCGACGATACGGACACCCTCGCCGCGGGTGATGACCGGCGGCGTGATGCCCGGGCCGTGGGCCGCGAAGTGGCCCCACAGGTGGCGGTCGGCGCTGGCGGACAGGTTAGCGGTCATCGTGTGCATTCCTACTCCTCGAACCATGTCCTCGACACAGCAAGTCGGCGAATTCGAGGCGGTATGTCATGTCGGAAGCCCGACCGGTATTGAGATTGCATCCAGGGCTGCGCATTTCGCAGATTCACGACCCTAGACGCAATTTCAACGTCGCTGCGGTGTGATCCAGACTTTGATAGCGATAGCCGGGTTGCCTCGCGGATCCGACCGAATGGACGGTGCGGCATCGAAATCGATGCCGTGCTTGGCCAGGTTGCCGCGCTGCAGAAATCATCCCGTAGTGACCCCAATTTTCCACGGATTTGCGTCGGCCGCCAGCGGACTCACGACAGCGAATGCGGGTAAATCACCGACTTGCCAGCAACGATGAGGTCGGTCTGTCGTTTCGGCCTGAAGTCAGCGGCAAGAGTACGACCGGGGCGTTAGACAAGTGAGATCACCAGCACGGGATGGGTCGCAGCACGTCTGACGCGCTTTACTCCGGGGCAGGCGACGGGTATACAAAGGCCATGAGGCGGCCCATGAGGCGGGCGTTGGCCACTCTGGCGCTGATGTGTCTGGCCGGGTGCGGCGGTGCCCCGGCGAACCCGGACCGCCAACCGGCGTCGGCACCCGGCACGGCGAGCCCATCGCCGTCGCCCGCCGCGCCGGCGAAGTTCAGTGTGACCAGCCCGGCATTTGCCGACAACACGCCGATCCCGGTGGAGTACTCCTGCAAGGGCCGCAACGTGCCGCCGACACTGCGCTGGGCGAACGTCCCGCCCGGCACCGAGTCGCTGGCCCTGGTCGTCGACGACCCCGACGCGGTCAGCGGGCTCTATGTGCACTGGGTGGTCACCGATATCCCTCCGGCAACCACCGAAATCGTCGGCGGTGCGCTGCCGGCGGGCGCGGTCGTCGGGCGCAACTCCGGTGGCCAAACGCAGTACATGGGGCCATGCCCGCCGGCCGGCACCGGGGTGCACCATTACCGCTTCCAGCTGTACGCGCTGCGCGAGCCGCTGAACCTAGCGCCGACGACCCCTGCAGCCCAGGCGGCCCAGACGATCGCGAACGCGGCCGCCGACACGGCCGTCACGGTCGGGCTTTTCAGCGGCTGACCCCCGATCCCCGGGACTCGCGCTCGACTATCAATGCACGCTTGACCTGTTGGATCGCCGTGGTCACCTCGATCCCGCGCGGGCAGGCCTCGGTGCAGTTGAACGTGGTGCGGCAGCGCCACACGCCCTCGGCGTCGTTGAGGATGTCGAGACGCTCGGCGGCGGCCTCGTCGCGGCTGTCGAAGATGAAGCGGTGCGCCGTGACGATGGCCGCCGGGCCGAGGTAGCGGCCGTCGTGCCAGAACACCGGGCAGCTGGTGGTGCACGCCGCGCACAGGATGCATTTGGCGGTGTCCTCGTAGCGGGCGCGCTCGGTTCGACTCTGAATGCGCTCCCGGGCCGGCGGGTTGCCGCTGGTGATCAGGTACGGCTTCACCGCGCGGTGGGCCTGGAAGAACGGCTCCATGTCGACCACCAGGTCCTTCTGCACGGGCAGCCCGCGGATCGGCTCGACGGTGACGGTCGACGGTTTGGCAGGCCTGCTCGCCCTTTTCCGGGTCGACAGCAGATCGCGCATCACCACCGTGCAGGCCAGCCGGTTGCGGCCGTTGATCCGCATGGCGTCAGAACCACAGACTCCCTGCCCGCAGGACCGCCGGAACGTCAACGTGCCGTCGAGATAGCTCTTGACGTAGATCAACAGATCGAGCAGCCGGTCGCTGGGCAGGCACGGCACCCTGAAACTCTGCCAGCCGCCCGAATCGGCGTACTGGTCGGGGTTTTCGGGGTTGAACCGGGCGATTCGCAGCGTCACCAGAATCGCGCCCTCGGGGACCGGCGGCAGCGGCGGATCGGCCGGCGTGGTCATCAGTACGTCCGTTCGGCGGGTGTGTAGCGGGTCTGCACCACGGGTTTGAAGTCCAGCGCGATGTCGCTGAGCAGGTCGGTGCCTTGCTTGTAGGCCATGGTGTGGCGCAGGTAGTTGGTGTCGTCACGGTTCGGGTAGTCCTCACGGGCGTGCCCGCCGCGGGATTCTCTGCGGTTCGAGGCGCTTGCCACGCTGACTTCGGCCAGCTCGAGAAGAAAACCCAGCTCGATCGCTTCCAGTACATCGCTGTTGAAGCGCTGACCCTTGTCGTGGACCGTGATGTGGGAATAGCGCGCTTTTAACGTGTGGATGTCGTCGAGCGCCTGTTTCAAAGTCTCTTCGGTGCGGAAGACCGCCGCATTGTCGTCCATCGTCTGCTGCAACGCGCCGCGGATATCGGCGACGCGCTCAGTGCCGCGCCCGGACACAATGTCGGCTACCCGGCCGACCACCGTCGCCGCCGGATCCGGCGGCATCTCGACGAAGTCATGCGCGAGAGCGTAATCGGTTGCGGCGATTCCGGCGCGACGCCCGAATACGGTGATATCCAACAACGAATTGGTTCCCAGGCGATTTGCGCCGTGCACCGAGACACAGGCGCACTCGCCTGCTGCGTACAACCCGGGCACCGTTGCGGTATTGTCGCGCAACACCTGCCCGGTGACCGTCGTCGGGATTCCGCCCATCACGTAGTGACAGGTCGGGTAGACCGGTACCGGCTCGGTGAGCGGGTCCACCCCCCGGTAGATGCGGGCGAACTCGGTGACGGCGGGCAGCTTGGCCGCGAGCACGTCGGCGCCGAGGTGGCGCATGTCAAGGTAGAGGTAATCCTTGTCGGGTCCGGCGCCGCGACCCGCCAGCACCTCGCGAACCATCGAGCGGGCGACGATGTCGCACGGGGCCAGGTCGACGAGCTTCGGCGCGTAGCGCTGCATGAACCGCTCGCCCGCGCCGTTAAGCAGCCGGCCACCCGCACTGCGCACGGCCTCGGAGATCACGATGCCCAGCCCGGCCAGGCCCGTCGGGTGGAACTGATGAAACTCCATGTCTTCCAACGGAAGCCCTTTACCGAACACGACGGCCATCCCGTCGCCGGTCAGAGTGTGCGCGTTGGAGGTGGTCTGGTACATCCGGCCCGAGCCGCCGGTGGCGACGACGACCGCCTTGGCGCCGAAGACGTGGATGGCGCCGGTGGCCAGCTCGTAGGCGATCACTCCGCTGGTGACCGGACCGTCGGAGGTTTCGGTGAGCACGAGATCGAGAACGTAGAACTCGTCGAAGAACTGCACGTCGTGGCGGATGCAGTTCTGATACAGCGTCGCCAGGATCAGCTGGCCGGTGCGGTCGGCGGCGTAACAGGATCGGTGCACGGGGGCTTTACCGTGGTCGCGGGTGTGCCCGCCGAAGCGGCGCTGGTCGATGCGGCCATCCGGGGTGCGGTCGAACGGCATCCCCATCTTCTCCAGGTCGAGCACCGCGTCGACGGCTTCCCGGCACATGATCTCCACCGCGTCCTGGTCGGCCAGATAATCGCCGCCCCTGACGGTGTCGAAGGCGTGCCACTCCCAGTTGTCGTCCTCGACGGTGGCCAGCGCCGCGGACATGCCGCCCTGGGCGGCACCGGTATGGCTGCGGGTCGGATGCAGCTTGGTCAGCACCGCGGTGCTGACCCGCGGCGCAGCTTCGGCAGCGGCCCGCAGTCCCGCGCCGCCGGCGCCGACGATCACCACGTCGTAGCGGTGCTGGTTGATCAGGGTCATGACGAGATGTTGGGGTTGAAGGTCACCAACACATAAGTCCCCAGCACCAGCGTGACCACCATCGACAGCGCCAGCAGCGTGTTGAGCCAAAAGCGGGTCGAATCCTTGCGGGTGTAGTCGTCGATGATCGTGCGCAGACCGTTGCCGCCGTGCAACTGGGCCAGCCACAGCAACAACAGATCCCAGACCCGCCAAAACGGCGAATGCCACCGCTGCGCCACGTAGTTGAAGTCGATGCGGTAGACCCCGTCGTCCCACATCAAGCCGATGAACAAATGCCCGAGAGCCAAGAACACCAGCACGACCCCGGAACATCGCATGAACAACCAGGCGTACTTCTCGAATTGCCGCCCGGGCCGGCGCCGCGGTGGGCACAGCGCAAGGTCGGGCGCGCTCACCCGAACCACCCGGCCAGGTGGATGGCAAGCACCACGGTCGCCGGAACCGTGACCACCAGCCAGGCGGCGGCGACCGTCGCCAACATCACTCGCTGGTAGCGGGGACCCTGCGCCCAGAAGTCGATCAAGATGACCCGGACGCCATTGAGCGCGTGATAGAGCACCGCGGCCACCAGGCCCAGCTCCATCAGTCCGACGATCGGTGTCTGGTAGATCGCGACGACCTCGTCGTAGGCTTGCGGACTCACCCGGACCAACGCGGTGTCCAGCACGTGGACGAACAGGAAGAAGAAGATCGCCGTACCGGTGATGCGGTGCAGCACCCACGACCACATGCCCGGATCACCGCGATAGACGCTCCGGCGCGGCGGCCGCGAGTGCGACGGCTCCTCCCGCGGGACCGGGGCTGTCGGATCCGCGGATGTCGCCGTCATCGGTGCCTCCCGCGATCATGACGAAACATCTCGTCAGGACTCTAAACCCATTTCTCGCGGGGCATGAAGCGTGACGCAGCCGCCGGCTCCTGCCACAATGACGGCGGCTGGGTGAGTCGACCGACACCGAACGGGGCCTGCGAATACCGTGCACACACATTTGACAGTGCGGCCATGACCGCTGCAATCGACTGGAATCGCCTGCGGAACAAGGCAACCCAAGCGGCGCGGCACGCCTACGCGCCGTATTCGCGGCTGCGCGTCGGCGCGGCGGCGGTGGTCGACGACCACCGCCTGGTCACCGGCTGCAATGTGGAAAATGTCTCCTATGGTCTAAGCCTGTGCGCAGAGTGCGCGGTGGTGTGCGCCCTGCATTCGAGTGGTGGCGGCCGACTGCTGGCGCTGGCCTGTGTCGACGCCGACGGCGTGGTGCTGATGCCCTGCGGGCGCTGCCGGCAGGTGCTGTGGGAGCACGGCGGGCCCGACCTGCTGATCGACCATCCCGACGGGCCGCGCCGGCTCGGCGAGTTGTTGCCCGACGCCTTCGGTGCCGACGACGTGCCCCGACGCCGGTGACTTTCGACGCCCCGACGGTCATCAAGACCAAACGCGATGGCGGCAGGCTCAGCGATGCCGCGATCGACTGGGTGATCGACGCCTACACCCACGGGCACGTCGCCGAGGAGCAGATGTCGGCGCTGCTGATGGCGATCTTTCTGCGTGGGATGGACCCCGGCGAGACGGCGCGCTGGACCGCGGCGATGCTGGGCTCGGGCGAGCGGATGGATTTTCGCGGTCTGCGCCGTGGCGGCAGACCGCTGGTGACCGTGGACAAGCATTCCACCGGCGGGGTCGGCGACAAGATCACCCTGCCGCTGGTGGCGGTGATCGCGGCCTGCGGCGGCGCGGTGCCACAAGCCTCCGGCCGAGGCCTGGGCCACACCGGCGGCACCCTGGACAAGTTGGAGTCGATCGCAGGATTCACCGCCCACCTGTCCACGGATCAAGTGCGCCAACAACTTCGCGATGTCGGCGCGGCGATTTTCGCGGCCGGCCGGCTGGCGCCCGCCGACGCCAAGCTCTACGCTCTGCGTGACATCACCGCCACGGTAGAGTCCCTCCCGTTGATCGCGAGCTCGGTGATGAGCAAAAAGCTCGCCGAGGGAGCCGGGTCACTGGTGCTCGACGTCAAGGTCGGGTCCGGGGCGCTGCTGCACACGGAATCGCAGTGCCGTGAACTGGCGCACACCCTGGTGTGGTTGGGAACGACGCATCGGGTGCCGACGCGGGCGCTGCTGACCGACATGAACCGCCCACTGGGCGCCGCGGTCGGCAACGCGCTGGAGGTCGCCGAGGCGCTGGAGGTGCTGGCCGGCGGCGGACCGCCCGACGTGGTGGAGCTGACATTGGCGCTGGCCACCGAGATGCTGCAGCTCGCCAAGATCGAGGACCGCGATCCGGCGCAGACCCTGCGCGACGGGACCGCCATGGACCGATTCCGGGCGATGGTCGCCGCGCAGGGGGGCGACTTGTCGGTACCGTTGCCCATGGGTACGTGCTCAGAAACCGTGACGGCACCTCGGGGCGGCACAATGGGAGACATCGACGCGATGGCGGTAGGGCTGGCGGTCTGGCGGCTCGGCGCGGGCCGGTCCCGACGGGGCGAGCCGGTGCAGCCCGGCGCCGGGATCCGCATCCACCGCCGGCCCGGGCAGCCGGTGGCGCCCGGCGAGCCGCTGTTCACGCTGTACACCGATACCCCGGAACGCCTGGCCGCGGCGATGGCCGAGCTGGACGGCGGCTGGGCGGTCGGCGCCGCGCCGCCGCCGCGGCGGCCCCTGGTCATCGATCGGATCACCCCGTGACCGCACCGCTGACCCTCGACGTGATCCGGCAGGCGCCCAAGGCGCTGTTGCACGACCACCTCGACGGGGGGCTGCGCCCGGCCACCGTGCTCGACATCGCCGGCCAAGTCGGCTACGACGGCCTGCCCGCCACCGAGGCCGACGAGCTGGCCCGCTGGTTTCACCACGCGTCCTACAGCGGCTCCCTGGAACGCTACCTCGAACCGTTCTCCCACACCGTGGCCGTGATGCAAACCCCCGAGGCGTTGCACCGGGTCGCCTACGAGTGCGTCGAGGATCTGGCGGCGGACTCGGTGGTGTACGCCGAGGTCCGGTTCGCCCCCGAACTGCACATCGAGGCCGGGCTGTCGTTCGACGACGTCGTCGATGCCGTGCTGGCCGGATTCGCCGACGGCGAGAAGGCCGCCGCGGCGGCAGGCCACCCGATCACGGTGCGCTGCCTGGTCACCGCGATGCGGCATGCCGCGCTGTCCCGGGAGATCGCCGAGCTGGCCATCCGGTTCCGGGACAAGGGCGTGGTGGGCTTCGACATCGCCGGCGCGGAGGCCGGTCATCCGCCGACCCGGCACCTGGACGCGTTCGAATATATGCGTGACCACAACGCCCGCTTCACCATTCATGCCGGTGAGGCGTTCGGGCTGCCCTCCATCCACGAGGCGATCGCGTTCTGCGGCGCCGACCGGCTGGGACACGGGGTGCGGATCGTCGACGACATCGCCGTCGAACCAGATGGCCGGATCCGGCTCGGCCGACTCGCAGCTATCCTGCGGGACAAGCGGATTCCGCTGGAACTGTGCCCCAGTTCCAACGTGCAGACCGGTGTGGTCGACAGTATCGCCGAGCATCCGTTCGACCGCCTGGCCCGCGCCCGGTTTCGGGTGACCATCAACACCGACAACCGGCTGATGAGCGACACCTCGATGAGTCAGGAGATGTTCCGGCTGGTGCAAGCATTCGGGTACGGCTGGAGCGATCTGCAGCGATTCACCATCAACGCGATGAAGTCGGCGTTCATTCCGTTCGACGAGCGCTTGGCGATCATCGACGAGGTGATCAAACCGCGCTATGCCGTGCTGGTGGGGTGATGGACGACCGCGGCACCGACTCTGTGTTCGATTTTGCCGACGTCGTGGTGGAGCGTGGCGGAGTGCGTGCGCTGGACGGATTCACCGCGGCCGTTCCGAAGGGTGGGGTGACCGTGCTGTTCGGCCCGTCCGGATCGGGCAAGTCGACGGCGTTGCGGCTGTGCAATCGGCTGGAGGTGCCCACCAGTGGTCGAGTGTCGTTCTGCGGCAATGACATCGCCGGCATCGACCCGCTGTGGCTGCGGCGCCGGGTGGGCATGTGCTTTCAGCGTCCGACTCCGTTTCCCGGCACCGTCGGTGACAACCTGCGCGCCGCCGATCCGGACGCGACCGAGGCGCAGATGACCGAAATGCTGGCACGCGTGGCGCTGACCGGATCCTGGCTGGACCGCGACGCGACCGCACTGTCGGGCGGGGAGGCGCAGCGGATGTGCCTGGCACGCACACTGATGGCCCGCCCGCAGGTGTTGCTGCTGGATGAACCCACGTCCGCCGTCGACGCCGCGGCGGCCCGGGTGATCGAACACGCGGTGCGTGCGCTGGCCGACGGTACCGGCGAGGGCCTCATGGCGGCCCTGTGGGTCACCCACGACGCGGCGCAGGGCGAGCGGATCGCCGACTGGATCCTGCACATCGAACACGGCCGCTGCACCGGGTACGCGCCGGTGCAACCCAAACCGGAAACCGAACCGGAACGGGGGAGGTGACCCGATGAATGTCGGCTGGGTGGGCCTGGCGACGTCGCTGGCGTTGGTGGCGTTCGCTGCGGCGGTCTCGCTGTGGCAGCGGCTGGGACTGGAACGTCAGGTGGTCTGGGCCTCGGCCCGCGCGCTGGTCCAGTTACTGCTGGTGGGCGGCGTTTTGGTGGCGCTGTTGCAGCCGGGCCGCTCGCTGTGGTGGTCGTGGGCGTGGACCGCGGCAATGGTTGCCTATGCCGGGGACGTCGCCCGTCGGCGGGCACCGGAGGTGCCCCGGCTGGCGCCGCTGGCCAGCGCCGCCTTCGCCACCGCAGCGGTCGTCACGCTGGGCGTGGTGTTCGGGCTGCACGTGCTGCCCCTGGTGCCGCGCACCCTGGTCCCGATCGCCGGGATGATGATCGGCAACTCGATGACCGCCACGGTTTTGGTGGCCCGCCGTCTGGTCGACGAGCTGCGTGACAAGCGTGACGAGGTCGAAGCCCGGCTGGCCCTCGGGCAACCGTATCGCCAGGCTGCTGCGCCCTACCTGCGCACCGCCTTGCGCTCGGCGCTGTCGCCGCAGATAGAAACCACCAAGGCCACCGGATTAGTGTTTTTGCCCGGCGCCATGACCGGGCTCATCCTGGCCGGGGTGTCCCCGGTCCAGGCGGTGCTCGTGCAGGCAGTGGTGATGTTTTTGATCTTGGCCTCGGTCGCCATCACCACCGTGGTGGTCGCGCTGGGACTCGTGCGCCGTGTATTCACCCGCGACCACCGGCTGCTGCCGCTGGGTTCCCGCCCGGATGCCGGCCGGGCACGTGTGCGCGCCGCCCGCCGCTGAGCGGCTATTCGCGCCGCAGCCGCGACTCCACGAACCGGTCCAGTCCCTCCCACGCGCGCACCACTTCGGCGTAGGGCGGGCTGGGTTCGGGTACCGAGCCGGGTTCCAGAATGTGGGCCACCATCTGGCCCAGCGGTTGCTCGGTCGCGAGCGCCTTGTCGACGGTGTTGTCCTCGGCGTAGTCGCCGACGTCGCGAAGCAGCTCGACAGCCAGCTCGAGCTGCTCGCGGTCCACCGCGTCGGGCCCGTCGGCGAAGTCGTCGGCGAGGCCGGTCAACACGTAGACGTTGTCCTCGGTGATGTCGATCCGAAGCGAGCCGTCGGTAGCGGCGGTGCGGATGTCGTCGTAGGTGCTCAGGTCCGACAGGTCGTGGTCGTGCTCGTCGGCGAGGTAGCGAGCCAGAGCCCGCTCCGAGGTGAACACGCTGATCCTTCCGTTGCGGCCCAAAAAGATCGGGCGCTCGTCGAAATAGCAGCGCAACGTGCAGAACGTGCCGGCGCCGGTCATGATCCGGATCGGGTCGATTCCGACCTTGTACCAGAAGTCCTCGTCGCCGCCCAGCGCCGCGGAATCGTCGGCGGCACTTGTTTTTTCCTCCGCGCCCGCAGCGGTTGGCCGCTCAGCGTCGCTGGCCTCGGCGGCGAGATCTGCGGGTTCCGCCGCTTCCTCGTTGTCGGTTTCGTCAGGTGCGCTCAACTCGTCGGCGGCCTGCGCGGCGGCTGCGGCGTCGACCTCGGGCGTGCTGACGATCTCCTCGATGGCAGCCAGCACATCGTCCCAGTTGGCGGCGATGATCTCGGCGATCGTGTTCCAGCGCTTGAGACCAGCCTTGCCGGTGAAGTGCCCGACACCGCCGGCCACGGTGCCCAGGGCCGGGTTGCCGTTGAAGAACTTCGCCACGGGCGCCAGCTCGCACACCGATCCGATGGCCGACACGATCGACAGCATGTTCGCCAGGGCGGTGACCGCCTCTTCGGCCGGCTTCTCCGCGACCATCTCTTCGGCCGCTACCAGGTCGAACTGATGTTCCGGCGCGGGCTCCAGCCGGTGGGCGTTGGCCTCGGTCAAATCCTTCCAGCCGGGGTGATCGGTCAGGTCGTGGTCGGAGTTGGTTCGCACGAATGCGACCAGCTCGGCGACGGTTTCGAAGCCGTAGAGATCGTCGCCTTTGCCCAGAAACGCCTCCCATTCGTCGCCGGCGTCGCGCCAGCGGGGCGCCCATAAGGTATAGCGGTCGCCGCTCGTCAGGCTCAGGCGAATCGGGACAAGGTCAGCAGCCATGCGGCACAGAATAACGACGCGCGCCGCAGCGGCGGCCCGGCGGGCTAACCGGCCCAGATGTCGGTGATGGCGGGCGCCCTGGCGGCCAGGCCTAGCTTGGGCAGCCCGTACATCTGCTCGACGGTCGACAACACGTTGTAGTGGCTGATCGGTTCAGGGTAATTTCCGGGCCGGACGCCGGCGCCGTAGAAGATCGTGGGAATCCGGTTGCGTTCGGAGTTGTCGTCCTCGTCCCAGGTCACGATCAGCAGAGAATTATTGGCTTTCGCCCACTGCGCATACGCCGACAGGTTGCGTTGCAGCCACTGATCGCCCTGGGCGATCGACCCGTCGTGCATGTCGTTGTCGACATCGGGGATGACGAACGACACCGTCGGCAGACTGGCATAATCCGCCGGGACCGGAAACGCCGAGAACGGCATCGAGTAGTTGGGCGCGATATTGGTGAAGTTGACCCACGGGGCATGCTTGCGGGCGTATTTGGCAGTGCTGCACACCGGTGAGCCGACGGCCGGCAGGCCCTCGGCGAACCCGACGAAGGTGCGCCCGCTGGCCAGCAGCTGAGCGCCCAGATTCGGGGTGGCGCCGGCGTTGACCGGACAGATGTTCTGGGTGACCCCGAGGGTGCTCCCGGCGAACAACGCCAAATAGTTGGGTTCGCTGGGATGGGTCTCGGCGAAGGATTGGGTCATCGACGCCCCGCCCGAGGCCAGCGAATTGATGTACGGCGCCGCCGGATTACCGATGATATTCGAGTAAGACCGATTTTCTTCGACCACGATCACGACGTGTGCAGGACTCGGCACGCCGGCAGCCCGCAAGCGCGGCGGCGACCAAGAATGCGTCCCAGGCCAAGCCGTCAGGACGGTCAGCACGGCGAGTAAATGCAGTAGTCCGGCCGACCGAGACCCCCTACTATCTCGCCACCCCGGGCGCTGCATGGCGGGAGTATAAGAAGCCGCACCGGCACCACCGGACACCCGTGCCTGCGTGTCGACCTGATTTGTGATGTCGGTCCCCGCGAGCGGGTCGGGTCACAGGTGGCACCACCGCAGCCTTCTTCGCTACCGGAGCCACGGTCGCGCGGCCTGGCCCGTAGGGTCAACTCCTGTGGATGTCCGCGTGATCGACCACCCGCTGGCGGCGGCCCGGCTGACCACACTGCGCGACCGGCGCACCGACAGGCCGGCGTTTCGCGCCGCGTTGCGCGAGCTGACCCTGATGCTGGTGTACGAAGCCACCCGTGATGCGCCACGCGAGACCCGCACCGTGCGCACACCGTTGGCCGAGACGACCGGGACGCGGCTGGCGCGCCCACCGCTGCTGGTGGCGGTGCTGCGGGCCGGGTTGGGCATGGTCGATCAGGCCCATGCGCTGCTGCCGGAGGCGCGGGTGGGCTTCGTCGGGGTCGCCCGCGACGAGAACACGGCGCTGCCCGTGCCGTACCTGGAATTGCTCCCCGACGATGTGCACGGACAGCCGGTGATGGTCCTCGACCCGATGCTGGCCACCGGCGGGTCGATGACGCACACCGTCGGGTTGCTGCATCGCCGCGGCGCCGACGACATCACCGTAGTGTGTGCGGTCGCCGCACCGGAAGGCCTTGCCGCTCTGGCGAAAGCCGCTCCTGACGTGCGGGTGTTCACGGCGGGCGTCGACGACCATCTCAACGACCGTGCCTATATCGTGCCGGGTCTCGGTGACGCCGGAGATCGCCAATTCGGGCCGGGTTGAGTCACCACCGCCGCACCAGCTCCACCAGCATATCGCGCAGCCCGGCGGCCCGTCGGCGGGCGCCGTCGAGGTCGTCGCCGGCTGCGCAGCGCACTTCCAGGTAGCACTTGAGTTTCGGCTCGGTGCCCGACGGCCGGACCACGACCCGCGCCCAGGTGTCCCCGGCGCCGCCGGTGAAGATCAGCGCGTCGGTGCGGTGCTCGCTACTTTGCTGCAGATCGGTTGTCGTAGTGCGGAATCCGGCCAATCGTGTCGGGGGGTCGGCGCGCAGCCGCCGCATCAGCGCGGCCGCCTCGTCGCGGCCGGCCACCGGCCGCGAGACGGCGCCGACGACGTGCACCCCGTGGCGGCGGGCCAGGTCGTCCAGCGCGTCGGGCACCGAACGGCCGCGGTGTTTCAGCGCCGCGACTAGATCGGCCGCCAGCACCGCGGCGCTGATCCCGTCCTTGTCCCGCACCGCGGCCGGGTCCACGCAATGCCCGATCGCCTCTTCGTAGGCGTAGATCAACGTTCGGCCGGGCAGGTTGGCGTCGGCGCGGGCCAGCCATTTGAAACCGGTCAGGGTCTCGACGTGGCGGGCACCGTAGTGTG
>NZ_VYIK01000019.1:44760-53421 GCF_008709575.1 Mycobacterium sp.
CGCGGGCCAGCCATTTGAAACCGGTCAGGGTCTCGACGTGGCGGGCACCGTAGTGTGCCGCGATCGCCGCCAGCATCCGTGACGACACCACGGTACTGGCCACCACGCTGGTCTGCGGTGTGCTGACGCTGGCGAGGAGATAATCGCCGAAAAGCCAACCGGTTTCGTCTCCAGAAAGCATCCGCCACCCCGAGTGGGCCGGTACGCCGACCGCGCAGCGGTCGGCGTCGGGATCCAGCGCGATCGCGATGTCGGCGTCGACGTCGGCGGCCAGACCCAGCAGCGCGTCGGTGGCGCCGGGCTCTTCCGGATTGGGAAAGGCGACGGTGGGAAAGTCGGGATCGGGGACGAACTGCGCGGCAACGATGTGCACGTCGTCGAAACCGGCGCGGTGCAGGGTCCGCACCGCGAGCGCGCCGCCGACCCCGTGCAAGGGCGTCAGTGCCACCCGGACCGAACCCGACGATCGCCGTACCCGCGCGGCCCGTTCGCTATAGCGGTCGGCGAGTCCGCCGCCCCGGGGTTCGACGGGAGCCCGGGCGATCAGGTCGGCGAACGGCGCCGCCGCCATAGCGCTTTCGATCTCGCGGTCGGTCGGCGAAATGATCTGCATGCCGCCGTCGAAGTACACTTTGTAGCCGTTGTCAGTCGGCGGGTTGTGTGAGGCGGTGATCTGGATCCCGGCCGCCGCGCGCAGCTGCCGCACCGCGAACGCCAGCACCGGAGTCGGCACCGGCTCGGGCAACAGCATCACCGGAAAACCCTCGGCAGCAAACACTTCCGCGGTCGCCTCGGCGAATTGCGCTGATCCGTGCCGGGCGTCGCGCCCCACGATCACGGGCGCACCGGTTAACCCACGGTTCTTGAGGACGCTCGCTACCGCCCAGCTGGCTCGCAGCACCACCGCGAGGTTCATCGCGTCCGGACCGCCGCGCATCGGGCCCCGCAGCCCCGCGGTGCCGAACGTCAACGGCCGGGCGAACCGCGCCGACAGTTCCTTGGCGTCGCAGCCGGCCAGTTCGTCGGCCGTCGCCGGGTCGGGATCGTGGGTGATCCAGTCCTGCGGGGTGATCGCAGGTGTCATAGGCGGGTGATCACCTCGGCCAGCAACGAACCCATCCTGGCCGCCGCGGCGGCGCCGGCGGCCAGCACCTCGGCGTGGCTGAGCGGCTGCCCGGTGATTCCGGCCGCGAGGTTGGTCACCAGCGACACCCCGAGCACCTCGGCGCCGGCCGCCCGCGCCGCGATCGTCTCGTGCACGGTCGACATACCGACCAGATCGGCGCCCAGCACCCGCAGCATGCGGATTTCGGCCGGTGTCTCGAACTGCGGTCCGGGCACGGCCGCGTACACGCCTTCGGGCAGCGCCGGGTCGATCTCGCGGGCCAGCGCCCGCAGCCGGGGCGCGTACGCGTCGAGCAGGTCCACGAACTGCGGCCCGACCAGCGCCGAGCGCGCGGTCAGGTTGAGATGGTCGCTGATCAGCACCGGCTGGCCGACCTCGAAGTCGGGGCGCACGGCCCCGGCCGCGTTGGTGAGCACGACGACGTGTGCGCCCGCTGCGCAGGCCGCCCGCACCGGATGCACGACGTGGCGCAGGTCATGGCCTTCGTAGGGGTGCAGCCGACCGGCCAGCACCAGCACCCGATGCCCGCCGATGGCCACCGACGACACCTCACCGGTGTGCCCGGCCGCGGTCGGCGGCGTGAATCCGGGCAGTTGCGCCATCGGCAGCACGGCAGTCGCCGAGCCGAGGGCGGCAACTGCCGGCGCCCAGCCCGACCCGAGGACGATCGCGACATCGTGCACACCGACCCCGGTGCCGTCGGCGATTGTTCGCGCCGCCTCTCGCGCAACAGCATCGGGATCGGACTGACCGGCCACAGGGCCCGAGCCTAACCGGTGGGATACTGCCTAGATGCCCCTTGCCACCGCGTCGGGCGGCTGCATGAGCCTGGGCGAGGCCGTCGAGTCCTGGCTGGCCGCCCACCACGACGACCTGGTCTGCTGGCGGCGACACCTGCACCGCTACCCGGAACTGGGCCGCCAGGAGTACGGCACCACACAGTTCGTCGCCGAACGACTTGCCGAGGCCGGGCTCAACCCGAAGGTGCTGACCACCGGGACGGGACTGACCTGCGATCTCGGCCCCGAAAACGAGCCGCGGATCGCCTTGCGGGCCGACCTGGATGCGTTGCCGGTGGCCGAGCGGACCGGGGCCCCCTACGCGTCGACGAGGCCCGACGTCGCGCACGCCTGCGGACACGACGCGCACACCGCGATCCTGCTGGGCGCCGCGCAGGTGCTGGCCTCGGTGCCCGAGTTGCCGGTCGGCGTCCGGCTGATCTTCCAGCCCGCCGAGGAGCTGACACCCGGCGGCGCGATCGACGCGATCGCCGCCGGAGCACTGTCGGGGGTAAGCAGGATCTTTGCGCTGCACTGTGATCCCCGGCTGGCGGTCGGCCGGGTCGCGGTGAAACCGGGACCGATCACCTCGGCGGCCGACCGCGTCGAGATCACCGTGCACTCGGCAGGCGGGCATACGGCCCGGCCGCATCTGACCGCCGACCTGGTCTACGGGCTCGGCACCTTGATCACCGGGGTGCCCGGGGTGTTGTCGCGGCGCATCGATCCGCGCCAAGCCACCGTGCTGGTCTGGGGCGCGGTCAATGCCGGCACCGCCGCCAACGCCATCCCGCAGAGCGGCCTGCTGACGGGTACGGTCCGCACGGCCAGCCGTGACTGTTGGCTGAGTCTGGAAGCCATTATCGGTGAGGCGGTGTCCGCGTTGTTGGCGCCGTTGGGTATCGAGCACACGCTGCAGTACCACCGGGGGGTGCCCCCGGTGGTCAACGAGGAAGTCTCCACGGCGATGCTGAGCCACGCCATCGAAGCCGTCGGGCCCGGCGTGCTGGCCGACGCCCGACAGTCGGGCGGGGGCGAAGACTTCTCCTGGTATCTGGAGCAGATCCCCGGCGCGATGGCGCGGCTCGGCGTGTGGTCGGGGCGGGGACCGCGGTTGGACCTGCACCAGCCCAACTTCGATCTCGACGAGCGGGCCCTGGCCATCGGTGTGCGCGTGATGGTCAACATCGTCGACCGGGCGGCTGCGTTATAGCCTCCGGCGAGTGTGCGTGTTCGTACGCGACACGCCGCGACGGGCGTATGGCCACGCACGGTCGCGATGGCCGGGCAGGCTACTCGCCGTGGCCCGGCCCGATGTTGCGCGCCGGACGGGTCCGCAGATCGTGCACGTAGTCGGCCGGGGCGCCGGCGACTTCGGCGGCGTCGGCCATCACCCCCAGGTAGTGGGCCGACGGCAGGCCGCCTTCCCACGCGTCCACCACGTACAGCCAGGCCAGCACCGGATCGGTCGTGGTGTCCGACGAGAGGCGCTCCACCCGGCAGCGGATCTTCTTGTGGATCCCGAGTTCGGCGCCTTCCCAACGGTCCAGGTTCTTTTCGTCGGCGGGAGTGACGTCGTAGAGCACGACGAAGACCTTCGAGCCCGGGTCCTCCACGATCGTGGCCAGGGCACCCTGCCAGCCGATGTCCTCCCCGCCGAACGTCAGTCGCCAGCCGTGCAGCCAGCCGGTTCCGGCCATCGGCGAGTGGGGTGCCCGCCGCAGCATCTGCTCGGGATCCATATTCGACCCGTAGGCGGCGTAGAGCGGCACGGACAAAAGCTTAGGACAAAAGCTGAGACCGCCCTGTGGAACCCGTGCCCACCCACGCGGGCTCGTCGGGATAGGTTGGGCACCGTGGCGACCCGCATCGTGATCGTGGGCGGCGGACCGGCCGGCTACGAGGCCGCTCTGGTCGCGGCCGCCCGCGATGCCCGGGTGACCGTGGTCGATTCCGGCGGCATCGGCGGTGCGGCCGTGCTGGCTGACGTCGTGCCGTCCAAGACGTTCATCGCCTCCACCGGTGTGCGCACCGAACTGCGTCGGGCACCGGATCTGGGATTCGACATCGATGTCGACGACGCGAAGATCTCGCTCCGCGACATCCACCGGCGCGTCAAGGCGCTGGCCGCCGCGCAGTCCGCTGACATCACCGAGCAGCTGCTCAGCGTGGGCGTGGAGGTGATCGCGGGCCGGGCCGAGCTCGTCGACAGCGCACCCGGACTGGCCCGGCACCGGATCAAGGTGACCGGCGCTGACGGCTGCGCCGACTATCTCGACGCCGACGTCGTGCTCATCGCCACCGGCGCGAGCCCGCGGATCCTGCCCTCCGCGCAGCCCGACGGCGAGCGCATCCTGACCTGGCGGCAGATTTACGACCTGGATTCGCTGCCCCAACATTTGATCGTGGTGGGTTCGGGGGTGACCGGCGCGGAATTCGTCCACGCCTACACCGAACTCGGCGTCGAGGTGACCGTGGCGGCCAGCCGTGACCGCGTGCTGCCCTACGAGGATGCCGACGCCGCACGGGTACTCGAAGAGTCGTTCGCCGAACGCGGCGTCAAACTGGTCAAAAACGCCCGTGCTGATTCGGTCACCCGCACCGACGACGGTGTCGTGGTGACGATGACCGACGGTCGCCGCGTTCAGGGCACTCATGCGCTGATGACGATCGGCTCGACGCCCAACACCACAGGTCTGGGTCTGCAGCGGGCCGGCATCGAACTCGGGCGGGGCAACTACCTGCCCGTGGACCGCGTGTC
The DNA here is from genome assembly GCF_008709575.1 of Mycobacterium sp. Taxonomy (GTDB): domain Bacteria; phylum Actinomycetota; class Actinomycetes; order Mycobacteriales; family Mycobacteriaceae; genus Mycobacterium. The sequence continues at coordinate 49,427 of NZ_VYIK01000019.1, forward strand.
ACGGACGTCGGTACCCGGGATCTACGCCGCCGGTGACTGCACCGGTTTGTTGCCGTTGGCATCGGTGGCCGCGATGCAGGGCCGGATCGCGATGTGGCATGCACTCGGCGAGGAGGTCAGCCCGATCCGACTGCGTACGGTGGCGGCGGCGGTGTTCACCCGTCCCGAGATCGCCGCGGTCGGCGTCCCGCAGTCGGCCATCGACGACGGCTCGGTGCCCGCCCGCACCATCATGTTGCCGTTGAAGACGAACGCTCGCGCCAAGATGTCGGAACTGCGGCACGGTTTCGTCAAACTGTTCTGCCGGCAGGCCACCGGTGTGGTGATCGGCGGTGTGGTGGTAGCGCCGATCGCCTCGGAGCTGATCATGCCGATCGCGGTAGCCGTGCAAAACCGGATCACCGTCAACCAGCTGGCGCAAACGCTGGTCGTCTACCCGTCGCTGTCCGGTTCTATCACCGAGGCCGCTCGCCGGTTGATGGCCCACGATGATCTCGACTAAGACCTCGATTAAGACCTCGACGAGGACCTCGGCCAGCTGCCGGTAGCCTGGAGGCAGTCCTACTGGTGAGTAACCGACGGGAGTGCAGCGTGAGCGACCCGATCCACGGACCGGGCCGGGGGCAGTTTTGGCCGGTCTCCACCCTGGGACCCCAGCAACGCGCCGCGGCCTGGGCGCGGCTCGGCAGCGAGCAATTCGACGTGGTGGTCATCGGCGGCGGCGTGGTGGGTTCGGGATGCGCGCTGGACGCTGCGACCCGCGGATTGAAAGTGGCCATGGTCGAGGCGCGCGATTTCGCCTCCGGCACCTCCAGCCGGTCGTCGAAGATGTTCCACGGTGGCCTGCGTTATCTCGAGCAGCTCGAATTCGGGCTGGTCCGCGAGGCGCTCTACGAACGCGAGCTGTCGTTGACGACCTTGGCCCCGCATCTGGTCAAGCCGCTGCCGTTCCTGTACCCGTTGACCAGGCGATGGTGGGAGCGGCCCTACGTGGCCGCCGGCCTGTTTCTTTACGATCGGCTCGGCGGCGCGAAATCGCTTCCCGCACAGAAACATTTAACCCGTGCCAGCGCGCTGCGGCTATGCCCGGGTCTGCGGCGCGGCGCGCTCATCGGCGGTATCCGCTACTACGACACCGTCGTCGACGACGCCCGGCACACCATGATCGTCGCACGCACCGCGGCCCACTACGGTGCTGTCGTGCGGTCATCGACCCAGGTGGTCGACCTGCTGCGGGAGGGTGATCGAGTGACCGGGGTGCGGGTGCGCGACTCCGAAAACGGTTCCCTCACCGATGTCCGGGGTCATGTCGTGGTCAACGCGACCGGGGTGTGGACCGATGAGATTCAGGCATTGTCCAAGCAGCGCGGCCGATTTCAAATACGGGCCTCCAAGGGTGTGCACATCGTCGTGCCCCGCGACCGCATCGTCAGCGACGTCGCGATCATTTTGCGAACCGACAAGTCGGTGATGTTCGTCATCCCATGGGGCAGTCACTGGATCATCGGCACCACCGACACCGACTGGAATCTGGACCTGGCCCATCCGGCGGCCACCAAGGCCGACATCGACTACATCCTCGGCACCGTGAACACGGTGCTGGTCACCCCGCTGACCCATGCCGACATCGACGGGGTCTACGCGGGGCTGCGGCCGCTGTTGGCCGGGGAGAGCGAAGAAACCTCCAAGCTGTCCCGCGAACACGCGGTCGCGGTGTCGACACCGGGCCTGGTCTCCATCGCCGGCGGCAAGTACACCACCTACCGGGTCATGGCTGCTGATGCTATCGATGCTGCGGCGCAATACATTCCGGCCCGAGTTGCTCCGTCGATCACCGCCAAGGTGCGCCTCCTGGGCGCCGACGGCTACTTCGCACTGGTCAACCAGGCCGAACACGTCGGTGCCGAGTACGGGCTGCACCCCTACCGCGTGCGCCATCTGCTGGACCGCTACGGATCGCTGATCAGCGACATCCTCGCGATGACGGCCGACCGGCCCGACTTGCTGAATCCGATCACGGAGGCGCCGAGGTATCTGAAGGTGGAGGCCGCCTACGCCGCAGTCGCCGAGGGCGCGCTGCATCTGGACGACATCCTGGCCCGCCGGATGCGGATCTCCATCGAGTATCCGCACCGCGGTGTCGACTGCGCCCGCGAGGTCGCCGAAATCGTCGCGCCGACGCTGGGCTGGAGCCCGGCCGACGTCGACCGCGAGGTCAAGACCTACACTGCGCGGGTGCAGGCCGAGGTCCTCTCCCAGGCCCAGCCCGACGACACGTCGGCCGATGCGCTGCGGGTCAGCGCTCCCGAGGCGCGCACCGAGATCCTCGAGTCGGTGCCACTGCGGTGAGGCCGGCGCCCTTGCCGCTGCGCGACGGCCTGGGACCGGCGCGGGTGCGGTTGCACGGCGGACCGGTGCTCGCCGAACTCGGTGCCCGATTCGGGGCGTCGGCCCGTGAGGTCGTCACCGCCGACGGCAGTCCGGTCGACGACACGACGGTGCTGCCGGCGGGTTCGTTCGTGTACCTCTACCGCGAGCTGCGCGCCGAAGTCCCGGTCCCGTTCGACGTCGGGGTGCTCTATCGCGACGACAACATCGTCGTGGTCGACAAGCCGCATTTTTTGGCCACCACGCCGCGCGGCCGGCACGTGGCACAGACCGCGCTGGTGCGGCTGCGCCGCGAACTCGACCTGCCCGAGCTGAGCCCGGCGCACCGGCTGGACCGGTTGACCGCCGGAGTGTTGTTGTTCACCGTCCGCCGCGAGCTGCGCGGCGCCTACCAGACGTTGTTCGCCCGCGGCGCGGTGCGCAAAACCTACCTGGCCCGGGCTGCGGTCCACCGGGAAGTGCGGTTGCCGTGTGTGATTCGCAGCCGAATCATCAAGCGGCGCGGGTGCTTACAGGCCGTCGAAGAGCCCGGCGAACCCAACGCGGAAACCGTGGTCGAGTCGCTGGGCAACGGGCGCTACCGGCTCACGCCGCGCACCGGGCGCACCCACCAGCTGCGGGTGCACATGGCGTCGATCGGGCTGCCGATCCTGGGCGATCCGCTCTATCCCAAGGTGATCGACGTTGCTCCGGACGACTTTTCAACTCCACTGCAGCTGCTGGCGCACAGCCTGGAATTCGACGACCCGATCAGCGGAAAGCCGTGCCGGTTCGTCAGCCTTCGAGGTCTGCACTCAGCGGCCTAGGCGGGCCTAGGCGGCGTGAATTCTCTCGCGAAACCTTGCCGTGAACAAACCCTTAGGTTTATCTTAGGCGCAGCTGAGATCCCGCGCCGTGCCTAGGAGCCACTTGTGATGACTGATCGAGGCGGCAGCAAGCACAATCGGCATTCGCGGATGGTGCGTCGCCGCGTGGTCGGGTTGGCCGGCGTGGTCGGCGTGGTTGTGGCGGGGGGGCTGGGGTCGCTGGGCGGTGCGCCCACAGCCCGGGCCGATGAGTTCGACGTGGTCGTTGACGCGGTCCTCAACGCGGTCAGCGGATTGTTGGGTGATGTGGGTGCCGGTTCGGCGGCGGTTCCCGAGTCGGGGGGCTTGGGGGCGGCCGCTGTGGTTGATGGCTGGTTGCATGGTCTGGAGCAGGGTTGGATCAACAGCGGGTTTGGTCAGCAGGTCGACACCGTGCTCAACAGTTGGTTCAACCTGGTCGATCCCACCAGCGGTGCGTGCGGGTTGATCTGCAACGGCACTGACGGGGTCGGTGGTCAAGGGGGCGGGTTGATCTTCGGTGACCCCGGCAGCGATGCGCAGCCGATGAGCCCCAACTTGCTGGTCGATCCCAACTTCCAAGACGCGGACCCGTCGGGGTCGGGTTATAGCGGGGTGACGATTCCGGGCTGGACGGAGAGCGGCACCCCGACCGTGATCGCCTATGGCACCCTGCGCGGCTATCCGTCGCCGTTGTCGTTTCCGTTCCCGAAGCTGCCGGCGTTTCTGGGTTTTCCGCAGCACGCGCCGCCGGGCACCCCGGTCGGTGACGACGTTTTCGCC
>NZ_VYIK01000001.1:0-36643 GCF_008709575.1 Mycobacterium sp.
CCCCGCCGGCCCCAACCAACCACCCCCCACGCCCCCCGACACCACCAGCCCCGCCCTTGCCACCAGGTCCGCCGTCACCGCCCGCACCGCCGTTAGCCCCATGAACATCGGCCACGGTGCCATTCGCCCCGTCAGCCCCCGCAGCACCGGTGGTCCCGGTCCCGCCGACCCCACCCGCACCGCCGGCGCCGCCGCTGACGTCCCCGAAGACGTCCAACGCGGACTTGACGGCGCCCCCGGCCCCACCGGCCCCACCGTCACCGGCGGCCTCGGTCGCCGACGCGGCACCGCCGGCCCCGCCCGCACCGCCGGTACCACCGCTGACGTCACCGAGGAAGCCCCATCGGGTGATGGCTTGACCTCCGGCTCCGCCGTTCCCGCCAACCCCGCCCGGTACGACGGCGGCACCGCCGTCACCGCCGGCGCCGCCGTTGCCGAACAAGATGCCACCGGCACCGCCGTTACCGCCATCGGCGCCGGGCCCACCGGCGCCGCCGGCGCCGCCGTCGCCGAACAAACCGGCATTCCCGCCGTTACCGCCGACCACACCGGCGGCAGTAGAGCTGTAGCCGTCTCCGCCGTCGCCGAAGAGGAACCCGCCGGCACCGCCGTTGGGGTCCGCCGCGGTGCCGTCGACACCGTTGCCGATCAGATCCCGCCCGAACAGCAGGTTGGTCGGCGCGTTGATGATCGCGTCGATTCGCTCGCCGAGCGGACTGTTGATCCAGTATTCGCCGAGGGTTTGCAGCAGGTTGGCGGTGGCCGGATCGGCACCGGCCGCGGGATCGGTGGGCACCACGAGCCCGGCCAGCGGATCGGAGGGTAGAGCAAACGCCGGATCAGCGGAAGTCACTGAACCCGCGAGGGGATCCAGACTCGTGAGGGACCCGATGATCGGGTCGATGACGAGGTCGACGATGTCGGCGTGGGCGTGCGGCATGGCCAGGGGGCTGGTCGCTGCAGCCACAACGGCACCGGCGACCGTACCCAGGCCGACCACACGACGACGCCGTCGGGTGCCGTGGTCCTTACCGCTACCAGCCACTACCCGACCCACCACCGGTTCCTTGCGCGAGCACGTCGCGCGCGCGACCGTAGCGGGTCCGCGGGCACCTGTCAATGAAACGCCGGGGGCATCGACAGAGCCACACAGGGTGATCGGTCCGAAGTCGTCGAGGATCATGCGGGTCACCTTGGTGCGACCTACCTGGCGTCCGGCCCGGCGGGTTGTTCGGCGCGCTGCGGTTTACAGCCAGGTGTCCCGAGTGGTCGTCGTCAGGAACGCCTCGAGGTCGTCACGCCACTGCGCCGGGGTGGTCTTGTCGGGCTCGATGCCGGTGTATTGGCCGCGGTAGAACAGCAGCGGACGCGGCTTGATCGTGGGCACCTCCGACAGTGACTGCACCGCGCCGAACACCACGAAGTGGTCTCCACCGTCGTGCACCGCGGCCACCGTGCAGTCGATGTAGGCCAGCGACCCGTCGATGATCGGCGAACCCAACGGCGACAGACTCCAATCGATGCCGGCGAACTTGTCCGGTTCGGTGGAGCCGAAGCGCGCCGAGACATCTTTTTGATCCTCGGTGAGCACGTTGACGCAGAACTTCCCGGCAGCCTCGATCGCCCGCCACGAGCGCGACACCTTGGTCGGGCAGAACAGCACCAACGGCGGCTCCAGGGACAGCGCGGCGAACGATTGGCAGGCGAACCCGACGGGGGCGTCGTCGTGCACGGTGGCGATGACCGTGATGCCGGTGCAGAATTGCCCCAGCACCTGCCGGAAGGCTTGCGAATCCAAGGTCATTGCAGCTGCGTGTCGCGGAACCCGACCGTGAAATCGTGACCCCACAGGCTCACCGCGGTGCTTTCCCGGGCGATCCAATAGCGGTCATCGACTTTTCTTCCCTCACAACCGAATTCGATATCGAAACCGCCTGGGGTTTTCATGTAGAACGACAGCATCAAGTCGTTGACGTGCCGGCCCAACGTGGCCGACATCGGTACCTTGCGGCGCAACGCCCGATCCAGGCACAGCCCGACGTCGTCGGAGTTCTCCACCTCGACCATCAGGTGCACGATGCCGCTCGGGGTGAGTGCGGGCATGAACGCCAGACTGTGGTGGCGCGGGTTGCAGCCAAAGAAACGCAGCCAGGCCGACGGGCCGTCGGCGGGCCGGCCGACCAGCTGAGGCGGCAGCCGCATCGAGTCACGCAGCGTGAAGCCGAGCACGTCGCGGTAGAAATGCAGCGACTCGGCATCGTCACGGGTGCACAGCACCACATGTCCCAGCCCCTGCTCGCCGGTGACGAATTTGTGTCCGTACGGGCTGACGACGCGGCGGTGCTCGAGCGCGACGCCGTGGAAGACCTCCAGGCGGTTACCCGACGGGTCGGCGAACGCGATCATCTCGTCGACGCGCCGGTCCGCCAGTTCCGTGGCGGTGGCTTCCTTGTACGGAGTGCCCTCGACGTCGAGCCGGTTGCGGATCTCCTGCAGGCCTTCGGCGTTGGCGCATTCCCAACCGGCTGCCGCGAGCCGGTCGCGGTCGCCGGGCACGATCACCAGCCGGGCCGGGAAGTCGTCCATCCGCAGATACAGCGCGCCCTCGGTGGATCCGGTTCCCTCCACCATCCCGAGGACTTTCAGGCCGTACTCGCGCCACGCGGCCACGTCGGTGGCCTCGATGCGCAGGTAACCCAGCGACCGGATACTCATCGGGCGCTCAGACCATCGTGTCTCCGGGCGGCAACCCGAACTCGTGATTGCCGAAGATCACGTACGCACGCTCCGGGTCGTTGGCGGCGTGCACGCGCCCCGCGTGCGCATCGCGCCAGAACCGTTGAAGCGGAGCATCATTGGCCAGCGCAGTGGCACCGGAAGCCTCGAACAGCCGGTCGATCGAGGCGAGCGCCCGGCCGGTGGCGCGAACCTGGTCGCGGCGGGCACGGGCGCGCAGCTCGAACGGGATCTCCCTGCCGGCGGCCAACAACGCGTATTCCTCGCTGACGTTGCCGATCAGCTGGCGCCACGCCGCGTCGATGTCGCTGGCGGCCTCGGCGATGCGAACCTTGGCGAACGGATCGTCTCTGGCCTTTTCGCCGGCGAATGCGGCGCGCACCCGCTTGCCCTGGTGCTCGACGTGCGCGCGGTAGGCACCGTAGGCCATGCCGACGATGGGCGCCGAGATCGTGGTGGGATGCATAGTGCCCCATGGCATCTTGTACACCGGTGCGGTGTTGGCCGCCAACCCGCCGGCAGTGTGGTCGTTCATCGCCTTGTAGGACAGGAACCGGTACCGCGGGACGAAGACGTCTTTGACCGCGATGGTGTTGCTGCCGGTGCCCCGCAGGCCCACCACATGCCAGACGTCGTCGATGCGGTACTGCGTGCGCGGGATCAAGAAGCTGCCGAAGTCGACTGGCCGCCCGTCCTTGATCACCGGCCCGCCCACAAAGCACCAGGTCGCGTGGTCACAGCCCGACGACCAGTTCCACGAACCGTTGACCAGGTAGCCGCCGTCGACCACGGTGCCGGCACCCATCGGCGCGTACGACGAGGAGATCCGCACGGTCGGGTCCTCGCCCCACACCTCTTCCTGGGCCTTCTGGTCGAACAGCGCCAGGTGCCAGTTGTGCACGCCGATAATCGATCCCACCCAGCCGGTTGAGCCGCAGGCACTGGCAAGACGGCGCGCTGCCTCGAAGAACAACGCCGGATCGCATTCCAGACCGCCCCACTGCCGGGGTTGCAGCAGCGTGAAGAAACCGACCTCGTCGAGCGCCTTGACGGTCTCGTCGGGCAGCCGGCGCAGATCCTCGGTGGCCTGAGCGCGCTCGGCCAGCTGCGGAAGCAGATCGTCGATACCGGCCAGGACCGACTGGGCGTCACGCTGTTGAATGGACGTCACGGCATTGCCTCCCGAGAGTGGCGTAGTTACCTCAGAGACTAGAACAGGTTCCGATTTGTGTCGAGCAGGGTATGCCTGCGGCTGGTAGCGAAGCGGAGTAAGTTTTTTGTAACCTGTTCTAGTTATGACAGAAAGGGTCGCGTCGTGACGGGCGACGAGCCGCTCGGCACCCATGTCCTGAAACTGCAGATCGCCGACGTCATCGCCGAAACCGACGACGCGCGGTCGCTGGTGTTCGCGGTCCCGCACGGTCCGCACGACCCCGACATCCCGGCCGACCGGTTGCGGTATGCGCCCGGGCAGTTTCTGACCCTGCGCATTCCCAGCGAGCGCACCGGCTCGGTGGCACGCTGCTATTCGCTGTCCAGCTCACCGTTCACCGACGACGCGCTCACGGTCACCGTCAAGCGCGAAGGGTACGCGTCGAACTGGCTGTGCGACCACGCACACCCGGGGATGGCCATCCACGTACTGGCCCCGTCAGGCACTTTCGTGCCCGAGACGCTCGACGACGACTTCCTGCTGATCGCCGCGGGCAGCGGGATCACCCCGATCATGTCGATCTGCAAGTCCGCGCTGGTGCAGGGCAGCGGGCAGGTGATGCTGATCTATGCCAACCGCGACGAGCGCTCGGTGATCTTCGCCGACGCGCTGCGCGAACTGGCCGCCAAATATCCCGGCCGGCTGAGCGTCGTGCACTGGTTGGAGTCGCTGCAGGGCCTGCCGAGCGTGGCCGCCTTGGCCACGTTGGCTGCCCCGTGCACCGACCGGCAGGCGTTCATCTGCGGCCCCGGGCCGTTCATGGCGGCCGCCCGGCAAGCCCTCGAATCGCTGGGCGTGCCGGCCCGGAACATCCACATCGAGGTGTTCACATCGCTGCAGACCGATCCGTTCGCCGCGGTGCACATCGAAGACGACGGTGACGAGCCGCCGGCCACCGTGGTGGTGCAGCTCGACGGCGAGACCCGCACGTTGTCGTGGCCGCGGCGGGCAAAACTGCTCGACGTGCTGTTGGACGCCGGCCTCGACGCGCCGTTCTCGTGCCGTGAAGGCCACTGCGGCGCCTGCGCGACCAGCCTGCGTAACGGCAAGGTGCACATGGAGTTCAACGACGTGCTCGAGCAGCAGGACCTCGACGACGGGCTCATCCTGGCCTGTCAGGCCCACCCGGACACCGATGCAGTCGAAGTCACCTACGACGAGTAGCCGCGACCTTCAGTTCTGCACGGGTGCATCAGCGCGGCAGCTCTGCGGCGGGCGCGACGACCGGCAGTTCGGCTTGTTGAGCACCGTCGAACATCCGCGCGTCATAAGTGACGACGGCATCGAGCTGATCCGCGGCCGACTGGGCGGCCGCCAGGTGGATGGCGTCCAAGGTACGCAGCTCGAGTGGCCGCAGCATCGCCGCGGCGTCGAGTAGTCGGCCTGTCAGCGCGACTATGTCCATGCCGGCGAGAATCGCGCGGGCGTGTTCGACGGCATCCGGCGTGCCGAGGCGAGCCACCGCACGGACGAGCTCGGTACGGGCCAGCGCAGCGGTGAACCAGGTTCGTTCGACATTGTCACCGAGATACCCGCGCAACGCCGACGATTCGGGTTCGTTGACGACGAGCTTCACCAATGCGGAGGTATCGAGGTAGATCATCGCTCGTCACGACGCAGCCGCTGCAACTCCTCGGAACCGCTGAATCCGTAGTCGCGCGGCGGGTTGGCCAGAACATCTTCATGCGAGGTCCGGGCCGGTAAAACCTCCCCGCTCGCAACCAAATCGGCCCACCGGTCGGTTGTGACCGGAACCAACCGGGCCACCAATCGGCCCCGCTGAGTCACTCCTACCACTTCTCCGGAGCGCACCCGGGCCAAATAGCGGCTCGCATTTTGGCGTAGTTCCCTGACCCCGATGATCTCCATGTAGCACATGGTAGCACTATGGTGTTGTCACCGCGACTCGGCGATCGTGTCCATACCCGCCCCCCACGCGGCTGATGCGTTGCCGCGAGCCGGGATCCGGGCAGCGGTGCGCTCCGGTGCGGCCCGGGTCGGTTTCCACCTTTACAACACCGAGGCGGATTTGGAGCGCTTACTCGACGCGATGTAGGCAGCAAGCGCAGCGGCCGTCCTGTACATCCGGCGTACCCTGTACACGACGAGTGGCACGGTGACCCATGGTTGCGGCCGCTCAATCCCGCGGCAGGCCCAACAGCCGTTCGGCGGCCAGCGTGAGCAGGATCTGCTCGGTCCCGCCGGCGATCGTCAGGCAACGGGTGTTGAGGAAATCGTGCACGGTGCGGTCCTCGACGATGCCGGCGCCGTCGCTCAGATCCATCCGGTATTCGGCCAGCGCCTGCCGGTACCGCACGCCGATGAGCTTGCGGACACTGGACTGCGCGCCCGGATCCTGTCCGCCGACGGCCAGCTCGGCGATGCGCTGATCCAGCAGCGAGCCGGCCTGCGCGGTGGTGATCAACCGCGCCAGCCGATCCTGTTGCGCGGCGTCGAGGTCGATGTCGGCCACCGCCACCAGCAGCTGCTCCATCGGGTCGCCCAGCGCGGTGCCGGTGGCCATCGCGACCCGCTCGTTGGCCAGCGTGGTGCGCGCCAGGCGCCAGCCGTCGTTCACCGCCCCGACGACATTGTCGTCGGGCACGAACACGCGGTCCAAAAAGACTTCGTTGAACAGGGCGTCGCCGGTGATCTCGCGCATCGGCCGGATCTCGATGCCCGGGGCGCTCATGTCGACCAGGAAGTATGTGATGCCCTTGTGCTTCGGCGCGTCGGGATCGGTACGGGCCAGGCAGACCCCGAACTGCGCCTTGTGCGCCGAGGACGTCCACACCTTCTGTCCGGTCAGTTCCCAACCGCCGTCGACCCGCACGGCCTTGGTGCGCAGCGACGCCAGGTCGGAGCCGGCATCGGGCTCAGAAAACAGCTGACACCAAAAGATCTCGCCGCGCAGGGTGGCCGGAACGAACCGCTGCACCTGCTCGGGCGTGCCGTGTTCGAGGATGGTCGGTGCCGCCCACCAGCCGATCACCAGATCGGGGCGCTCGACGCCGGCCGCCGACATCTCCTGGTCGATCAGCAGCTGCTCGGCCGGTCCCGCACTGCGGCCGTGGGGCTTGGGCCAGTGCGGCGCCAACAGTCCCGCCTCGGCAAGAGCCGCCTGGCGCCGGTCCGCGGGGAGCGCGGCGATGTCGGCCACGGTAGCCGCGATCTGGGGCCGCAGAGCAGCGACGGCGCTGAGATCGATGCTCAGCCGTCGACGGACTCCGGCCCGGGTCAGCGCTGCGGTGCGGCGTAGCCAACGCGCCGAACCGCCGAGGAACTGCCCGATGCCGTAGGCGCGGCGCAGGTACAGGTGTGCGTCGTGCTCCCAGGTGATGCCGATGCCGCCCAACACCTGGATGCAGTCCTTGAGGTTGGCCTTGGCGGCGTCGATACCGATGCCGGCGGCGATCGCCGCGGCGATCGACAACTGGCTGCGGTCGGCGTCGGTGGCGGCGTGCGCGGCGTCGGCGGCGGCCACCGCGACCTGCTCGGCACGGCACAGCATCTCCGCGCAGATGTGCTTGACGGCCTGGAAGCTGCCGATCGGCTTGCCGAACTGCTCGCGCACCTTGGCGTAGGCGACGGCGGTGTCCACCGCCCAGCGGGCCACCCCGGCCGCCTCGGCGGCCAACACGGTGGCAGCCAGGTCCTCGACCGGCTGCTCGGCGATCACGGCCGCCGGCGCGGAGGTCAGCACCACCCGCGCCAGCGGTCGGGAGAAGTCGGTGGCGCGCAGCGGCTCGACTGCGACGCCGTCGTCGCCGGCGTCCACGAGCAGCCACTTCCCGTCGGCCGGCAGCAACACCAGGCCCGCGGCGTCGGCACCGAGCACCCACGGCAGGTGGCCCGAGACGCAGTTGCGTTGCGCGTCGAACTCCACGTTACCGCCGAGCGCCAGTCCGGCGACCCGCTCACCGGATGCCAGCCCGGTGCGCAACACCGGGTCGGTGACCACGAGCGCGGCCAGCGCCGTCGTCGCCACCGGACCCGGCGCCAGCACTGTGGCGGCCTCGTCGAGCATCGCGCACAGATCCTCGACGCCGCCGCCCGCACCGCCGCACTCTTCGGGAACTGCGACACCGAACAGCCCCAGGCCGGCCAGGTTCTCGAAAACCGGCCGCCAGGCATCGGCCTTGCCCTGTTCGATGTCGCGGACCGCGGCCCGGCAAACCGACCCGGCACCTGATCGCGCGCCCCACTCGCGCACCAGTTCGCGCGCCGCGAGCTGATGATCGGTGATGCTCGCTGACACGATTGGCTCCTCATTCGCGACGACGGGACGCCCCGCCCACTAGAACGTGTTCTAATGGTGCCAGCGACCGGCCGTCAAGTCGACGACCGGACACTCGGCGGTACAGAGGTGGGAAGTACACCCCGACGTGCGTATCGTTTGGATCGCGGACGCAACAGGAAGGAGCTGCCCGTCCCATGTCCTCCTCCAGCCCGGAGCCGGCCAACACCAGCCCGTCCGACGCGCAGCCACGCGAGGTGATGAGCGTGGCCGTGCTGGCCGAGTCCGAGCTCGGGTCGGAAGCCCAGCGCGAGCGGCGCAAGCGCATCCTCGACGCGACGATGGCGATCGCCGCCAAGGGCGGCTACGAGGCAGTCCAGATGCGCGCGGTGGCCGACCGGGCAGATGTAGCGGTGGGAACGCTGTACCGCTATTTCCCGTCGAAAGTCCACCTGCTGGTGTCCGCCCTGGGCCGTGAGTTCGAACGCATCGAGGCCAAGACGGACCGGTCCGCGGTGCCCGGAGGAACCCCGTATCAGCGGCTGAACTTCATGGTCAGCAAACTCAACCGGGCGATGCAGCGCAACCCGCTGCTGACCGAGGCGATGACCCGCGCGTACGTGTTCGCCGACGCCTCGGCGGCAGGTGAGGTCGATCACGTGGAGAAACTGATCGACGCGATGTTCGCCCGGGCGATGGCCGACGGCGAGCCGACCGAGGACCAGTACCACATCGCCCGGGTCATCTCCAACGTGTGGTTGTCGAATCTGCTGGCGTGGCTGACTCGCCGAGCCTCGGCTACCGATGTGAGCAAACGCCTCGACCTGGCGGTGCGACTGTTGGTCGGCGACGGCGAAACCGCGAAGGTGTGACCGCCGCGCACCGAGCGTGAATCCGGTGCGATGATCGGCCGAATTTTTCGCAACGGTTTCACTGTCGATGAACGGCAGGCGGCAACGGCATGTCGAACTGGGCCATCACCGCACGAAGCGTCGCCGGATAGTCGGTGATGATGCCGTCCACCCCGGCGGCGATCTGGGCGCGCATGACGTCGGCGTCGTTGATCGTCCACGGAACAACCCTGAGGCCCAGCGCGTGCGCCCGGTCGACCAACGCCCGGTCGACCAGCGGATAACTGGGCGAAACGATGCTGGCACCGACCATCAGCGCGCCCACCAGCGGGTCACCGACGACGGCCGGGTTGATTCCGGCCAGCCACGGCGAACCGGGTTGCCACGTGGTCTGGTTCCACAGCGCCACCCCGGGAATCGACGGCTCCGCCGCGCGCACCGCCGTCAGCGTTCGCCAGTCGAAACTTTCGATCTCGACCCGATCAGCCTTGCCCGCCGAGCGGACGGCGGCCAGGATCACGTCGACGAACTCCTCGGGTCCGGCGGTCGCGCCAGGGTCTTGCGCGTCGACTTTGGTCTCGATGTCGTAGCGCACGTCGGCCCGATAGGCATCGGTGAGCGCAAAAATTTCGGGTAGCGTCGCAATCCTGCGGCCGCAGTCCAGCGTGCGGATCTCGGCCAGGGTGAGCTCGTGCACCCGCTTGCCGGCGTAGGGATAGCGCGGGTCACCCGGGAACGCCGGCGCGGTGTCGGCGCACTTCTGCGGCCCCATCGTCTCGTCGTGCCACACCAATGGTTCCCGGTCTAAGGTGATGCCGATATCGAACTCCAAGGTGCTGACTCCTGTTTCGAGTGCACGAGCACCACCTTGATGGGCCACCAGCTCGAAGCCGAGCGGTTGCGCACCGGACTGCGGCAGCGGACCGAGAACAACGACGACCGCCAGGGCCAGTGCGCCAAGGCGAATGGCCAACCGCGTCACCGTCGTCGCTGGCGGGCGATTTCAGCCAGCACCACTCCCGCAGCCACCGACGCATTCAGCGACTCGGTCGGGCCCGCCATCGGAATCGAGACGACCGTGTCGCAATTCTGCCGCACCAGCCGAGACAGGCCCTTGCCTTCGGAGCCGACGACGAGCACTACCGGGCCGGTGCCGTCGAGGTCGTCGAGGGAGGTGTCGCCGTCGGCGTCCAACCCGATCAGCTCCAGACCACGATCGGCCCAATCCTTCAGCGTGCGAGTCAGATTGGTGGTCCGAGCCACCGGAACCCGGGCCGCCGCACCGGCGCTGGTCCGCCACGCCACCGCGGTCACCGAGGCGGAACGTCGCTGCGGGATCAACACCCCGTGGCCGGCGAAGGCGGCCACCGACCGCACGATGGCACCGAGGTTGCGCGGATCGGAGATGTTGTCCAACGCCACCAGCAGCGCCGGTGGAGAATCGATCGCGGCGGCGATCAGATCCCCGGGGTGGGCATAGTCGTACGGCGGCACTTGCAACGCGATGCCCTGATGCAGGCCGTTGGTGGTCATTCGGTCCAGGTCGCTGCGCGGCACCTCGAGGATCGCAATACCGGAATCGGCTGCGAGCGTGACGGACTCGGCCAGCCGATCGTCGGCCTGGGTGCCCAGCGCCACGTAGAGCGCGGTCGCGGGAACACCGGCGCGCAGGCATTCCAGCACCGGGTTACGGCCCAAGACTATTTCGACGTCGTCTCCGCTGCGTTTCGCCGACCGCCGCGGCGCGGCCTTGAGCCGCTTGGCGGCGGGATGATGGGGCCGCAAATGCGCGGGCGGCGTGGGCCCGCGGCCCTCCAGGCCGCGGCGGCGCCGGCCGCCCGAGCCGACGCTCGGCCCCTTTTTGCTCCCGGGTTTGCGGACCGCCCCCCGGCGCCCGGAATTGCCGGGCATCTAGCGGGCTTCCAAGGACCACTGGGGTCCGTCGGCGGTATCGGTGACCTCGATCCCGGCCCGCTTGAGCCGCTCGCGGATCTCGTCTGCCAGCTTCCAGTCGCGCTGTTGGCGCGCCCGTTCGCGCCGCTCCAGCTCGGCGTGCACCAGCACCTCGACGGCGGCCAGCGCGGCCGACGCCTCCGCATGGGATTCCCAGCGTTCGTCGAGCGGATCGCAGCCCAGGACGCCCATCATCGCCCGGATTGCGGTGGCCTGGGCCATGGCGCCGTCGTGGTCACCGGCTTCGAGCGCCCGGTTGCCCTCCGCGCGGGCGTGGTGCACCTCGGCCAGCGCGGCCGGTACCGCGAGATCGTCATCGAGGGCGGCCGCGAACCGCGGCGGCCACTGCCCGGCAACGACCGCACCCACCCGGTTGCGCACCCGGTGCAGAAACTCCTCGATGCCCTGGTAGGCCCTGACCGCATCATGCAGCGCGGCCTCGGAGAACTCCAGCATCGAGCGGTAATGCGCGCTGCCCAGGTAGTAGCGCAGCTCGGCGGGCCGCACCCGCTCCAGCACAGCGGGAATCGCCAGCACGTTGCCCAGCGACTTGCTCATCTTCTCCCCGCCCATGGTCACCCAGCCGTTGTGCAGCCAGTACCGGGCGAATCCGTCACCGGCCGCGCGGCTCTGGGCGATCTCGTTCTCGTGATGCGGGAAAACCAAATCGATTCCACCGCAATGGATATCGAACTCAGAGCCCAGATATGTCCGGGCCATCGCCGAACACTCCAGATGCCAGCCCGGGCGGCCACGACCCCACGGGGTGGGCCACGACGGCTCGCCCGGCTTGGCGCCTTTCCACAGGGTGAAATCACGCTGGTCGCGCTTGCCGGCGGCCACGTCTTCACCCTGATCGAGACCTTCCTGGACGTCGTCAAGCCGGTGTCCGGAGAGCCGACCGTAGTCGGGATAGCTCGACACGTCGAAGTAGACGTCGCCGTTGCCGGTATAGGCATGACCGGAGTCGATCAACCGCTGCATCAGCTCCACCATCTGGGTGATATGGCCCGTGGCGCGGGGCTCGGCCGACGGCGGCAAGATCCCCAGGGCGTCGTAGGCGCTGACAAACGCACGCTCGTACGTGGCTGCCCATTCCCACCACGGTCGACCCGCCGCGGCGGCCTTGGTGAGGATCTTGTCGTCGATGTCGGTGACGTTGCGGATGAACGCGACGTCGAAGCCGCGGGCCATCAGCCAGCGGCGCAGCACATCGAATGCCACCCCGCTGCGGACGTGGCCGACATGCGGCAGGCCCTGCACGGTCGCGCCGCACAGGTAGATGGAGACGTGTCCGGGCCGCAGCGGCACAAACTCCCGCATGGCACCGGTCATGGTGTCGCGCAGTCGCAGGCCGGGCCCGTCGGTCACGACGTGCCAGCTTACCGGCTAAACCGTTGTGCCCCCTTCTCCTCGAGCGGTCAGATCGTGACCACCAACGCCGTGGCGATCGCCGCCAGGCCCTCGCCGCGGCCCGTCAGGCCCAGCCCGTCGGTGGTGGTGGCCGACACCGATACCGGAGCGGCGAGGATCCCCGACAACAGCTCCTGGGCCTCACCGCGGCGCGGCCCGACCCTGGGCCGGTTGCCGATCACCTGCACGGCGGCGTTGCCGACCCGGTAGCCGTGCCGTGCGAGCAGCCCGGCGACGTGACCGAGCATGTCGGCTCCGCTGACGGCGGTCCAGCGCGGATTGTCCACACCGAAGACCTCACCGATGTCGCCCAGCCCGGCCGCGGACAATAACGCGTCGCACAACGCGTGTACCGCGACGTCGCCGTCGGAGTGCCCGGCACAGCCGTCAGCCTCGGGAAAGAGCAGGCCCAGCAGCCAGCAGGGTCGTCCGGGCGCGATCGGGTGGACGTCGGTGCCCAGACCGATCCGGATGTTCATCGGGTCACGATCGCCTGAGCCAGCAGCAGGTCGAGCGGGGTGGTGATCTTGAACGCCAGCGGGTCGCCGTCGATCACCTGAACCTGATCACCCAGCTGCTCGACTCTCGACGCGTCGTCGGTGACATCAGCAGTTCCGGCCCCTCGGTAGGCGCGCAGCAGCAGGTCCGTCGTGAATCCCTGCGGAGTCTGCACCGCCCGCAGTCCGGCCCGCGCCGGCGTACCCAACACCACCCCGTTGGCGTCGACCGCCTTGATGGTGTCGGGCACCGGCAGTGCCGGAGCGACAGCCATATGCCCCGCCCGTAGCGCCTGCACCACGCGTACCACCAGCCCCGGCGGTGTCAGCGCCCGCGCCGCGTCGTGCACCAGCACGAAATCCGGCTTCCTCGCCCCGGAAAGTTCTGCCAGCGCGCGCCTCACCGATTCACCTCGGCTGGCCCCGCCCGCCACGATCGTGACGTCGCTCCCGAGAAGAAGTTTGGCCTGGTCAACGCGGTCCGGCGGCACCGCCACCACGACACCGTCGACGACGCCGGAGTCCCGCAGGCCCGCGACGGCGCGTTCGACCAGGGTGCGCCCGTTCAGCGCAAGGAACGCTTTGGGAATCTCAGCAGCCAGCCGATGCCCCATGCCCGCGGCCGGGACAACCGCGACCGTGCTCGTCACAGTCAGGACGCGGCGGCCAGCACCTCGTCGAGGATGGTTGTCGCCTTGGCGTCGTCGGTGCTTTCGGCCAGCGCCAATTCGCCGACCAGGATTTGGCGCGCCTTGGCCAGCATGCGCTTCTCGCCGGCGGACAGTCCGCGCTCCTGGTCGCGGCGCCACAGATCGCGCACGACCTCGGCGACCTTGTTGACGTCGCCGGAGGCGAGTTTTTCCAGGTTGGCCTTGTAACGACGGGACCAGTTGGTCGGCTCTTCGGTGTGCGGTGCACGGAGCACCTGGAACACCTTGTCGAGGCCCTCCTGGCCGACCACATCGCGGACGCCGACGTACTCGGCATTCTCGGCGGGCACCCGCACGGTCAGGTCTCCCTGCGCGACCTTCAAGACCAGGTATTCCTTTTGTTCCCCTTTGATGGTCCGAGTTTCGATCGCCTCGATTAACGCAGCACCATGGTGTGGATAGACAACGGTGTCTCCGACCTTGAAAATCATCTGCTTCGAGCCCCTTTCGTTACGTCAATGCTAACACGGCGCCCCGCGGCGCGCGGAACAACGGTGCAGGTCAGGGGCACCGATCGCGCAGGTTGGGGTTGACAAACCGGCGAATTCATGTATGCGACCGACCTTTTGGGAGACCCGGCGGGATCCCGGCAGGACCTTCGGTGTGGCCCTCTCGGGGGCATCACCGATGGTACTGCGCCGCGTCGAGGCCTGCGCTTCCGCCCGCCGCGGCGACCTACTACTGTGCGTAATCGAATCCCGTGCCGCTACGGGGCTGAGCAGGAGGCTTTCAGTGCACCGCTTCGATGTCCGCCACGCCCGCATCGTCGCCGCCCTGGCGGCCGGCAGCGTGCTCGCCGCCGCACTCAGCGGCTGCAGCGCCGGCCAAGTCGCCCAGACGGCCAAGGAGCAGTCGGCCGTGAACGGCTCCGAGGTGACCATCAACAACATGGCGCTGCGCAACATCCACCTGCAGGCCGTCCAGCACGGCGACTTCCTGCGGCCCGGCCACCGGGTGGACCTGGTCATGGTCGTCGCCAACCAGTCACCGGACTCCGACGACACTCTGGTCGACGTCACCACCGACATCGGTCCGGTGACACTGTCCGGTAATTCGCGGGTGCCGGCCGGCGGTGTCCTGTTCGTCGGCGACGACCAGAACAACAAGGCGACCGGCGCCGTGACGGCCGCCGAGAACGCCAGGGCCACGGTGACCTTGGACAAGCCGATCACCAATGGCCTGACCTACAACTTCACCTTCGACTTCGAGAAGGCCGGACGCGGCAGCGTGCAGGTGCCGATTTCCGCACCAACCAAGCAGCCCTGACTGTCGGACCCCGCCGATACGGTCATGGCGTGTCCAAGACATGCTCGCGGTACCGCTGTTCGCAATGCCACCACGTCACCGCCAAGTGGGTCGGTCGCTGTCCGCAGTGTGGCACCTGGGGCGCCGTCGACGAGGTGGCGATGCCCGGCGCCGGCATCGGCAGCCGCCGCGCGGTGACGCCGGCCCGCCCGGCGGTACCGATCAGCTCCATCGAGCCGCACAGCACCCGCCATTGCCCCACCGGAGTCGGCGAGCTCGACAGGGTGCTCGGCGGTGGCGTGGTGCCGGGATCGGTCACGCTGTTGGCGGGTGATCCCGGCGTGGGCAAGTCGACATTGCTGCTCCGCGTCGCCCACCAGTGGGCACAATCGGGTCATCGGGCCCTCTACGCGTCCGGCGAAGAGTCCTGCGGCCAGATCAGGATGCGTGCCGACCGGACCGGCTGCAGTCACGACGAGGTGTTCCTGGCTGCCGATGCCGACCTGCATGCGCTGCTCGGCCAGATCGAGGCGGTGCGGCCCACGCTCGTCGTCGTGGACTCGGTGCAGACCATGTCGACCACCGAGGCCGACGGAGTCACCGGCGGCGTCACCCAGGTGCGCGCGGTGACGGCCGCGCTGACCGCGGCGGCCAAGGCGACCGGTGCCGCGCTGATCCTGGTCGGCCACGTCACCAAGGACGGCGCCATTGCCGGCCCGCGTTCGCTGGAACATCTCGTCGACGTGGTGCTGCAGTTCGAGGGCGATCGTCATGGCGCGCTGCGCATGGTCCGCAGCGTCAAGAACCGCTTCGGTCCCAGCGACGAAGTCGGCTGCTTTCTTTTGCACGAGAGCGGAATCGAGGAAGTCGCCGACCCGTCCGGGTTGTTTTTGGACCAGCGGCCCTGTCCGGTTCCCGGCACAGCGATCACGGTGACGCTCGACGGTAAGCGGCCGCTGGTCGGTGAAGTCCAGGCGCTGCTCGCCGCCCCGTCCGACGGGCGGCCGCGACGCGCGGTCAGCGGCGTCGACCACGCCCGCGCCGCGATGATCATCGCGGTACTAGAAAAGCATGCCGGAATGTCGATCTCGGTCAACGACACCTTTTTGTCCAGCGTCGGCGGAATGCGATTGACCGATCCGTCGTCGGATCTGGCAGTGGCAGTCGCGCTGGCCTCCGCCTACGCCGGCCTTCCGCTGCCGACCACCGCGGTGGTCATCGGAGAGGTCGGCCTTGCCGGCGATTTGCGCAGGGTCTGCGGGATGGACCGCCGACTGGCCGAAGCCGCCCGCCAAGGGTTCACCACCGCGCTGATCCCGCCCGGCTGCGATGCGGTGCCGCCGGGTCTGCAGGTGCTGCCGGCGGCCACCATCGTCGCGGCGCTTCGACATGTGCTCGCCGTCGCGCACCCGCCGGCGGCACCGCGTCCGCTAGTGTCGCTCGCGGCGGAGCAGAATGGCTGATGATGACAGCAGGCAAGGCAAGGACCAACGGCGCGGCACCGACGACGCGACCGACGCTGCGTGAGGCCGTCGCGCGACTTGCTCCCGGCACCCCCCTGCGCGACGGTCTGGAACGGATTCTGCGCGGCCGAACCGGTGCCTTGATCGTGCTCGGCTACGACGAGAGCGTCGAGGCCATCTGCGACGGCGGGTTCTCCCTGGACGTGCGTTACGCACCGACCCGGCTGCGGGAGCTGTCCAAAATGGACGGAGCGGTGGTGCTGTCCACCGACGCCAGTCACATCCTGCGCGCCAATGTGCAGCTGGTTCCCGACCCGTCGATACCGACCGAGGAATCCGGGACGCGGCACCGCTCGGCTGAGCGGGCCGCCATCCAGACCGGATACCCGGTGATCTCGGTGAGCCACTCGATGAGCCTCGTGACCGTCTACGTCGCCGGGGAGCGCCACGTGCTGGCCGACTCGGCGACCATCCTGTCGCGGGCCAACCAGGCCATCGCCACGCTGGAACGCTATAAACTCCGGCTCGATGAGGTCAATCGGCAGCTCTCGCGAGCCGAGATCGAAGACTTCGTCACGCTGCGCGACGTGATGACGGTGGTGCAGCGGCTGGAGTTGGTCCGCCGGATCGGTCTGGTGATCGATGACGACGTGGTCGAGCTGGGCACCGATGGACGTCAGCTGAGGCTACAGCTCGAGGAGCTGCTCGGCGGCAATGACACCGCCCGGGAGCTGATCGTGCGCGACTACCACGCCGGTCCCGACCCGCTGTCGCAGACCCAGGTCGCGGCGATCCTCGACGAGCTGGACGCGCTGTCGGACGCCGAGCTGCTCGACTGCACGGCACTGGCGAGGATTTTCGGGTATCCGTCGACGACCGAAGGCCAGGATTCGGCGACGAGCGTCCGGGGCTACCGGGCGCTGTCGGGCATCCCGCGTCTTCAGTTCGCCCACGTGGACCGCTTGGTGCGCGAGTTCGGCTCGCTGCAGGCGCTGCTGGCAGCCAGCGCCGCCGACCTGCAGTCGGTGGAAGGCATCGGCGAGATATGGGCCCGGCATGTTCGCGAGGGACTGTCGCAGCTGGCCGAGTCGACGATCGCCGACCCCACCAGGTGAGGTCAAATGGCGACGAGGCGCGGGTGCCGCCCGGTCGCGGGGAAGCACCGCGAAGGCTCAGTTGCCCGGTGGACCCGGCGGCGGCCCGAGCGGTGCCGGGACAGGCATGACGGCGGGCGGCGACACACCGGGCGGCGCCTCGGGTGGCGGCGCGGCGGGCGGAGCCGGCGCGGCCAGGATGAACGGAACCGGCGCCGACCGCAGATTACCCAGCTGGACGACCAGGTTGTAAGTGCCCGGCCCGATCGCCGGCCGCGGAAGCGGACAATGCGGCGCAGAACCCATCCCGGTCCAGGTCACCGACGTGACGACCTGCTCGCCCGGCGTGAACATCTTCACCAGAGTCTCGTTGGACGGCGCACAGTCCAGGTTGGACCACAACCGCTTGTTGTCCAGGGAATACACATAGGCCGCCAGCACCGCAGCCCCGACGTCGCGCTTGCAGGCCACCAGCCCGATGTTGGTGACGACCATCGTGAATTTCGGCTGGTCGCCGATCACATACCGGGGCTGGTTGGTCAGCCCTTTGACCGCCAGCGTCGAGTCCGGACAGTCGTCACCCTCCTTCAGCACCGGCGGCGGCTGGACTGCGGCCGTCGGCGTCTCGGTGGGGAACTGGTTCTGCCCCAGCGGCGGCTGCACCGGCGTCTTGACCTCCGGCTGTGCCGCCGGCGCGGCCGACGGTTGCTGCGCGGCCGGCGGCTTGTCGGCGGCAGTGATCTTCGCGCCGGCACTGCCGCTGCGCACAGCCACAACCGCCGCGACGATGATCCC
Organism: Mycobacterium sp.; assembly: GCF_008709575.1. GTDB lineage: Bacteria > Actinomycetota > Actinomycetes > Mycobacteriales > Mycobacteriaceae > Mycobacterium. The sequence continues at coordinate 18,208 of NZ_VYIK01000001.1, forward strand.
GATCACCACGACCGCGATACCCAGCGCCAGTCCCCTGCGCCGCCAGTAGATCTCCGGCGGCAGCGGGCCATGCGGTTCCAGATCCAGCACGATCACACGGTAAGCCCAGGTCACGCCGACACGAGCGACCCTGGTCGGCGTGTCGCGGGGCGAGCTGTTCAGGGCGCGCTGCCCGCCCTCTCCGGCGGCGAGCTACACCTCGTCACCGACGCTGCCGATGTGGTTGCGCAACACCACCCGCCCATCGGCGAGCTGATAGGTCAGACCCACGATCGCCAGGCTGCCCGCGCCCACCCGCTCGGCAATGGCCGATGACCGGGCCAGCAGTTGCGCGCCGGTCTCCGTCACATGTCGCGCCTCGAACTCGTCGACTCTGGTCAAGCCTTCGCGGCGGCCCAACAGGATCGACGGGGTCACCCGCTCGACCAGGTCGCGCACGTGCCCGCCCGGCAGCACCCCCTCGTCGAGAGCGGCCAGGGTCGCCTTCACCGCACCGCAGCTGTCATGGCCCAGGACCACGATCAGCGGCACCCCGAGCACGGTCACCGCGAAATCAATCGAGCCCAGCACCGCCGAGTCGATGACGTGCCCGGCCGTTCTGACGACGAACATGTCACCCAGCCCCTGGTCGAAGATGATCTCGGCGGCCACCCGGCTGTCCGCGCAGCCGAACACCACCGCGGTCGGCCTCTGCGCCTCGACCAGGCTGGCCCGATGCTCGACGCTTTGGCTGGGATGCTCGGGCTTGCCGGCGACGAACCGCTCGTTACCCTGTTTGAGTGTCTTCCAGGCGGTTGTCGGATTGCTACTGGGCATGGCGCACATTGTGCCCTACCCGCCGATGACGATTCCGCCGGCCGAGCTGCTGGTCTGGTACCACCGGGTGCGCCGCGACCTGCCCTGGCGTCAGCCCGGGGTAACCGCTTGGCAGATCCTGGTCAGCGAGTTCATGCTGCAGCAGACGCCGGTGGCCCGGGTGCTGCCGCTCTGGCGCGAGTGGGTGCAGCGCTGGCCGACCGCGTCGGCGACGGCAGCCGCCAGCCCGGCCGACGTGCTGCGCGCCTGGGGCAAACTGGGCTACCCGCGCAGGGCGAAACGCCTGCACGAGTGCGCCACCGTGATCGCCCGCGACCACGGCGACGTGGTTCCCGACGACGTGGAGATCCTGCTGACGCTTCCCGGTGTCGGCGCCTACACCGCACGAGCGGTGGCGTGCTTCGCCTACGGTCAGGCGGTGCCGGTGGTGGATACCAATGTTCGCCGGGTGGTGGCCCGCGCCGTGCATGGCCGCGCCGACGCCGGCGCGCCGTCACCGGCCCGCGATCACGCTGACGTTGCGCAGTTGTTGCCGCACGACGGCACGGCGCAGCAGTTTTCGGCCGCTCTGATGGAGCTGGGCGCAACAGTGTGCACCGCGCGCAATCCGGGTTGCCGATCGTGCCCACTCACCGCGTGCAACTGGCGCCAAGCCGGTTACCCTGCCGGTGGCCGCCCGGCACGTCGACCGCAGCGCTACGCCGGGACCGATCGTCAGGTTCGCGGTCTGCTGCTGGATGTGTTGCGCACCAGTGACTTTCCGGTCACTCGCGCCCAGCTCGACATGGCCTGGCTGATGAACAGCGCACAGCGCGATCGGGCGCTGGATTCCCTGCTCGCCGACGGACTGGTGACACAGACAACAGACGGACTGTTCGCACTGGTCGGGGAAGAGAATTACGACGCCGCCAGAAAGGACTCCACCGCCTGCCGGTAGACCTGTGGCGTCTCGTCGTGCACCAGGTGGCCCGCCTCCGCGACGCGCAAATACCTGCTGTGATAGCCGGTTTCGCTCATCGTCACCATCTGCCCTGCGGGTGTGACCGAGTTGCCGGCCTCGATGAGCAGCGTCGGCGAGCGCACCGCCTGCCACTGCGCCCAGTAGTCCCGGGTACCCCACTCCGCGGCGATCTCTATCCACCGCGAGGGGTGGCCGTGCAATCGCCAACCGGTCGCGGTGCGGTCGAAGGCATCCAGGAAATAGCGTCCGGCAGTCTCCCCGAATTCGGCGATTACCTGATCGGCGGAGTCGAATTCGACCGGCAGGTCGCGCAGCCATGGCTCCCACGGCCCGGTGGTGCGACCGCGGAAATCGGGCGCCATGTCCTCGACGACCAGAGCCGAGACCAAATCGGGACACTCGGCCGCCAGGCACCATGCGTGCAGGGCACCCATCGAATGGCCAACCAGTCGCACCGGCCGGCCCAACGCGGCCACCGCGTCACCCAGGTCGGTCACGAACCGCTCGGTGCTGATCGGGTACGGGTCGGCGACGTCGCGGCCGCGATGCCAGGGCGCGTCGTAGGTGTACACCGCGCCCAGCCGCGTCAGCCACGGCAGCTGCCGCGACCAGGTGCTTCCCCGGCCCATCAGACCATGCACCAACACCACCGGCTCTCCCCGTCCACCACGCGGGGTTAACAGTTCGGCAGCCACAGGGGGCACGGTAGCCTGGCGGCATGCCCGTGGTGAAGATCAACGCAATCGAGGTGCCGCCCGGCGCCGGACCCGAACTGGAGAAACGATTCGCCCATCGCGCTCACGCAGTCGAGAACTCGCCGGGTTTTCTGGGTTTTCAGCTGCTGCGCCCGGTCAAGGGTGAAGACCGCTACTTCGTGGTCACCCAGTGGGAGTCTGAGGAAGCCTTTCAAGCGTGGGCATCGGGACCCGCTATCGAAGCCCACGCGGGACACCGGGCCAACCCGGTGGCGACCGGGGCGTCGCTGCTGGAGTTCGAGGTTGTGTTAGACGTTGCCGGCGCCGGCTCGAAGGCGTAGCCGCCGCCGGGTGCCGCACCCGGCGGCGGTAGCGGTTGCCGTCGCCACGCTGGCCGCCGCCGCGGGTTGCGGCTACACGCCGCCGCGGGCTCCGTCGGCAAACGCGGCCGGTGCCACCGGGGTGCGGATCGACATCCGCACACCCCCCGGGCTGCGGGCCCAGCAGACGCTCGACATGCTCAACTCGGACTGGCCGATCGGCCCGATCGGGGTGCGCACCCTTGCCGCTCCCGGCGTGGCCACGCGCGTCGAGCACACGATGGAAGAGTTGTGGTGGGATCGCCCGTTCACGCTCAGCGCGGTGAACCTCAGCGCGGGCGCGGCCACCCTGCATCTGGTCACGTCTTACGGGGCCCAACAGGCCATCCGGATTCACACCGACGACGCCACCTTGGTCGACGGGTTCGACGTCACCACCCAGACACCGCCCATCACCTCCTGGGACGACGTGGATGCCACGTTGAGCAAGACCGGCGCCCGCTACTCCTGGCAGGTCGCCCGGGTCGACGACGGCCACTGCCGGCGGGTGGCGGGCACCAACACCGCCCGGTCGTTGCCGCTGGCGTCGATATTCAAGTTGTACGTGCTGTACGCGGTGGCTGCCGCGGTCACGGCGCAGACGATGACCTGGGACGACCAGCTGACCGTCACCGACAAGAACCTGGCGGTCGGTTCCGGACTGGATCTGCGCCCCGGCGATGCGATCTCGGTTCGAACCGCCGCCGAGAAGATGATCGCCGCCAGCGACAACATGGCCACCGACATGCTGATCGCCAAGGTGGGCACCCGCGCCGTCGAACAAGCCCTGGCGGCGGCCGGCCATCACGATCCGGCCGCCATGACCCCGTTTCCGACGATGTACGAGTTGTTCTCGGTGGCGTGGGGGCAGCCCGATCTGCGCGAGCAATGGAAGCGGGCGACTCCCCAAGGCCGCGCCGAGTTATTGCAGCAGGCGGATTCCCGCCCTTACCAACCAGATCCGGCCCGGACCCACACCCCGGCCTCCGATTACGGCGCCGAGTGGTACGGCAGCGCCGAGGACATCTGCCGGGTGCACGCAGCGCTGCAGGCGGGCGCCGCCGGTGAAGCAGCCGCAGTCAAGCAGATCCTGGCCGCGGTCCCCGGCCTCGACCTGGACCGGCAGCGATGGCCCTACCTCGGCGCGAAGGCCGGTGGCCTGCCCGGAGACCTGACGTTCAGCTGGTACGCCGTCGACAAGACCGGCCAGCCCTGGGTGGTCAGCTTCCAGCTGAACTGGCCGCGCGATCACGGCCCCCGCGTGACCGGATGGATGCTGCAGATCGCCAAGCAGGTCTTCGGGCTGTTACCCGTGCGCTGACGTCGGTCTTAGGTCGGTCTTAGACAGCGCCCAGTGCCACCGCGAGCTGTTCGGGGAAGTCGTTGACCAGATACGGCACCAGACCGGCGAAATCCCCGACGTCGAGCCGGAACACGTCGTAGTCGGAGATCCCCAGATTGACCAGCAGCGTGTTCACGTCGATGTTGCCGATGCCCAGCTCGCCGAGCACCTTATCCACCGTCACGTTCTCCAAGCCCAGGTTGGCCACCGCCGTGTTCAGGTCCCGGCTGTCCAGGCCCAGATCTGTCAACACCGAGCCCAGGGTCACGGTGCCGAGCAGGCTGTCGAGCACCTCGTCGACGTGCACGTTGTTCAGGCCCAGGTCTTGCAGCAGGGTCAGCACGTATACGTCGTTGAGGCCCAGCCGGTCGACCACAGTGTGCAGGCTCAGACCGCCCACACCCCAGTCATCCAATAGAGAGTCCAGCGTTGTGCTGCCCACCCCGAGGATGTCCAGGGTGTTGGTCAGCACGGTGGCCACATCCACGTTGTTGAGGCCCAGGTTGTCCAAGATGGTGCTTAACGGCGTCGACAGGTCCAGGGCGTTGATGATCTGGCTCAGCGTCTCGTCGGATTGCCCGGTGGCGGCCAGCAGCTGGCCCAGCGTGACGTGGGCCAGGCTTTGGCCGGTGTCGCTGTGCAGGTTTGCCACCGTCTCATACACGGTGTTGGGCCCCATCAGGCTGTTGAGTGTCTGGCTGCACTTCAATCCGACTAGCGGCAGACCGAGGCATTCGGCGGTGCTGAGGCTGAAGAGTTCTTTCAGGGTCTGGTCGCCGACACCGATGTCGGACAGAAATTCGGTGAACGGCTGGTCGGCGATGGACGTGCCGGCGAGCAGATCGCCCACGGTCGTGTCGCTGAGACCCTGACTTTTCAGCACGTCGGCGAGACTCATGTTCAGGCCCTGCTTCTGGAGCACATCGACGATCAGATCACCCAGGGCCACGTTGCTGCTGACACCGAACTGTTTGTCGAGCAATTCTTCGATCAGCGCGGCCGGGGTCTGTTGGCCGGTACTGCCCAGCAGTGAGCCGGCCACGTTGTTCAGGGTCAGATCACCGACGCCCAGCTTGTCGAGCAGGTCGGTGACGGTTTCGTCGCTTCCGAACAGGCCGGTGAGCAATCCGCCGACGGTCAGGTCGGCGTAACCGGACTGCTCGAAGAGCCCGGTGATGGTGGGGTTGCCGATGCCTGCGGCATCGAGCCCGGTGATCGCCAGGCTGGCCAGCGACTGGTTGGCCAGGCCGAGCTGGTCGAGCAGCTCCACCGGGGTCAAATCGCCGATACCAGCACTGTTGAGCAGGGTGATCAGCAAATTTTGTACCGATTGATCCCCGATATAGGGGAACAGGCCGGACAGGGTCTGGTCGCCGAATCCGAAATCGTCGACCACCTGACCCAGATCCACGGTGAGGACCGCGGGTTGGGAGGGGACCAGGAGTCCGTTGAAGGCGGAGACGTTCATGCCGAACACGTCGATGACGTCGTGGCCGTTGAGCACGGCGTCCAGGATCGTGGCCGGGGCACCGATGATCGCGGCGAAAGCGTCCATCGGTTCGGCGAAATCGGTGGCCTGGGCGATGACGTCACCGAGCGCGTCGACGCCGGTCACCAGGGGTCCGAGCTCGGCGAGGTTGAGGCTGAGCCAGGGCGGGAGCTCAGTGGAGATCAGCGAGGGCAAGGGGAATACCCGGGTGCTGATCTCGGGCCCCACCATGGTCAACAGGCTGACCGCATCCGGCAGGTGCGCCAGGGACTGGCCCGGATGGGTGACCAGCTGTGTCAGCAGCGTCGCGAGCCCGGAGTCGGCACTCAGGGCCTTGAGGTTGTCAGCCGTGTTGGTGAACAGCTCCTCATAGGGAGCGAACAGGCCCGATGCGCCCGCGGCCAGGCTGACCGCCGATTGCTGGGCCGGTGGTTGCTGGCTCAATGCTTGCAGGATCTGGTCGGGCAAGGCGGAGAGCAGCTCGGGCACCGCGCCGGCGAAATCTCCGGCGTGGATGTCGAGCAGGCCGACATCGGCGAGACCCGCCTCGGTCAGCAGCGTGTCCAGCGTCTTGCTGCCGAAATCACCCAGTAGTGATTCCAGCGTCGTGGTGCCCAAAAACTTGTCGACCAACCCGCTGAGATCGGTGTCGCCGAGGCCGAGATCGGTCAGCGCCGAGCCCAGCGTCGCGGTGCCGAACAGCTGCCCAAGCAGGGCATCCAGCTGGGTGTTGCCGATGTCGGTGTTGGCCAGCAGCGAGCTCACGGTGACGTCGGCCAGAGCGCTCTGGCCGACCAGCGCGGCCAGGCTGGTGTCGTTGAGGCCCAGGCTGGTCAGCAGCGAGTCCAGGGTGATATCGGTCAAACCCGATTGGCCCACCAACGCGGCCAGCGTCGTGTCACCGTAGCCCTGCGCGGTGAGCAGGTCGCTCAGCGTGGTGGGGAACGACGATTCCAGCAGGTTGCTGATCTTGTCGTCGCCGCCGAGCAGATCACCCAGGGTTTGGTCGGCCAGACCTTTGTCCCTGAGGATGTCGTCGATGGTGTCCGAACCCAACTGGGGGACAATACCTATGCTGCCCACCAGCGGATTGAGCGGCTTACCGCCGGACGCTGTCACCAAGTCGCCAGCAGTGAGGCCGCCGAAGCCGAGATTGGTCAGGATGGTTTCCAGCGAAACATCCCCGAGGTTGGCGGCGTTGACGACGTCTTCTACGGTGATGTCGCCTAGACCCATCGCGTCGAACAGGCCGTTGACGGTCAGGTCGCCCTGGCCGGCGCCGGCCAGCGTAGCGGCCAGCACCGTGCCCACGCTCACATCGCCGAGTCCGATGGCGTCGAGCAGCCCGACTGGGGTCTGCTGGCCCAGGTCCAGAGCGTTGAGCAGGGCGACCAGCAGCCCGCCGGCCGTGTAGTCCCCCAGGCCGAACCGGTCGACCAGATCGGAGCCGGTCAGGCCGCCGATGCCCAGCGCATCGAGGAGCTTGACCGCCAGATCCGCCGCCGACAGGTCGCCCAGGCCGACCCTGTCGGCGATCTCACCGACGGTCGGGTTGCCCACGCCCAGCGCGTCGAGCAGGGTAGCCGCCAGTGTGGACAGCGGCCGGTCGGCGAGGCCGAGTTTGTCGAGCAGGTCGATCGGGGTTTGGCTGCCCAGCCCCACGGCATCGAGTAATGCGTTCACCAGGTTGGCCACCGGCTGGTCGGCCAGACCGAGGTGGTCGAGGATGTCGACGACGGTCTGGTCGCCCACGCCGAGGGCATTCAGCACCTGTTCCGCGTCGACCTGGGTGTCGAGGGTCTGAACCGGGACGAGGATGCCGTTGAAGGCGGGGACGTCTGCAACGAGCAGGTCGATGGAGTCGCGTCCGTTGAGGGCGGCGTTCACCAGGATCGCCGGGGAGTCGACCAGCGCCGCGAACATGCGCGCGGGATCGCTGAAGTCGACGAGCTGTGGAGCGATCTCATGGATGGCGTTGGCGACGTCGACTCCGGGACCGACTCCGGCGAGAAGGAGCGCGGGCAGCGGTGGCAGCTCCGCAGAAATGTGCGCGGGCGGCGACGAGAAATCGGTGCTGATGTCCGGCGTGACGGTCGTCAAGAGATCGACGACGTCGGGCAGGCGATCCAGTGATCCGCCGGGATGGGCAAGGACGTAGGTCAGCACGTCCAACCACCCGGTGGACTCCTGACCCAGGGCGCTCAGATTGCTGACGGTGTTGTGGAAGAGATCGGCATAGGGCGTGAAGATCTCGGAGGTATCGGAGACCAATCTGACGGCCGGCGGGTGGGGCTCGGACAGCTGGTGGCGGCTGCCGGGAATCTGCCTCGGGCTGGCGCCAACAGCAATCTGACTTGCGACAACCGCAACCACGCCCGTGGCGATATACGCCCTACTCCTGCGCCGCATATCCCTCCAAACCCCAGATGCGGCCGTATCTTAACGGACTTCTAGGTTTGGGGGATGCAAAACCCACAGATAACGCTCATCAAAAATTAAGGTTTTGCCTGCCGGTCTGCACTTGCCGGCATCGCTAGCGCGCGGTGGGACCACCTGCGCTGTGGGCGCCGGCGCGGGCCAGACCCGAGTCGACCGGCTCGGCCGGCTTGCGGGTTCCGGTGAACGTGAACACCGCATCCTCGGCGGAGCCTTCGCCGTCCCAATTGTCGACATCGACTGTCACGATCTGACCCGGTCCGACCTCTTCGAAGAGGATCTTCTCGCTCAGTGCGTCCTCGATTTCGCGCTGGATGGTGCGCCGCAGCGGGCGGGCACCGAGCACCGGGTCGAAGCCGCGCTTGGCGAGCAGCGCTTTGGCCTTGTCGGTCAGCACCAGCGCCATGTCCTTGCTCTTGAGCTGTGTTTCCACCCGGCCGATCATCAGGTCGACCATCCGGATGATCTCGTCGTGCGTCAGCTGGTGGAAGACGATGATGTCGTCGATACGGTTGAGAAACTCCGGCCGGAAGTGTTTCTTCAGCTCGTCGTTGACCTTCTGCTTCATCCGCTCGTAATCGTTCTCGCCGCCGCCCTGGGTGAAACCCAGGCCGACCGCCTTGGAGATGTCGGCGGTGCCCAGGTTCGAGGTGAAGATCAGCACGGTGTTCTTGAAGTCGACCGTGCGTCCCTGCCCGTCGGTGAGCCGGCCGTCCTCGAGCACCTGCAACAAGCTGTTGTAGATCTCCTGATGCGCCTTCTCGATCTCGTCGAACAGCACCACCGAGAACGGCTTGCGCCGCACCTTCTCGGTAAGCTGGCCGCCCTCCTCGTAGCCGACGTATCCGGGCGGCGCGCCGAACAGCCGCGACGCGGTGAACCGGTCGTGGAACTCGCCCATGTCGATTTGGATCAGCGCGTCGTCGTCGCCGAACAGGAAGTTGGCCAGCGCCTTGGACAGTTCGGTCTTGCCCACCCCCGAGGGGCCGGCGAAGATGAACGAACCGGACGGGCGCTTGGGGTCCTTCAGCCCGGCGCGAGTACGACGGATGGCCTTGGAAACAGCCTTCACGGCATCCTCTTGCCCGATGATCCGCTTGTGCAGCTCCTCTTCCATGCGCAGCAGCCGGGTGGTCTCGGCCTCGGTGAGCTTGAACACCGGGATACCGGTCCAGTTACCGAGCACCTCGGCGATCTGTTCGTCGTCGACTTCGGCGACCACATCGAGATCGCCGGAGCGCCACTGCTTCTCCCGCTCTGCGCGCTGAGCCACCAGTTGTTTTTCCCGGTCGCGCAGGCTGGCCGCCTTCTCGAAGTCCTGAGCGTCGATCGCGGACTCCTTCTCCCGGCGGGCCTCGGCGATCTTTTCGTCGAACTCGCGCAGGTCGGGCGGCGCGGTCATCCGGCGGATCCGCATCCGCGCACCCGCCTCGTCGATCAGGTCGATGGCCTTGTCCGGCAGGTAGCGATCGTTGATGTAGCGGTCGGCCAGCGTAGCGGCGGCCACCATGGCCGCGTCGGTGATCGACACCCGGTGGTGTGCCTCGTAGCGGTCGCGCAGACCCTTGAGGATCTCGATGGTGTGCTCCACGGTGGGCTCGCCGACCTGCACCGGCTGGAATCGACGCTCCAGGGCGGCGTCCTTTTCGATGTACTTACGGTACTCGTCGAGGGTAGTGGCGCCGATTGTTTGCAGCTCACCGCGAGCCAGCTTCGGTTTGAGAATCGACGCTGCGTCGATCGCGCCCTCGGCGGCACCGGCGCCCACCAGGGTGTGCAGCTCGTCGATGAACAAGATGATGTCGCCGCGGGTGTTGATCTCCTTGAGCACCTTCTTGAGGCGTTCCTCGAAGTCGCCGCGATAGCGCGAGCCGGCCACCAAGGATCCCAGGTCCAGCGTGTAGAGCTGCTTGTCCTTGAGCGTCTCGGGCACTTCACCGTGCACGATGGCCTGTGCCAGGCCCTCGACCACCGCGGTCTTGCCCACGCCGGGCTCACCGATCAGCACCGGATTGTTCTTGGTACGGCGGGAGAGCACTTGCATGACCCGCTCGATTTCCTTTTCCCGGCCGATGACCGGGTCGAGCTTGCCCTCGATCGCAGCTGCGGTCAGGTTACGGCCGAACTGGTCGAGCACCAGCGACGTCGACGGGCTGCCCGACTCGCCGCCGCGCCCCCCCGTTCCGGCCTCGGCGGTCTCCTTGCCCTGGTAGCCGCTGAGCAGCTGGATGACCTGCTGTCGCACCCGGGTGAGCTCAGCACCGAGTTTGACCAGCACCTGGGCGGCGACGCCCTCGCCTTCTCGAATCAAGCCAAGCAGAATGTGCTCGGTGCCGATGTAGTTGTGGCCGAGCTGCAACGCCTCCCGCAGGCTCAGCTCGAGGACCTTCTTGGCCCGCGGAGTGAACGGGATATGCCCCGACGGCGCCTGCTGGCCCTGGCCGATGATCTCCTCGACCTGGCTGCGGACGCCTTCCAGCGAGATTCCCAGCGACTCCAGCGACTTGGCCGCGACACCTTCCCCCTCGTGGATCAGGCCCAACAGGATGTGCTCGGTCCCGATGTAGTTGTGGTTGAGCATCCGAGCCTCTTCTTGCGCCAAGACGACGACCCTGCGGGCACGGTCGGTAAATCTCTCAAACATCGGCGGTTACCTGCTCTCCCTCACCATCGGCACACCGGACAACATCGCGTGCCTGCCATCCACTGTAATGGGCGGCTGGCCGGGGTTCCTACTGTGCGGTGGTTATCTGCGCAGCTGCATCAGTGCAACACCGAAAAGCGCCGGGTCGCTTCCCGCCCAGACGGGCGATCAGTTCGCCACCAGCGAAAGTTGCCGGAGATGTCAGGTCGCGGCGTGGAATGCGTCGATGATGTCGGCGGGGATACGTCCCCGGGTCGAGACATTGTGCCCGTTGCGACGCGCCCATTCGCGGATCGCCGCGCTCTGCTCGCGATCAATGGCGCCGCGGCCGCGGCCCGTGCTTGCACGTCCCCGTCGACGACCGCCGACCCGACGCGCGGCCTCAACCCATTGCTTCAGGTCGTTGCGCAGTTTCGTGGCATTCTTGGCCGAAAGATCAATCTCGTAGGTCACGCCGTCGAGACCAAATTCGACCGTTTCGTCGGCGGCGCCTTCACCGTCGAAATCATCGACCAAGGTGACGGTAACCTTCTTTGCCATTAGCGCACCCTCAACTTCTTTCCTGGCACTTGGAGTGCTGGTTGGATTGAACTCCCCGTGACCAATCTGCCATAAAAGCGCGCGGTATTCAACACGGTAACCACGAAGCACTTCACTGGGCGTGCGGGCGAACAATCGGGAACAAAACTGTCTCTCTAATTGACAGGCCAGTCAAAGCCATCAACAACCGATCGACGCCCATTCCGGTCCCCGTGCACGGCGGCATCGCATACTCCAACGCGGCCAAGAAATCCTCGTCGAGCACCATCGCCTCATCGTCGCCGGCGGATGCCGCGCGGGCCTGCGTCTCGAATCTCTCCCGCTGCACGACCGGGTCGACTAATTCGGAGTATCCCGTGGCGAGTTCAACCCCGCGCAGATAGAGATCCCATTTTTCGGTGACACCGGGGATGCTGCGATGCTGCCGGGTCAACGGCGTTGTCTCAACGGGGAAGTCCCGCACAAACGTGGGTGCGATCAGCCTGGCGCCCACAGTGTGCTCCCACAGTATCTCGACCAGTTTGCCATGGCCATAGCCGCGGTCGCTCGGTATCTCGACGCCAAGCCGGCCGGCGATTGCGCGCAATCGCCCAACCGGCGTACCAGGGCTAATCTCGTCGCCCAGCGCATCGGATAGCGATGGATACATTCCAATCGAGGGCCATTCTCCGTCAATGTCGTAGACGCTGCCGTCGGGCAGCGGGAGTTGTCGCGTACCGATGGCCTCATCCGCTACCTGCTGAATAAGCTCGCGGGTCACCACGGCCGAATCGTCGTACGTTCCGTAGGCCTGGTAGGTCTCCAGCATGGAAAATTCCGGTGAATGCGTGGAGTCGGCGCCTTCGTTTCGGAACACGCGATTAAGTTCGAAGACCTTGTCAAAGCCACCGACGACGCAGCGCTTCAGGAACAGTTCCGGGGCAATACGCAGGTAGAGATCAATGTCGAGGGCGTTGGAGTGGGTGCGGAACGGACGGGCTGCCGCACCGCCGGGCACTGTCTGCAGCATCGGGGTCTCGACTTCAACAAATCCGCGCTGCTCCAGCGCCGCCCGTATCGCGCGGACAACGGCGATGCGCTGGCGGGCCACCGTACGGGCCTGCGGGCGGACAATCAGGTCGATATAACGTTGCCGCACCCGTGATTCCTCATTCATCTCCTTATGCGCGACCGGCAGCGGCCGTAAGGCCTTCGACGCCATCTGCCAGGAGTCCCCGAGCACCGACAACTCGCCGCGACGCGAGCTGATCACCTCCCCGTGCACGCTGACGATGTCACCGATATCGACGTCGGCTTTCCACGCGTCGAGAGCCTCTTGCCCCACCCCGGCCAGGCTGACCATGACCTGTAACCGGGTGCCGTCGCCGTCCTGCAGCGTCGCAAAGCACAATTTGCCCGAATTGCGCAGGAAGATCACCCGCCCGGCAATGCCGACGATCTCGCCGGTGCTCGAGTCCGCAGGCAGGTCGCGGTAGCGGGCACGGATCTCGCCAAGCGTGTGGGTGCGGTCCACAACGACCGGGTAGGGGTCGCGGCCCTCTGCCAACAGCCGACTGCGCTTTTCCCGGCGGATCCGGAACTGCTCGGGGATATCTGCGTCGGCGCTGTTCACGACCTGCCAGCTTAGATGAGCGCACCAACGCGTCGTTGGTTACGCGGCCGGGGACTTCAGCGTGCGGTCTTGAGCCGGCGCTGGTTGTCCCGGTTGCGTTCGAACACCAGCCGCAGCCCGTGCAGGGTCAGGTGCTGGTCGTAGTGGTCCACACAGTCCAGTTCGGCCAACAGCAACGGTGCGGTGTGACCGGTGGCAACCACCGTGACGTCGTCGGCGAAGCCGGGCACGTCGTCGCGGATCCGCTGCACCAAACCACTGACCAGTCCGGCGAACCCGAACACGGCGCCGGCCTGCATGCACTCGACGGTGTTCTTGCCGATCACCGAGCGGGGCCGGGTCAGTTCGACACGGCGCAGCGCCGCCGATCGCGCCGCGGCGGCGTCGGAGGACACCTGCACGCCCGGCGCGATGGCCCCACCGAGAAATTCACCTTTGTCCGACACCACATCGACGCAGATCGACGACCCGAAGTCGATCACGATGGCCGCGGTCCCGAATTTGTGGAAGGCAGCCAGGCAGTTCACGATCCGGTCGGCGCCCACCTCTTTGGGATTGTCGACCAGTAATGGGATGCCGGTACGCACGCCGGGCTCGATCAGCACACGTGGTATCGCGGGCCAGTATTGCTCGAGCATCAGCCGCACCTCGTGCAACACCGACGGGACGGTGGACAGCGCCGCGGCGCCGGTGAGCCGCTCGGAATCCTCACCGATCAGGCCGTCGATGGTCAACGCCAGTTCGTCGGCGGTGACTTCGGCTTCGGTACGTATCCGCCACTGCTGCACCACTGTCGCATGCTCTTTGGATCCGGTAAGCAGCCCTACGACGGTGTGGGTGTTGCGGACGTCGATTGCGAGGAGCACAGCTACCGCGGAGAAAGGAGCTCGGCGGCTTCAGCAGTATCCAAGCCGGGTACGTACGCCGGATCTGCGCCAACGTCGACGGGCCGGTTGGCGGCGTCGACGAACACGATCCGCGGACGATATGCGCGAGCCTCGGAGTCTTCCATGATCGCATAGCCGATCAGGATCACCAGATCACCTGGATGAACCAGATGCGCTGCAGCACCATTGATTCCGATGATACCGCTGCCCCGCTCGCCGGTGATGGCGTAGGTGACCAGTCGGGAGCCGTTGTCGATATCGACGATGGTGACCTGCTCGCCCTCCAGCAAGTCGGCGGCATCCATCAAATCGGCGTCGATGGTCACCGAGCCTACGTAGTGCAAATCCGCCTGGGTGACGGTTGCCCGGTGGATCTTCGACTTGAGCATTGTCCGCAACATGATTTCTCCAGGGTTCGCTGCTATCCGAGGGGTAACTGAGGGTCGGCGCGGTGGGTGGCACCGATTTCTATCGGGATGTTGTCGAGGAGTCTGGTCGTGCCCAGTCGGGCCGCGATCAGCAGCCGGCCCGGACCCTTGGCCGGCGCCGGTCCGAGGCAGGGGTCGCGCACCTGCAGGTAGTCCACGTCGATCGCGGGGGCTTGCGCCAGCACGGCACGGGCGGCCGCCAGCGCGGCGTCAGCGCCCACCGGCGCGGCGTGCCTACCGGCCAGCAGAGACGCCGACAACGTCGAGGCCAATTCGCGCTGCGCGGGTTCAAGGTATCGGTTACGGGAAGACATTGCCAGCCCGTCGTTTTCGCGCACGATCGGCACACCGACTACCTGCACGCCGACGTTGAGGTCGGCGACCATCTGGCGCACCAACACCAGCTGTTGATAATCCTTCTCGCCGAAAAACACGCGTTCGGGACGCACAATCTGCAGCAGTTTGAGCACCACCGTCAGCATGCCGGCGAAATGGTTCGGACGGGCGGCGCCTTCGAGTTCAGATCCCAACGGGCCAGGATGCACCGTGGTGCGCAGACCGTGTGGATACATCGCCGCTTCGGTCGGCGTGAAAACGATGTCAACGCCTGCCTCGCGCAGCAATGCGAGGTCGGTGTCGATGTCGCGCGGGTAGGTGTCGAGGTCTTCATCAGCACCGAACTGCAGCGGGTTGACGAAGATCGACACCACGACCACTGAGCCGGGCACCCTTGTGGCAGCACGCACCAGGGCCAGGTGTCCCGCGTGCAAAGCGCCCATGGTCGGCACCAGCATCACCCGCCGCCCGGTATGGCTCAGCGCGCGGCTGACATCGGTGACGTCGCGCGGCTCCGAGTACACGTTGAGCTCACCCGCGCTAAAGGTGGGCTTGCGGACGTCGATCACGGCGCCAGCGCTTCCATGACGTCGGCGGGGGCGTGGGCGCGCTGGGCGGTGCGTAACGCATTCACCCGGTAGGCCTCGGCCAGCTGCGCATCGACCGACCTCAGTGCCGCCAGGTGGCCGCCGACTGCATCCGCGTCACCGCGGGCCACCGGACCGGTGAGAGCAGACTGCCCGCGTTGCAAAGCGTTCTCCAGCGCTGCCCGCACCAGCGGGCCCACGATGCGCTCGGCCAGGCCGCAGGGCTGGTCGTCGACGAGCTGTTGGCCAAGCAGCTCCCGGCCCGACAACGCGGCACGGATCGCGTCCAGCGCGTCACCGAGCAGCGTGACGACGTGGTTGCCGGCATGCGAGAGTGCGGCGTGGTAGAGCCTGCGCGCATCTTCGGTGACCCGGAATGGCTCGCCGCCGATCTCCAACACCAGTGACTGTGCGATCGCGTAACCGACGTCGCTGGCCGCCGTGATCCCGAAGCACGCATCGGCCAAGCGGTTGACATCCTCGTCGCAACCGGTGAACGTCATCGCGGGGTGAATGGCCAGCACTATGCGATCGTGCCCCGCCAGCGGTGCCAGCACATCGACGCCGTTGGCGCCCGAGGTATGGGCGACGATGGTCCCCGGCCGCACCGCCCCGGTGGCGGCCAGCCCGGCGACCAGCCCCGGCAATTCGGTGTCGGGCACGGCCAACAGCAGCAATTCAGCGCTGGCAGCGACCTCGGGGACCGGAGCTATTGGCGTGTCGGGCAGGTGGCGCCGCGCCCGCCGCCGGGAGGCCCCGGAGACGGCGCTGCACGCCACCACGACATGGTCGACCCGCTCCAGCGCAGCCCCCAGGGCGCTGCCGACCCTGCCGGCGGAGATGATGCCCACCTTCAGCCGGGCCGGGCGCAGCCCGTCGAACTGCACCATCGCAGACGACCCTCGCACGTTCGCTCGTTGGTTCCGGGGTTCGTTCCAGTCCCGCGCTGCGGGTACCGGACGGTCACGTCGACTCTACCGCGGCGACCGTCCCGCGGTGACGGTGCCAGTCGCTACGTGGTTTTGCTCACTGGGCGTGGCGTCGCCGTCGACCGCCCTCGGCCGAATCGGCTTGTAGCCGCGCCAGCAGTTGGGCGACCGACTCGCCGCCGGCGTGCAGTCCACCGGGATCTGCGGGACTGTCGGCGCCGCGGTGCCGGGCTACCGGCTCTGCCGGTGGTGGCATCGCCGGCCCCGGCTCTGCCGGCACGGAATGCCGGCCCCGCCGCTCAGCCGGTGGGGGCGCCGCCAGCTTCGGCTCGCTCGTCATGGTGGCACTCTGGCCGACATCGGCGGAGCTATCGGGTGCTTTGCCGGCATAGTCGCTCGCTGCTACCCCGGGCGGCAGCCACAGCCCGTCAGCGCCGGCCGGCTGCCAGTCCGCGGCCGGCGGTCGATGCCGGGGCGGCTCATCGGGCTTCGCCCACGATGGCCGCTGATGCTGCGGCGGGGGTTCGGATTGCCGCTCCGGGGGCGCCCATCTCCCGCCGGGTTGCGCCCACGGCGGCGGGTACGTGTCGGCACCGCGCGACGCCTCCTCGGGGCCCTGATACGCGTGGCCGCCCGGAGGTGGCGGCGGTACGAGCGGTTCCTCAGGCACGTCGATGATCGAGGTGTCTTCGGCCCGGCCGGGTTCCTCGGCCCGCACCGCGGTGACCCGACTGACCCGATCATCGCGGCGCCGGCTGTCTCGATCCCAGTCGCTGTGGCTGCGCGCGCTCGCGCGGTCGAATTCCAGCGCCGGTGGCTGCGCGAGTTCGGCGTCGAACAAAATCTCCAAGTTGGTGCGCAGCGCCGCCAACTCCGCCCGCAGCGCCGCCACTTCATCTGCAGCCTGGGCACTGAGCTCCGAGGCCAGCTCGCGGCGCAGCTGCGATTCCACGGTCAGCTCGTACTCACGGCGGGCTGAGATTTCGCGATCCAGTTGCAAGTCGTAGACCAGCTTGAGGTCGCGCACCCGGGCCTGATCCCAATCGCTTTGCCGACGGTAGATCACCGACACGAACGCCGCGCCGATGGCGGCCCACAAGGCCAGGATCACCGCGAGTTTGAGAAGCTCCACCCGGTTGGTGAAAACTAACGCGGAACTGGCCGCGATGGCCAGCACCAGCAACGTCGTCAACAGCAGCCAACCCGGCCTGCGGCCGCCGCGCCGGACCCGGGCGCCGCGGGACAGAACGGTCATGGTCTGAACTGTACCGGCCCGAGTTCACTGCACGTGTCGCCGCAATCCGGCGATTCTCAGCCGTACCAATTGCCTCTGCCGGGGAGCCTAAGTTCTGGTGACCTCGCCGTGCTCAGTCGGATCCTGGGGCGACTTACAGCAATGCTGGAGCCATAGTGCGGCAGCAAGCAAAGTCAGCGCGCTGAGGGCCGCCACCGCCGCACCGGCTGTGTCCTCCCCGGCGACTCGAAGCCACGATCGCCGCGGCAGCAGGTACACCAGCACACCGACCCACCACCCCAGAACCAGCGCGCCGACCCAGGCCGACGCCTTGGCGACCAGCAGACTGCGAGCCACCGCGAGCGGATGCAGCCAGCCCGGGCCGTCGCCGATCTCGCCGGCGTTGATTTTGGTCCGCACATAACGAGCCCACATCGCCTCCGCCACGGCGATGCCGAACAGCGGCAGCCCCGTCCACACCGTGATCGGCGGGAACCACCGGTACAGCTGCACCACCAGCAGAAAACCGACGGCCGCAGCGCCGATCACCGCGGCCATCAGGTCACGTTTGCGGGTCGGCCCCATCAGCGTCCCGACGGTTGCGGCGGAGCACCAAATCAGTCATTCGCACGCCGGCGCGCTCCGCAGGATCCAGCTCGGCCAGCCATGTGCTGACGGCTCGTCGCTCTCCTGCCACCGTCAGCGTTGCATTCGGGTCGACGGCCAGCCACGGCACCATGACGAAAGCCCGTCGATGAGCCAGCGGATGGGGCAGCGTCAAGCTGTCGTCACGGCAGAACACTTCCCTGCCGTCGCGGTAGCAGGCGATCACGTCGACATCGAGGGTGCGTGGACCCCAGCGTTCGCCCCGCACCCGGTCGGCGGCCTTTTCCATGTCCTGAGCTAAGCGCAACCACCCGAAGCCATCGCGCGTGGGGTCCTCGGCGATCAACACCGCGTTGAGGAACGGTCCCTGTTCGACCCCGCCCCAGGCGGCCGTCTCGTAGACCGGCGAAACCGCCTCTACCGTGTCGCCGAGCCGGTTAAGCACCGATTGCAGCCGGACCAGCCGGTCACCGAGGTTCGAACCGATTGACAGCACGGCTTGGGTCATCAGCGCCGCTCCTCGATCCCGGCCACG
>NZ_VYIK01000001.1:36738-115968 GCF_008709575.1 Mycobacterium sp.
CCACGCCGGCATCATCGTCGTCGTCGCGGGTCATCAGCGCCGCTCCTCGATCCCGGCCACGCCGGCATCATCGTCGTCGTCGCGGGTCATCAGCGCCGCTCCTCGATCCCGGCCACGCCGGCATCACCGCACCACGGCCCCCGCGCCGGGACCGCCGCGCCACCACCGCCACGTCGGCGAAGGCCTGCCGGATGGGTGCCTGGGGTTTGTGCACCGTCACTTCGGCGGCATGCACCCGGTCGTCATTCATGATGTCGTCGGCGATCGCCCCGGCAACTGTTTCGATGAGGTTGCGCGGCGGACCCGAGACAATATCGGCGGCCCGCTGGGCCAGCACGGCGTAGTCATAGGTGTCCGCCAGGTCGTCGCTGGCGGCGGCGTCGAGCAGGTCGATCCACACGGTGATATCGACGACGAAGTCCTGCCCGTTGGCGCGCTCGGCGTCGAAGACCCCGTGCCGCCCGTGAATCGTCAAGCCACGCAACTCGATTCGATCAGCCATCGGCCCAAGCCTCCACGACCTTGAGCGCATCGACCGACGCCCGGACGTCGTGCACCCGCACACCCCACACTCCGTTCAGCGCAGCCAGCGCGGAGATCACCGCGGTGGCCGTCTCACGTCCGGCGGGCGGTCGCGCCACGCCGTCGGAACCAGCCAGCAACGTGCCGAGAAACTGTTTGCGGGACGCTCCCACCAGTACCGGGAAACCGGTCGAGACCAGCCGGGGCAGCGCGTGCAGCAGCGCCCAGTTATGTTGACCGGTCTTGGCAAATCCCAGGCCGGGATCGATGATCAGCTTCGCCGGGTCGACGCCCGCGCTCATTGCCTCGTCGGCGCACGCGAGCAGCTCGGTGCGCACCTCGGCCACGACATCCCGATACCGCGGCACCCGGTGCGGCTGGTCAGCTGCCACCGATCGCCAGTGCATCAGCACCCACGGCACTTGCGCCTCGGCCAGCAGCGGCGCCATGTGCGGATCGACCCGCCCGCCGGACACGTCGTTGACGACCTTGGCGCCACTGTCGAGCGCCGCCCGCGCCACATCCGCGTGCATGGTATCGATACTGACCGTAATACCTTCTGCCGCAAGCGCTTTGACGACAGGAACCACGCGACCGATTTCGACGTTCGGCTCGACGCGGACGGCGCCGGGCCGGGTCGATTCGCCGCCGACGTCGATGATCGCCGCGCCCTCGGCGGCCAGCGCCAACCCGTGCTCGACGGCGCTGTCAGAGTCGCGGTAGCGTCCGCCGTCCGAAAACGAGTCGTCGGTGACGTTCACCACCCCGACGACGCGCACACGTGTCGTGGTCACTTGCGCAAGATCAGTTCGAGCGCCTCGGCCCGCGATGCCTGGTTAGTCTTGAACAGGCCGCGAACCGCCGAGGTGGTCGTGATCGCGCCGGGCTTGCGCACTCCGCGCATCGCCATGCACAGGTGCTCGGCCTCAATGACGACGATGACGCCGCGCGGGTCGAGTTTGCGCGTCAGGGCGTCGGCGATCTGGGAGGTGAGCCGCTCCTGCACCTGGGGGCGCTTGGCATAGAGATCTACCAGCCGGGCGATTTTGGACAGCCCGGTCACCCGGCCGTCGTTCCCGGGGATGTAGCCGACATGGGCGACACCGTGGAAAGACACCAGATGGTGCTCGCAAACGGAGTACAGCGGGATCTGTTTGACCATCACCAGCTCGTCATGCTGCTCGTCAAAGGTGGTGTTCAGCACGGTGTCGGGGTCGGTGTAGAGCCCGGCGAACATTTCCCGGTAAGCGCGAGCGACCCGCGCCGGAGTGTCCTCCAGG
Source organism: Mycobacterium sp. (assembly GCF_008709575.1). Taxonomy (GTDB): domain Bacteria; phylum Actinomycetota; class Actinomycetes; order Mycobacteriales; family Mycobacteriaceae; genus Mycobacterium. The sequence continues at coordinate 38,541 of NZ_VYIK01000001.1, forward strand.
CCATGGCGGTCCGGATCCTCACCGACCGCGAGCAGAAGCTCCCGGATCGCGGCTTCGGCGCGCGCCTGGTCGAACACCGGTGTGCCCAGGATGGCCGTCCGGGAATTCGGCTGCACCATGAAGCCTCCGTTGTCTCAATCGTGCGCGGGCGGGTCGGATCGGCCGGAGTCTCCGGCTTGCTGGTCGGGCGACGGGCCGGCCCCCGATGCCGGCGAACCAGGTGGCTGAGGCGGCTCGTAAGGAGGATACGGGTGGCCCGGCTGACCCGCGTACTGACGTTGCGGCGGGGGCGGCGGCCAGTACGCCGGCGGCTGCGTCGGCGGCGGATACCAGTAGCCCGGCGGCTGCGGTGGCGGTGGCCACCCCGGCGCGCGCCAGCCGGCCGGTGCACCGTAGTCGGGCTGGGTCCGGGTTTGCGGCGCAGCAGCATCGCGGCCGGGATGAGAGCCATAGCCGGCCGGTACCGCGTGCGAGCCGTTGGCGCCGTTGGTGCCCCGATCACCCTCTGTGCTCGCCGCCTCGGCGGTCGCCCGGGCGATGGCGGCCTTGAACGCAGGCTCGGGGGCGGGCTTGGGCCACGGTTCCCCGCGCTCGATCGCCAACTCGCCGGGAGTTTTGATCGGCGGCTTGTCCGACGGAATACGGCCGCCGAAGTCGTCGAACATGGTCAGCCGCGGCCGCTTTTCCACGTCGACGAAGATTGCCTCCAACTCCGCGCGGTGCAGGGTCTCCTTTTCCAGCAGTTCGCCGGCCAGGACGTCCAGTACGTCGCGGTACTCGGTGAGGATCTCCCAGGCCTCGGTGTGCGCGGCTTCGATGAGCTTGCGGATCTCCTCGTCGATTTCGCGGGCCACTTCGTGCGAGTAGTCCGGCTGGGTACCCATCGTGCGGCCCAGGAACGGGTCACCGTGTTCGGTGCCGTACTTGACCGCACCCAGCCGCGAACTCATCCCGAACTCGGTGACCATCGCGCGAGCGACCTGCGTGGCCTTCTCGATATCGGACACCGCCCCCGTCGTGGGCTCGCGGAACACCAGCTCCTCGGCGGCGCGACCACCCATCGCGAACACCAGCTGCGAAATCATCTCCGACCGGGTGCGCAAGCCTTTGTCCTCTTCCGGCACGGCCACCGCATGGCCGCCGGTGCGGCCGCGGGCCAGGATCGTCACCTTGTAGATCGGCTCGATGTCGGGCATCGCCCAGGCCGCCAGGGTGTGCCCGCCCTCGTGGTAGGCGGTGATTTTCTTTTCCAGCTCGCTGATGATCCGGCCCTTGCGGCGCGGACCGCCGATCACCCGGTCCACCGCCTCCTCCAGGGCTGCGCCGGTGATCACGGTGCCGTTCTCCCGGGCGGTCAACAGTGCCGCTTCGTTGATGACGTTGGCCAGATCGGCACCGGTCATGCCGACGGTGCGTTTGGCCAGCCCATCGAGGTCGGCGTCGGGCGCCATCGGCTTGCCCTTGGCATGGACCTGCAAAATCGCCTTGCGGCCGGCCAGGTCCGGATTGGATACCGGGATCTGGCGGTCGAAGCGACCGGGCCGCAGCAGCGCAGGATCCAAAATGTCGGGCCGGTTGGTGGCCGCGATCAAGATGACGCCGGCCCGCGGGTCGAACCCGTCCATCTCGACCAGCAACTGGTTGAGCGTCTGCTCGCGCTCGTCGTGCCCGCCGCCCAGACCGGCGCCGCGCTGGCGGCCCACCGCGTCGATCTCGTCGACGAAGATTATGCAGGGGCTGTTCTGCTTGGCCTGGTCGAACAGGTCACGGACCCGGGAGGCCCCCACACCGACGAACATCTCGACGAAGTCGGAGCCCGAGATGGTGAAGAACGGCACCCCGGCCTCACCGGCGACCGCGCGGGCCAGCAGGGTCTTGCCGGTGCCGGGTGGTCCATAGAGCAGCACACCCTTGGGGATCTTGGCGCCCAGGGCCTGGTAACGCGCGGGGTTTTGCAGGAAGTCTTTGATCTCGTAGAGCTCCTCGACCGCCTCGTCGACGCCGGCGACGTCGGCGAAAGTGGTCTTGGGCATATCCTTGGAAAGCTGCTTGGCTCGCGATTTGCCGAAGCCGAAGCCCATTCTGGCTCCGCCCTGCATGCGGGAGAACATCGCGAACAGGCCGACCAACAGCAGCAGCGGCAGCACATAGATCAACAGCGACCCCAGAATGTTGCCCTGGTTGACTACGGTGCTGACCTTGGCGTCTTTGCTGTTCAACGCGTCGAACAACGGCACGGCGTAGCCGCTGGGATATTTGGTGATGATCTTGTCGGATCCGTCGGTCTCGCTGTTCCCGCTTTTGAGGGTCAGCCGCAGTTGCTGCTCGCGGTCGTCGATTTGGGCGCTCTTGACGTTGCCGGCCTTGATCTGGGCCACCGCCACTGACGTGTCGACGGGCTTGTAGCCGCGGCTATCGTCGCTGAAGTAGAAGAATGACCAGCCGACCAGCAGAACGACAGCGATCGCCGTGAGCGTGCGGATCACGTTTTTCCGGTTCATCAATCATCGGCCGTGCCCGGCCAGGTCCTTCCCCGATACATGCAGCTCGAACATCTAGGCTACCGCGACGACGATTGCCAGCCCGGCCGAACCTGGAGACCTTCCCGGCGGACCCGACGTGTGCTTTGGTGAGACACGTGCCAGATACCGTCCCCGTCATCGAACGCAGCGTCGACACCAACGGTGTGCTGCTGCACACCTGCGAAACCGGCGAACGCGGCGCCCCCGTAGTGCTGCTCGCCCATGGCTTTCCCGAACTAGCCTACTCGTGGCGACACCAGCTTCCCGCGCTGGCCACAGCCGGATACCACGTGCTGGCCCCCGACCAGCGCGGCTACGGCCGCTCCAGCCGGCCCGACACCATCGCCGCCTACACCATCGCCGAGCTGTCGGCCGATCTGATCGGCCTGCTCGACGACGTCGGCGCGCAGAAAGCGGTGTTTGTCGGTCACGACTGGGGTGCGGTAGTGGCGTGGAGCACCGCCCAGCTGCACCCCGACCGGGTGGCGGCCGTGGTAGGGCTGAGCGTTCCGCCGGTGCCGCGCGCCCAGACACCGCCGACGCAGGCGCTCCGCAAGACTTTCGGCGAAAATTTCTTCTACATGCTCTATTTCCAGGAGCCCGGAATCGCCGACGCCGAACTGGGCGCCGACGCGGCCACTACCCTGCGACGAATGATGGGCGGTCTGCGGCCGCCCACCGACCGGGAAGCGGCGCTGCGAATGATCCGGCCGGGTCCGCAGGGCTTCGTCGAACGGCTCGCTGAACCCGACAGCCTGCCCGACTGGATCAGCCCCGAAGAACTCGACCACTACATCGCCGAATTCACCCGCACGGGCTTCACCGGGGGTCTGAACTGGTACCGCAACCTGGACCGCAACTGGGAGATCATGGCCAACCCGGTGGCTCCCACGATCGGGACACCCGCGCTGTTCGTCGCCGGCGCCGATGACCCCGTGCTGGGCTTCACCCGCCGCGACCGCGCTGCCGAGGTGGTGAGCGGGCCCTACCGGGAAGTGATCCTTGACGGTGCCGGCCACTGGGTGCAGCAGGAACGCCCCGAAGAGGTCAACGAGGCGCTGCTAGACTTCCTCGACACGTTGGCCCTGTCATGAACCGTCCGCTGAACTTCGGTGTGTTCATCACGCCGTTTCACCCGACCGGTCAGTCTCCCACAGTGGCGCTCGAGTACGACCTGGAACGGGTGGTGGCGCTGGATCGCCTCGGGTTCGACGAAGCCTGGTTCGGCGAGCATCACTCCGGCGGCTACGAGCTGATTGCCTGCCCCGAGGTGTTCATCGCTGCGGCAGCCGAACGGACCAAGCACATCCGCCTTGGCACCGGCGTCGTGTCGCTGCCCTACCACCACCCACTGATGGTCGCCGACCGCTGGGTGCTGCTCGACCATCTGACCCGGGGCCGGGTGATGTTCGGCGCCGGTCCCGGCGCCTTGCCGTCGGATGCCTACATGATGGGCATCGACCCGGTCGAGCAACGCCGGATGATGCAGGAATCCTTAGAGGCGATCCTGGCGTTGTTGCGGGCCGCGCCCGGTGAACGGGTTAACTGCCACTCCGACTGGTTCGCGCTGCGCGACGCGCAGTTACACATCCGGCCCTACACCTGGCCGTACCCGGAAATCTCCACGGCGGCGATGATCTCCCCGTCCGGCCCGCGACTCGCCGGGGCGCTGGGCACGTCGCTGCTGTCACTGTCGATGTCGGTGCCCGGCGGCTACGCCGCGCTGGAGAACGCCTGGGAGATCGTGCGCGAACAGGCCGCCAAGGCCGGACACGACGAGCCCGACCGCGCCGGGTGGCGAGTGCTTGGCATCGTTCATCTCGCCGACAGCAAAGATCAGGCGCTCGAAGACTGCACCTATGGATTACAGGATTTCGCGAAGTACTTCGGGGCTGCCGGCTTCGTCCCGCTGGCAAATCTGGTCGAGGGTGCACAGTCACCCCGTGAGTTCGTTGAAGATTATGCAGCCAAAGGCAATTGTTGTATCGGCACTGCGGACGACGCGATCGGCTACATCCAGGATCTGCTGGACCGCTCGGGCGGTTTCGGGACATTCTTGCTGCTCGGCCATGACTGGGCCTCACCACAGGCGACGTATCACTGTTACGAGTTGTTCGCGCGCAAAGTAATTCCGCATTTCAAGGGACAACTGGCGGCGCCGCGCGCATCGCACGACTGGGCACGAGGTATGCGGGATCAATTATTGGGCCGAGCCGGGGAGGCGATAGTGAAGGCGATCAGCGAGCACACCGACGAACTCAAAGCCGAAAGCGAGCAGGGCTGATGCGCGCCGCGGTCCTGCGCGACGGGCGCATGGTGTGCCGCGACGACGTGCCCGATCCGGTGCCCGGCCCGGGTCAGGTGCTGGTCGCGGTACGGGTGTGCGGAATCTGCGGGTCCGACCTGCATTTCGCTGCCCACGGCGCCGAGGTGCTGTCGCTGACCGAACAGATGGGGGGCGCCATGGGAGTCGATTTGAACCGCGACGTCTTCATGGGCCACGAGTTCAGTGCGGAAGTGCTGGAAGCCGGACCCGACACCGACACCTACCGGCCGGGAACTTTGGTCACATCCATCCCGGTTCTCTTGTCAGACAAGGGTTTCGAACCGATCGTCTACTCCAACAGCACGGTCGGCGGCTACGCGGAGCGCATGCTGTTGGCTGCCCCGCTGCTGCTGGCGGTTCCCGACGGTCTGGACCCTCGGTTCGCCGCGCTGACCGAACCGATGGCCGTCGGTCTGCATGCCGTCAACAAGTCGGGGATTGCGCGCGACGAGCAGGCGCTGGTGTTGGGGTGCGGTCCGATAGGTATTGCCATCATTGCCGCGTTGTGCGCAAAAGGTGTGGAGTCCATTGCGGCAGCAGATTTTTCCCCGAAGAGACGCGAGTTGGCGATCACCATGGGAGCACACCAGGCGTTCGATCCCGCCCAAGGTTCCCCGTTCGACGCGGTGACGCCCCGAGTGGTTTTCGAGGCGGTAGGCGTACCCGGAATCATCGACGACGTGATGCGCAGAGTGCCGCCCGGCAGCCGCATCGTGGTCGCCGGGGTGTGCATGCAGCCCGATACCGTGCATCCGTTTTTCGGTATCTCCAAAGAGATCAATGTCCAGTTCGTGCTGGCCTACGACCCAGCCGAATTCGCAGAGTCGCTGCACGCGATCGCCGAGGGCCGCATCGACGTTTCCCCGGTGATCACCGGGGAGGTCGGCCTGGAGGGGGTCGCTCGCGCGTTCGACGAACTGGCGGATCCCGAACGTCACTGCAAGATCCTCGTTACTCCCTAAAGTGCGGCGCGTAAATCGTGGAGAAGGAAGAGACCTTTTGTCTAGCTGCGTTACCCACAACCGCACTCGCCGCGGGGTTAACGCAGCGGTGGCGGCGGCGATGTGGATCGTCGCGGTCGCCTGCTCCTCGGCGGCGGCACCACCGGCTTCCCACTCGACACCGCGCACAGCTTCGGCGCCGGCCGGCTCGTTTCAGGTTCGGACCTTTCCCGCCGGCCCGCGCCGACTCCGGCGCCGACACTGTCTTGGTGCGACAGCCCGCCGGCACGCTATGGGTCAGCGCCACCGAGCACAACGATATTGCCCTGATCACCGGCGCATTCCGTCCCGGCGAGGCGATCACCGTCGTCACGCCGCGCGGAAAGGCCCATTATCTCGGGGAACTCAACCTCGACAAGGGCACGATTGCGCAGCTTTCCGGACTGTCTGCGGTGATTCCGGCGGGAGGTCTGCTGATGGTGTCCCCCGATAGGAGTTAGGCACGCGATGACGGCAGCAGAACCATCGGTGGTCGAATCGCGGGTCGGCCACTACTACCAGATGGCCGACACCTATCTGGTCGGCCGTGAAAAGCTGCGCGAATACGCCCGTGCCGTGCAGGACTATCACAGCGCACACTGGGATCTCGCCGCCGCCGCGGAGCTGGGCTACCCGGATCTGGTGGCGCCGCTGACATTTACCTCGGTGCCGGGCATGGCCTGCAATCGGCGCATGTTCGAATCGGTGGTGGTCGGTTACCACACCTATGTGCAGACCGAAGAAGTCTTCGAGCAACACCGGCCGATCGTCGCCGGCGACGAGCTGTGCGTGGACGTCGAACTGTCGTCGGTGCGGCGGATCGCCGGAAGAGATCTGATCACGGTGACCAACACCTTCACCGACACCGCCGGCGAGCGGGTGCATACCCTGCACACCACCGTCGTCGGTGTCACCGCCGAGGACGTCGATCCCGCGATCACGGCGGCGGCGCAAAAAACGATGATGCACGACGTGGACATCGCCGCGATCGGCCGATCGACCACCGCCTACGAAAAGACGGTGCGCCCGCACGGCGATGCTCGTATCGCCACCGGCGGAACCACCCGCACACCGGGGACACCGCTTTTCGAGGACGTCCGGGTAGGCGACGAGCTGCCGGTGCACCATTGTCGGCTATCGCGCGGTGACCTGGTTAACTACGCCGGTGTGGCCGGTGACGCCAACCCGATTCACTGGGATGAGGGCATCGCCAAGCTGGCAGGGCTGCCCGATGTGATCGCCCACGGGATGCTTACCTTGGGGTTGGGCGCCGGGTACGTCTCCGCATGGTCGGGCGACCCCGGCGCGGTGACCCGTTACGCGGTGCGGCTGTCGCAACCGGCGATCGTGTCGGCCGCCGAGGGCGCCGATATCGAGCTCAGCGGCAAGATCAAGTCGCTGGACGCGCAAACCCGCTCCGGTGTGGTCATTGTCGCCGCGAAGTCCGGTGGGCGGAAAATCTTCGGCCTGGCCACGGTGAACATCCGCTTCCGCTGACCGAGTTTCGCAGTCTGGCCGCTGGCCCGGTGGTCGTTCAGCGCGCTTGTCGACCAGGGCTCGTGCGGTTATCGCGGCGGCTGTGAGCACTCGACGAAGGCGTTGAGGGTGGCGATCAGCCGCATGTCTTCGACGGCGCGGGCGTTGAGCACCCCCTCGGTGCACACCAGGTAGGCCAGGTGTCCGGCGCAGGTGATCACAATGTCGAACCGGTTGCGGGAGAATAGGAAATCGGCGCTACAGGTGATGTCTTTGCCGGTGGAGGTGCCATGCTGAAGAACACCACCGCGGCTCACCGGCCCTGGAATTTGTCCACGGTCCCCACGAGCACCTCGGCGGTGTGGGTGTCGGCGGCCAGCCGCTGGCGAAGGAGGCGGACCTGTTCGTTGTAGGGGGTTACCACCATGAAATCCTCGGTGCCCAACGGGTTGACCTCGCCGTGTTGGTTGGTCCACGGGGTTGCGATCAGCCCGGCGATTTCGGCGGCGATCAGCTCGGCTTCCTGCGCGGAGCAGGTGGCCCGGCGGGTCTCATCAGCTGCGGATTCGCGGCGCAGAATGGTCAAGTCATCGGTAACGCCGCGCAGCAGCCGAAGAACTCGGACCTCATCGACCACGACGCACCGCCTCGGCGAACTCCTTGTGCGCCCTGGTGATTTGCGGCAGTTCGTCGAGACAGATCTTGCGCGTCGTTGCTTCCCACCCCACACGTGCCGCGCGATCCGTCTCGAATAGCAGCTTCCCGCGCAGGGCGACTCTGCCCGCAAGTTCAAGGGGAGCGTTGTCGAGCACCAGCAGATCGACACCCGGGGGCACAAGCACCTCGAAGGCAGCTGGAGGCGCACCACCGAAGTACGCGGCGATATCGATGTCGGAAGTGGGCCGGGCCGTGTGCTCAGCCCGACTGCCGTGCAGGTAGGCAAACACAGCGCCGTGCCGCCGCAGCACCTCGAGAGCCTCAGCGGTTCGCGTCGCGACGTCGTCCACGTGGGCAATTGTCGCACCGCCGGGGTGGCTAACCGGAACAGCGGCGCATTTGCTCGTCGCGGACAAGCCGGTGCGCTTGGGCCGCGGTGTCGGTGCCCGGCGATACGGTTGACCGGTGCGACATGAGGAGATCGGGGCGCTGTGCGCCGGAAGCCCGGCCTGGCGGCTGCTGCGCGCCGACAACGCGCCGCTGGTCTTGTCGTTTTTGGGCCGGGTGTTCGTCGAGGAGAACGTCCGCGACATCGCCGCATCCCAGCTGATCAGCCAGCTCGACGACGAGCTGTTCACCCTCGGTGAGCAGCTGGGTGAACACGCTTACCCCAAATCGGCGCGGGCCTACCTCGATGATTGGTCGGCGCCGGAGTGCGGCTGGCTGCGCAAATACTATCCACCCGGCAGCGACGAACCGCACTACGATGCCACCCCGGCGGTGGAGAAGGCCGTGGCCTGGGTGCGTGGGCTGCGAGAGCGCTCGTTCGTCGGCACCGAGTCGCGGCTCAACACCGTCTTCGAGCTGCTGCGCCAACTGGTATTCGGGTTGCAGACCGACGCCCGGACGCGCCTTGCCGAACTGGAACGCCGGCGCGCCGAGCTCGATGCCGAGATCGCCGCGGTCGCCGGCGGCGACTTCACGGTGCTGGATCCCGCCTCGGCCCGTGACCGCTATCAGCAGTTCGCCGACACCGCCCGAGGGTTGCTGGCCGACTTCCGCGAGGTCGAGGCGAACTTCCGCCGTCTCGACCGAAAGATGCGCGAGCGCATCGCCACTTGGGACGGCGCGAAGGGGCAGCTGCTCGACGACGTCGTGGGCGGGCGCAACCACATCAGCGATTCCGACCAGGGCCGCAGCTTTCAGGCGTTCTACGATCTGCTGCTCTCGCCGGGCCGCCAGCATGAGCTGACCGAGCTGCTGGACAAGGTGCACCAACTGGATCTCATCGACTCCGACACCACCCCGGAGAACACCCGGCTGCGTTTCATCCACCACGACTGGCTCGACGCCGGTGAACGCGCCCAAGCCACGGTGCGGCAGCTATCCGAGCAGCTGAGGCGTTTTCTCGACGACCAGGTGTGGCTGGAAAACCGCCGGGTGATGGAACTGCTGCGCAGCATCGAGGCCCACGCGCTGGGCCTCCGGGATCAGCGCACCGCCGGCTTCAGCCACCAGATCGACGCCAGCGCCCCGGCGGTGCGGCTGCCGATGGAGCGTCCGCTCTACAGCAGGGCCCGCACCGTCGCGGTGGACAGCAGCGCTGTCGAGGAAGGCCGTTTCGACGGCGAGCCCGCTGCGCTGTTCGAGCAGGCCCATGTCGATCCGGAACCGCTGATTTCCTCGGTGCGCCGGGCGTTGCAACGGTGTGGTCAGGTCGGGCTGTGTGAAGTCATCGCCGAAAACCCGATCCGCCAGGGACTGGCCGAACTCGTCACCTACCTGTCACTCGACGACCACGCGTTTCGCACCGTGTTCGACGAGACCGCCAGCGACACCGTGGAATGGACCGACCCGACCGGCCTGGTCCGCGTCGCCACGCTGCCGAGGATTATTTACGCGCGCAACGGATCACACGGAGATTGAGATGGCAACCACGCGCACCGTGCCCCGAGACGAGCTCAGCCTGCCACTGGTGGTGACCCACCTGATGAAGGGGGTGGTCTACCGCGACACCCATGACAAGGTGTGGCAGCACCTGGTCGCGCTGGTGCCGCGGGTCAGCGACTACGTCGCGACGATGGGGCTTGTCGTGGTGGTCGACGAGTCCGAGGGTTATGCGTTCCTGCGCTCCAAACCCGACGATCCCGACGAAGATCGAGACATTCCCCGGCTGATCCCGCGGCACGCGTTGTCGTTTCACACCAGCCTGTTGCTGGCGCTGCTGCGCAAAAAGCTCGCCGAATCCGACGCCACCGACGACGGATACCGGGTGATCCTGAGCCGTGAGCAGATCCTCGACATGATGGTGATGTTCATGCCCACCTCCACCAACGAAGCCAAGATCACCGACAACCTCGACCGCACCATCGCCAAGGTCGTCGACCTCGGGTTCTTACGGCGAATACCTAAGCAAGACAACCAATTCGAGGTACGCCGGGTTCTCAAGGCGTTTGTCGACGGGCAGTGGCTCTCCGATTTCGACACTCACCTGGCCGAGTACGCCGCTGAGCTGGAGGCAGACCGGTGACCGGCTTGTTTTCCCCGGTCGAGCTCGACGACGGTATCGACGCGCTGACCGGTTTCCGGCTGCAGCGACTCGAGGTGCTCAACTGGGGCACGTTCGACCGGCGGGTGTGGCAGCTGCACCTGCATGGCCGTAACGGTCTGCTCACCGGCGACATCGGCTCGGGCAAATCAACCCTCGTCGACGCCATCACCACCTTGCTGGTGCCTGCGCACCGCATCGCCTACAACAAAGCCGCCGGCGCCGCGGCACGAGAACGCGACCTGCGCTCCTATGTGCTGGGCCACTACAAGTCCGAGCGCAACGAGACGACGGGAAGCTCACGTCCCGTCGGCCTGCGCAGCGCCGGCAGCTACTCGGTGGTGCTGGGCTATTTCCGCAATGCTGGTTTTGGGGCCGATGTCACGCTGGCGCAGGTGTTCTCGATGAAAGAGGGCGTCAGCGGCCAGCCGGACCGCTTCTATGTCACCGCCGATGCGCAGTTGTCGATCACCGAGCATTTCAGCGGCTTCGGATCGGAACTGTCCGCCCTGCGCAAACGGTTACGCCAGGCCGGCGCGGCGGTTTTCGACCATTTCCCCGAATACAGCCGCGATTTCCGGCGCAAGCTGTCGATCGCCTCCGAGCAGGCGATGGAGCTGTTCCACCAGACGGTGTCGATGAAATCGGTGGGCGACCTCAACGACTTCGTCCGCGATCACATGCTCGAACCGTTCGACGCCGCCGCGTGGGTGGACAAGCTGATCGCGCATTTCGACGACCTGACCAAGGCGCACGAGGCGGTCGTGATGGCGCGGGCCAAACTCACCGACCTCGGCCCGCTGGTCAACGACTGCGACGTGCACGAGGACCTGACCGAACGGCTCGCCGAGCTGCACGCCCAGCGGGATGCGCTGCGCTACTACTTCGCCGGTCTGCGGGCGCGCCTGTTCACCGAGCAGGCCCAGGCGCTCACCCGGGCAACCGCCGACGCCGAGCATCGCCGCGCCGGGATCGAGGAGAACCTGACATCGATGCGCGCGGCGCTGGGCAGCCTGCAACTGGAGCAGGCCGGCCACGGCGGCGCCGAAATCGCCGAGATCGACCGGCAGATCGAGGACCGCTCGGCACGACGCGACGACCGGCAGCGCCGGCGCGCTGCCTTCGACGACTGCCTGCGGCGGGCCGGCCTGGACGGTGTTGCCGACGCGGCGCAGTTCGCCCGGCGCCAAGCCGAGATCATCGCCGCCTCAAAAGATGTGCAGGCGGCGATGGCCGAGGTTTACAACCACAGCACCGACGCGAAAGTCCTTCAGCGCGAGTTGCAAGCCGAAGCCACCGGGATAGCAACCGAATTGGCGAGTCTGCGTCAGCGCCCCAGCAACATCCCCGATCACAACATGCGCATCCGGCAGCGCTTGTGCGCCGACGTGGGTGTGAACCCGTCGGCGATTCCGTTCGCCGGCGAGCTGATCCAGATCGCCCCCGAGCACGCCGACTGGGAAGGCGCCGCCGAGCGGGTGCTGCGCGGGTTCGGGTTGTCGCTATTGGTGCCCCAGGAGCTGTATCGGCAGGTCTCCGACTGGGTCGATGCCAACCATCTCGGCGGCAAGCTCGTCTACTACCGGGTACCGGCAACGGTATCGCGGCAGGGCGGCGAAACACCCGGGCCCGGCGCACTTGCCCACAAGCTGCACATCAAAGACGGGCCGTTCTACGAATGGATCGAGCGTGAGCTGGTCAGGCGCGCGCCGCACGCCTGCGTGGACAGCATGGCGGATTTCCGCCGACACGAGTTCGCGCTCACTCGCGCCGGGCAGATCCGCAGCCGCGGCGGCCGGCACGAAAAAGACGACTCGCACCGCATCGACGATCGCCGGTTTTACGTCCTGGGCTGGAGCAACGAGGCCAAGATCGACGCGCTGCTCGCCGACGGGCAGCGGGTGCAGGCCGAGCTCAACCGCGCCGAAGCCACGCTGGCCCGGCTGGCCGCCGAGCAGGACACGATCAGCGCCCGCAAGTCCGCGCTCGACCAGCTTGAGGCACTGGCCACCGGTTACGACGACATCGACTGGGAGTCCACGGTCGCCGAGATCGACCGGCTCGCCGCCCGCAAGCGCGAGTTGGAGGCCTCCTGCGGTGAGCTGGCCCGCATCGGCCGTGAGATCGCTTCGGTCGAGGCCGAGATCGAGGCGGCAGACGAGCAGCGTCGCCGCATCGAGCAGGACATCGGCAAACTGTCCCAGGACCAGGACCGGGCCCAGGCCGGCGCGGCCGCCGCCGCCGCGATCGCAGCGGAGCCGGGCGCAGAGAACGCCGCGCGCCACTACGACGCGCTGGCGGCCCGCATCGGCGCTGAGCCGGCCACCGCGGAAGCCTGCGCGGACGAGGAACCGAAACACTATCGGGCGCTGACCGCCGACGCGGAAGCCGTCGGCGCCAAAGCCGAGCAGCTGGGCCGGCGGATCGTCGGGCGGATGGCCGAGTTCCGCCGCAAATATCCCCACGACACCCTCGAGATGGACGACCACGTCGCCGCCGCCGGCGAATACCGCGCGCTGCGCGAGCGGCTGCTCAGCGACGACCTGCCGCGTTTCGAGGCCGCGTTCAAGGAATACCTGAACACCAACACGATTCGTGACATCGCCGGATTCCATTCCGAGCTCAACAAACAAGTCGAGCTGATCGGCTCGCGCATCGGGGTCATCAACGAATCCCTGGTGGGGATCGACTACAACCCCGGCCGCTATATCCGGCTCGAAGAATCACCGACCCCCAACCGGGAGATCCGCGAGTTCCGCGACGAGCTGCGCCGCTGCAGCGACGGCTCGATCGGCGCCGAGGTGAGCGACCAGTACTCCGAAGAGCGGTTCTTGCTGGTCAAGGAGCTGATCGAAAAGTTCCGCGGCCGCGAAGGCGTGACCGAGGCGGACCGCAACTGGGTGAAACGGGTCACCGATGTGCGTAACTGGTGTACGTTCGCGGCCTCGGAACGGTGGCGCAGCGACGACAGCGAGTACGAAAACTACACCGACTCCGGCGGCAAGTCGGGCGGGCAGAAAGAAAAACTCGCCTACACCATCTTGGCCGCGTCACTTGCCTACCAGTTCAATCTGAAATGGGGAGTCAAGCGCTCCAAGGATTTTCGTTTCGTGGTGATCGACGAGGCGTTCGGCCGCGGCTCAGATGACTCGACCCGCTTCGCGTTGTCGTTGTTCGCCAAGCTGGGCCTGCAACTGCTGATCGTCACCCCGCTGCAGAAAATCCACGTGATCGAGCCGTTCGTGTCCTCGGTGGGCTACGTGGAAAACAAGCAGGGCAACAACTCTGCACTGCAATGCTTGACCATCGAGGAATACCGCGCCCACAAACGGCTGCGCGCCATGATCGCCATCGACGGTGCGCCGTGACCGCCTGGTCGACTCCGGTGAGCATCCGCGCTCGGCTGCGCAAAAAGTGGGACACCGGCGCGCCGCTGGCGCAGCGCGCCCGCGGTGAGGCGTTCACCCCGATCGATCTGCCGTTGCGGGGCCCGACCGCGAGCGAACTGGGTCCGCGATACGCCGAGGTTTCCGCCTGGGTGCGGCAGTGGGCAGACCAGCGTGGCCCGGCTCAGCTGATCACCAAGACGCTCGGTGGGCGCCGCATCGGGGCTAACGCGATCCCCGACCGCTTCCGTATCGAGACATTCGAGGATCTCTGCTGCTTTTTGGGCACCACCGCCGAGGCGCGCCGGCATCGCGAGCTGGTGGAGTTGACCGATGCGATGTCACCGCGGCTGCGGTCCTGGGTTGTCGACAAACCCCTGCGCGCCCTGGCCCACCAGGAGCACTTCGAGCGGCTGCTGGCCTGCGTGGGCTGGTTGGTCGACAACGCCGGCCGCGGCTATTACCTGCGCCAGATCGACGTGCCCGGCGTGGACACCAAGTTCATCGAAAACCACCGCGCGATCCTGGCCGAACTTGTCGACCTGGTCACGGGTCGCCCCCCGGTCACCGACGGGCGGGATTTCGCGGGCCGGTACGGCTTTCGGACCAAACCGGCGCGGGTGCGGATCCGCTTTCTTGACCCGGCGGTGTCGCCGTTTCCGCCGGGCATCACTGACGTGGAACTGTGCGCCGAGGAACTGGCCAGCCTGCCGCTGCGCGTGCAGCGGGTGTTCGTGGCAGAAAACGAGGTGAGCTGCCTGGCTTTTCCGGCGGTTGCCCGCGCGCTGCTGATTTTCGGCGGAGGATACGCGGTGCACCGGGTGAGCCGCGTGAGCTGGCTGCACGAGGTGCCGCTGTATTACTGGGGCGACATCGACACGCACGGTTTTGCGATTCTGGACCGGCTGCGCGCCGGATTCCCGTCGGCGCAGTCGATGCTGATGGACCGCGCGACGCTGCTGGCCCACGAAACCCAGTGGGATCGTGAACCCGCGCCGGTGAACACCGATCTGGTGCATCTGAGCGCCGACGAGGCCGCGCTGTATCGAGATCTCGTCGAGGACACCTTCGGTGCGGCGGTCCGCCTGGAACAGGAGCACATCGCCTACCCGATGCTGGAAGCGGCGGTGTCGGCGGCGGCATCGGTGTAACGGCGCGCGCCGCAGGCGATGCCGCGTAGATTTCGCCCGGTTGCGAAAAGACCTCGATCGGATAGCCAGCCAGCAGATCGCCCCTCGTGGCAGGTGCAGCGGGGACTCATCGACAGTTCGGTCGTGATCGGCCTGGACCGTCTCGACGCCAAGCGGCTTCCGGTCGACCTGCCGCTCTACACCCGCAACATCGACGACTTGCGCCGGCTCGACCACCTGCTGACCATCGTCGCCGTCTGAGCGGCAGACTAGGGGTTCATGGCGGAGTTGTTGATCGCGGCCAACCCGGACCGGGATTCCCGGCTGCCCTACCTGTTGCGGATTCCACAACCCGGGGGTGACCTGCTGTTTCGGACCGCCGGAACGTGGCCTCGGGTCAAGGCGTTGTACTGCTACCCGGTCGATCTGGCCGAGTGGCCGGCCGATCCGGTGATCGTTGACCGCGTGGCGCTGCGCTCGTGTCAGCGCCGGGGCGCGGCCATCGACGTGATCGCGGCGAGATCCCGGGAAAACCGTTCGCAGCTGGTGTTCACCACCGCGCGCGGGCGCGACGCGGTGTTTTGGCAATCCCCGCGCACCCGCAAGCAGGCCCGCCCCAACGTGCGCACCCCGACCGCACGCGCCCAGGGCATCGAGCAGCTGCAGATCATCGTCGACGCCCACGAGCAGTACCCCTACCGGTTTGCCACCCAGCAGGTGCACACCGTTCGCCGAGCATTGCCGTGCGGCGACTACGGACTGGTCGTCGACGGACTGCTGGTGGCCAGCGTGGAACGCAAATCCCTGGCCGATCTGGTCACCAGCCTCACCGGCGGCACGCTGCGCTACCAGGTCGCCGACCTGGCCGCGCTGCCGCGCGCAGCCCTGGTCGTGGAGGACCGCTACTCGCAGCTGTTCAAACTCGACCGCGTGCGCCCCGCCGTGATCGCCGACGGGCTGGCCGAACTGCAGGTCCGCTGGCCCACCGTGCCGGTGATGTTTTGCGAGACCCGCCAGCTGGCCGGGGAATGGACCTACCGGTTCTTGGCCGCCGCGTACCTCTGGGCGACTACTGAACACGCTGCACTACAACGTATTTCAGCGCCTCAGATCGACGTCACCGATCTGGATCAGGCCCCCGGGGCACCGGAGCCGAGCACCGCCGAGGTGCGCGCCTGGGCCCGCACTGCCGGATTGCCGGTGCCCGACCGCGGCCGCCTGCGCCCCGACATCTGGCAGGCCTGGCACGACGCCAACCACCCCGGATGATCGCGAAGGCGCGCCCCGGTGCCGCGAAAGTGCGACTGCCGACCTATTCCCCGCGTATGGGCGTCGCCAGTTGCACTGTCGCGGTTCACGTCCCGGCGCGCTGCGTAGACAGGCTGCCGGTCAGACCTTGATGATCGTCAGGCCGGCCGCGCCGTCGAGGGCGGCGAAGTCGTCGTCCTGGGTGACGACGGGCAGCGCTCGCGAAGCAGCGATGGCTGCGATCCATAGGTCGTTGATCCGGACTCGGCGGCCAGTCTCGGCCAGATGGATGCGTAGCCGCGCCCACATGCGCGCCGCTTCCTCATCGACGGGCAGTGTTTCCATGTCCGCAACGGATTCGAGGGTCGCCAGTCGTTGCGCGCGGCTGTCGGAACTGCGTGCGGCCAGCACGCCGACGGTGAGTTCGGCGAGAGTGATCACAGTAGTCGCGACCTCGGCGGGGATCAGCGACTCCTCGAGTTGACGGCCCGTTTCGGAGGCGATGAACACCGATGTATCGAGCAGCCCGGCCGGCGGTGTCTGGCTCATCGAACCGGACCGAGATCGTCGGTGCTGTCGCCGGCGAGGAGCGCAAGGTCGTCGCGCAAACCTGGATCCGCTTGCGCACGGTGCAACCGGGCCAGAAACTCGGTTTTGGCCAGCCAGCGCCGACGCGGCGGCTCAGCTGCGGTGAGCAGTGCGACGGGGCGGCCTTTGACCGTGATGGTGATGTCTTCTCCGGCTTGGACACGGCGAAGCACACCCGCCGTATCATTGCGCAACTCGCGGGAAGCTACCTCAGGCATGCTACAAATGTACTACGTTCGTAGCATCGCGCCCGCTAGGGTCGTGCCGGCCCGAACAAACTCCGCCATGCTGGCGCAGATCGACCGGTTAGTTTGGAGCACGGACTGATTCGATGACTCATGCGCCGAGCCGGCTAACGGCTGTCACATCACCATCGTCGGCCGATACTGTCCTGCGATCAAACCCTGTGCACTGTTTGGCATCACGTTGGCCAAAAACGTCAGCTCGGTGGGTTGCGTCGCCGCGCCCCGGCGGCGATGTCGAGCACGTCAGGCGATGGACACGCACTCGCCGACGGATGGACTTACCGGTTAGGCATCGAGTCACCGATCTGGACCGGGGTGCCGCGAAAGTGCAACTGCCGACCTACTTCTCGAGGCAGGCGTCGTCAGTTGCACTTTCGCGCGGGCGGCTGGTACACCTCGCTCAGGCGAGCAACCCGCGGATGTCGTCAGCGGTCAGCGCCGAGCCGAACGCGTTACCGTCATCGATGACGCTGGCGAAGAGCTTGGCCTTGCGGGCGTTGAGGGGCCATCACTTTGTCTTCGATGGTGTCGTGGGCGATGAGCCGATACACCATGACGTTGCGGGGGTCTGGCCGATGCGGTGAGTGCGGTCGATAGCCTGCGCCTCGGTGGCCGGGTTCCACCACGGATCGAGTAAAAAGCAGTAGTCGGCCTCGGTGAGGTTCAGCCCGAACCCGCCAGCCTTGAGGCTGATCAGGAACACCGGGGCGTGGCCGTCTTTGAATCTCGCCACCGCAGCCGCGCGGTTGCGCGTGCGACCGTCAAGGTAGCAGTAGTCGATTCCGTCAGCGTAGAGGCGGTCGCGGACCCGGCCCAGGAACCGGGTGAACTGACTGAACACCAGCGCGAGGTGCCCGCCGTCGGCGACATCGCGAAGATGCTCGGCGAGCACGTCGATCTTGGCGCATCCCAGCTTGTCATAGGCGGGATCGACCAGCCCGGGGTGTAGCGCCATCTGGCGCAGCACGGTCAACGACTTGAGGATGGTGAACCGGTTTCTCGCCATGTCATCGAGCAGACCAAGCACCTTTTGCCGTTCCCGTTGCAGCCGCTTGTCGTACAGGCCGCGGTGCCGCGGCGCCAGCTCGATATCGAGGATCTGCTCTTGTTTGGGCGGCAACTCGGCGGCTACCAGTTCTTTCGTGCGACGTTTGACCAGCGGCTTGATGCGGCGACGCAACAGCGCCATCAGCTCGGGGTCGCCGGTCTTTTCGATGGGCTTGGCGAAGAAGTCGGCGAACTTCGTCGGGTTGGGGAACAGCCCCGGAGCGGTGATCGACAGCAGCGCCCACAGCTCCATCAGGTTGTTTTCCATCGGGGTGCCGGTGATCGCCAACTTGAACGGCGCCGTCAGCTTACGTGCGCACTGGTAGGTCTTGGCGTGATGGTTCTTCACCTACTGGGCTTCGTCGAGGATCAGGCCCGACCACAAACGAGCGGCGTGGGCATCGAAGTCCAGCCGAAAGAGCGCGTAGGAGGTGACCACGACATGGGCGCCCGCCGCAAGCTCGTCGAGGTCGGCACCGGCGCGGCCGAAGATCGGCACCACCGAGAGCTCGGGCGCGAACCGCGCGGCCTCGGCGACCCAGTTGGCCACCACGCTGGCCGGCGCGACGACCAAAAATGGCGCCATGTCCGGATTCTGTTGATGGGCGCGGCAAATCAGCGCCAGTGTCTGCAGGGTCTTGCCCAGACCCATGTCGTCGGCCAAGATTCCGCCGAGCCCGGAGTCGTACAGGGTCGTCAGCCACAAGAGCCCCCCGGCCTGATAGGGCCTTAGCTCGGCATGAAGGCCGGCCGGCGCTGCCACCGGTTCCACACCCTGCAGTGCGCGCAGAGCGACAACCTGGCGGCGCCATTCGCGGGCTTGGCGCGTCACGACACCCAGCTCGGCCAGCTCGTCGAACAACCCGACCTGGAACCGACCGATCCGGGGCGGCCCCTCGTCGGCGTCGGTGAGTGCGCGAGCCTCCTCGATGAGCCGACGCAGCTTGACCAGCTCCGGCTTGTCCAGCGCGAAGTAGGCGCCATCGGCGAGCAGCAGGTGAGACTGACCGGAGGCGAGCGCGGTGAACACGGTGACGAAGGGAATCTTTTTGCCTTCGATGCTGATCGTGACGCCCAGGTCGAACCAGTCCGTTTCCCCGGCCACCGCGTCGGTTCTGACCGCGATGACCAGCGAGCCGCCCGTCTCTCGGTAATCCGCCGGGTCGCCGGTGACCTGCAAGTCGACTTCGGGAAGCTCGGCCAGCAGCGGTTGCGCCTCGGTGCAAAACCGCATCGTGTCCAACCCGGATAGCCGCACCCTGTTGATCAGCGTGCCATCGTCGGCGCGCAGCCCCCATCGCTCCAGCGGTGCATCGATGTGTGCGGCCAGTCTGCGCTCCGCTTCCAGATCGCGGCTGGCCGCATACACCGATCCACCGAGCGGCGCGCGAAACTCGTCGTCGCCGACGCGGTATAGCCACTCCCAGGTCAACTCGAGTTCGTGCTGACCCTGGTAGTCGGCCCGCAACAGCAATCTCGGCCCTACGATCTCGGGCGGGCAGAACGATTCGTCCGACGACGTGATGACCGCGACGCGGCGCAGCCGCGGGTAGTACTCCGCAGCGAACCTACCCGCCTCACCGGCCGGTATGACAAGCGGCTGGCCGCTGAGCGCCATGCGTTGCAACGCTTCGGCTGCCGGCTTGTCCAGTTGAGCTAGCCGTAGTCCGCCGTCGGCGTACACCACGCCATGACCCGAGGACCCGATAAACCCGATCGGCCGGGCAGCGATGCCGTCGACGCGAAGCACGGGCTTGACCAGGAGGGTGCCGGCTGCCTCGACCGTGACGTCCAGGCACAGCTGCGCCGCGTCGTAGACCGGCACCTCCGTGGCGGGCTTAGCCTGTATCAACCGGAGCCCGACGCGCCGGGCCTCGCTCAGCAGCGGCCACAGCCGCGGAGACTCGAAATGCAGAAGCGATATCGTTTTCGGCTCGCCGTAGGCATAGCCTCCGTAGGAATAGCTGTAATAACCGTTCGAATTCGGGCTCGACGCCCGGTAGGTCGCGTAGAGTTCCTGCAACAACCGAACCTGGGCATCCGGATTACCACTGTGGCGCAACATGGTCAGCCCTGCCCAGCTCAGATCGCCGGCCACCCAGCCGCCGCGCTTACCGGGCCGCACGAGCCGGGCGTCAAGGCTTGGCTTAAGCCCGCTGCCGGATAGGTTCAGCTCGATCGCCAAGGAGTTCCCCCCTGATCGGCGGTCGAAAGCGGGGGAAGTAGCGCCTCCAGCGACTGGCGCCAATGCGAGGGTGCCGCCGCACGCAACGCATCATGCTGGCCCGAATCTCCGCTGCTCCACCAGCGGCGATCACCAATGCCGCGACATGCTTACAGGCCGCTCGTATCGGGCAACTGCAAAGCCCGCTTTCGACACGCCAGGTCTCATCGTCGACTGGCCTCAGCCGCACCGTGGTGGTGTAAGTGCGACCCCGGCTACCGCGAACACTACCGACGAGATCGTTGGCGTCGGCGTTCCACAGGCACCGCAGCACGCGGCCCTGGCGTGCATAGGCTATGCCGCGGCGATAGGACTCCCCGCCGACCAGTTCCAGCGCGCTGGCACCATCAACCGAGGGGAATATCAGCGACTACACGACCACACCGTAACGGCGGACTCCGACACGACAGCCCAGCCAGACCCACGACACGCGACATTGGTGACGATGGGGTTCTTGTGTCTGACGTGACAAATGTATGTCACCGAGGGTGAAGTTGTTGCGAAAAATCGGCTGAAATCTCGCAACGACGTCACATTCGACGCGGAGCGGGCGGGCCCGTCGGGTCCGGAAGCGTCGTGCGGCTCGGCTAGAGTGCCGGGCATTATGCTTCGTCTCCTGGTCGCATCGGCTCTCGCCGTCGCAGCCCTAGCGGCGTGCGACAGCCACCCCGGCCCAGCCGCTGGTACGCGCCAGGTCACAGTCACCGGCGCGGGCGCTGTCGAAGGCGTTCCCGACACCCTCACCGCTGATGTCGCTATCGAGTTCACCGCGCCTGACGTGGCCGCTGCAATCGACCGGACGGGCCAGCGACAGCAGGCCGTGATCACCGCGCTGACCGGGGCCGGAGTGGACAGCAAAGACATCAGCACTATCGACGTCACCGTGCAGCCGCGCTACGACGGCGGCGGCACCGTGATCGGCTACCGCGCGGCCGACTCGATCCGGGTCAGGGTCCGCAAGACCGACGCGGCATCGCAACTGCTGGACCTGATCGTGAGCACCGGCGGTGATGCGACCCGGATCGACTCGGTGAGTTATTCCATCGACGACGACTCCGAACTGGTCAAGAACGCACGCGCGAGGGCTTTCCAGGACGCCAAAGACCGCGCCGGGCAGTACGCCGCGCTGGCCGGGCTGCACTTGGGCAAGCTGATCTCGATCTCGGAAGCCCCGCCTGGCAGCACGCCACCGCGGGCGCCGATGGCCGCCGACGTGCCGCTGCCGCCCGGCCGCCAGACAGTGAACTTCTCGGTCACCGCGGTGTGGGAACTGCGCTAGCCCCGTCACCCCTGGTATACCCGCGGGTCCAGGGTCCCGATATAGGGCAGGTCCCGGTAGCGCTCGTCGTAATCCAGGCCGTAGCCGACCACGAACTCGTTAGGGATCTCGAACCCGACGTAGGCGATGTCCACGTTCGCCCGCAGCGCATCCGGCTTGCGCATCAGCGTGCACACCCCCAGCGACCGCGGGTGGCGAGTGGCCAGGTTGCGCAGCAACCATGACAACGTCAGCCCGGAATCGACGATGTCCTCGACGATCAGGACGTCCCGACCGTCGATGTCGCGGTCCAGGTCTTTGAGGATGCGCACCACTCCCGACGACGAGGTCGACGAGCCGTAGGAGCTGACCGCCATGAACTCGAACTGGGTGGGCAGTGGAATCGCGCGCGCCAGGTCCGTGACGAACATGACCGCGCCCTTGAGCACGGTGATCAACAGCAGGTCCTGGCCGTCGTCGCCGATGCGCGCCCGGTAGTCCGCGCCGATCTGCGCGCCCAGCTCAGCGGTGCGGGCCTTGATCTGCTCCTCGGTGAGCAACACCGATTTGATGTCTCCCGGGTACAGCTCGGCCGAATCTGCTGCCACGACCACAGCGTGCCATGCCAGCGGTCCGGCACCAAAGCCGGCCGCCTCAGACGGGCTCCCGCCGCAGTGTCAGCGTGCCGCCGCATCGGCCCGCGACCAGGCGCTGACCGCGCAACGTCGAGCCGACAGCCACCCCGCCCTGGCCGCGCCACGCGGTGACCAGCGCGTCGACCCCGTGAATCTGTTTGGCTGTCAAATTGATTGCCCCGCCGGCCAGCAGCCAGCGGCGGATGACGCCGCGGCGAACCGGATCCGGCAAGTCCGTCAGTGCAGCGACGGCGAGCCCGTCGTCGATCGTCGAGGTGGTCAGCGCGTCGGTGATCAGCACGTCGATGAACTGGGTCTGTTCCCGCAACGCCGCCGCGGTGCGGGCCAGCGCCTCGGCCACCCCACCGCCCAACACCTCCTCGAGCAGCGGCAGCACCTCTTGGCGCAGCCGGGTGCGGGTGAAGCGGCGGTCGGTGTTGTGCGGGTCCTGCCATGCGGTTAAGCCCAGTTCGACGCACACGGCGTGCGTTACGCTGCGCCGCACCCCCAACAGTGGGCGGTACCACGGCGGATCGCACGGACGCATCCCGGCCATCGACCGGGGGCCCGAGCCGCGACCCAGCCCGAGCAGCACGGTCTCGGCTTGATCGTCGAGGGTGTGCGCCAGCAGGACCGGCTGATCCCGGCGCGCGGCGTCGAGGGCACGGTAGCGGGCGGTGCGCGCTGCCGCCTCCGGGCCGCCATCGGCGCCGACGACGACGGAAAGGATTCGGGCTTCCACGCAGCCCAGTCCCAGCGCCTGGGTGCGGGCAGTCGCGGCCACCTCGGTCGAGCCGCTCTGCAGTCCGTGGTCGACGATCAGCGCGGTCGTTGGCAGGATGGCCGCGGCGACGGCGGTGAGCGCCAGCGAATCCGGGCCGCCCGAGAGCGCCACACACCAATGGTGGACAGCGGGCAGGTGCTCCTTGGCGAATGCCGCGACAGCGGCGTGCAGCCGGCCTAGAGCACCCGATCGATCCATCGCCCCGGATCTTCGATTTCGGCCGGCACGGGCAACGTTTCGGGGCCCGACCACACGGTATTGAACCGCTCCATCCCGACCCGGTCCACCACCGCGTCGACGAACGCCTTGCCGCGGGTGTACTGGCCGAGCTTGACCTCGATGCCCAGCACGGCGCGCAGCAGGCGTTGCAGCGGCGGCTGCTTGCGTTGACGGCGGTTGTCGAAACGGTGCCGGATGGTGGCCACCGACGGCACTACCTCCGCTCCGACGGCGTCCATCACGTGGTCGGCGTGTCCCTCCAGCAAGGTCCCCAGCACCAGCAGCCGATCCAGCGCCTGGCGCTGCGGTTCGGACTGCACGGCGCGCACCAGGCCCAACACCCCCGGCGCATGGGCGTCGGCTGATCCGCCGCGGCGGCGGAGGAAATCGGCCAGCCGGGCGGTCACCGCGACGACGTCGTCACCGCTGTCCCGGGTCAGCACGCCCAGCGCCTGCGCGAGGTAGCCCGACAGCCACGGATTGGCCGTGAATTGCACCCGGTGCGTCACCTCGTGCAGGCACACCCACATCCGGAAATCGGACGGCGCGACCCGCAATTGACGCTCGACCGCAATGACGTTGGGATACACCAGCAGCAGGCAGCCGCCGTCGGCGAAGGGGTCGTACTGGCCGAGGATTCCGGACGCGACGAACGCCAGCACCGCGCCGGTTTGCGCGCCGGTGACCCGTCCGGTGATCAGCCCGCGCGGCTTGTCGGTTCCGCCGGTCATCACCCGCATCGATTCGGCCGCCGCACGAATCCAGGCGGGCCGGTCGACGATGCGGGCGTCCGACATTGCCTCGCCGGTGTGCAGGCCGGTGATCTCGCGCACCAGCGGCTCGGCCGCCCTGGCGGCGCGGGCCAGGTCGGCGATCGCCTGCCCGCGGGTGTAGTCGGTGGCCGGCGGGCCCGGGCGGGCCAGCCGTTGCCCGACCGCGGCCGCGAAGCGCCAGTCGACGGCCCGACCGACGGTCACCTCGGTCGCCGAGATCACGTCCTGCATCCGCACGACCTTAGAGCCGCAGCCAGGTTCTCGACCGCACTGCGGCCGGTCGGCCCGGAGTCGTTGGAGATCAAGGCGAAGGTCAGCACCCGCTCGTCGATGTCGGTGACCACCCCCACCAACGCGTTGACGGCGGTCAGCGAACCGGTCTTGGCCCGCAGCCAGCCGGCTGCCGGGCCCGGTTCATAGGCCCGATCGAGGAACCGGTTACTGAGCGTGCCGCTGCCCCCGGCGACGGGCAGCAGGTCCAGCAGCGGCCGCACTGCCGGCTGGTCGGGTCCGGCCGCGGCCTGCACGACGTCATCGAGGTCTTTCGCCGTGAGCCGGTCATCGACTGACAATCCGCTGGAGTCCTGCAGCACAGCGCCTGTCACGTCGATGTGCGCGGTGCGCAACCGGTTGAGCACGGCGTCGACGGCGCCGGCGAAGCTGCGGGGTCGGTGCATGGCCGCTGCCACCTCGCGCCCGATGCATTCGGCCAACACGTTGTCGGAGACGTCCATCATCTCTTGCAGCCGAAGGCTCAACGGCGCGGACTGCACCGCGCCCAGCTGCCGGGCGCCCGCCGGCGTCGGATGCGCGGTGACCGTCACGCGGCCCGGGTCGACCCCGACCGCGGCGGCGAAGACGCGTCCGGCATCCAGGGCCGGGTGGTGCGACCGGCTGGAGTCCACGGTCGCCGGCTGGATCCGCCCGCCGTCGAGCATCAGCGACTCGATCGGAGCGACGTCACCGCCGTCGACGTCGCCCGGATCCCAACCCGGTGCCAGCGTGGGTCCGCTAAACGCCGAAAGGTCCACTTCCACCGCCGTCGGTGTCACGCCGCTGCGGCGAACCTGATCGGCGAGATCGCTGATCCGCGCCGCGCCCTGATACCAGGTCTTCTGCCCCGGCGGAGCTCCCGACAGGGTCGGATCGCCCCCGCCCACCAGCACCACGACGCCCGGCCCGTCGCCGGCGACCACCCGGGTGGTGACCCGTGCGTCGCGATGCAGCGCCAACAGGGCGGCGGCGGCGGTCAGTGTCTTGTTGGTCGACGCGGGCACCATCGGCACCCAGTCCTGCTGTTGCCACAGCTCGTGCGCGGTCAGCGCGTCGGTGACCCGCCCGGCCAGGTTGCCCAGGCCGGGGTCGGCCAGCGCCGGCGCCAGGGTCGTCGCCAGCCCGAGCGGGGTGGGCACCGGCGCGGTGCCGGGCACCGGCACAAAAGCCGGCCTGGCGGTGACGGTCGGCGGCGCCGGAATTTGGGCTCCCCGCGCCTCGCGGCGGCTGGCGGTCAGCACCGCCGCCGCGGCCACTAGGCCGGCGACTATCGCCACTACCCCGGCCCCCATTATCAGGTGGGTCGACGGTCGCCATCGGGTGGGATGCATGGCTCTCCTGACTCCTCTGGGGTCCCATTCTGCCTAATCGGCCACTCCACTAGGGTGGACCTTCAACCTGACGAACAGCGACCCCACGAAGGAGCCGAACCAGTGGAATTCGACGTGACGATCGAAATCCCCAAGGGCCAGCGCAACAAATACGAAGTCGACCACGAGACCGGGCGGGTGAAGCTGGACCGTTATCTCTACACCCCGATGGCCTATCCCACCGACTACGGCTTCATCGAAGACACTCTCGGTGAAGACGGCGACCCGCTCGACGCGATGGTGCTGCTGGCCGAGCCGCTGTTCCCGGGTGTGCTGGTCGAGGCGCGACCGGTCGGCATGTTCGAGATGACCGACGAATCCGGCGGCGACGCGAAGGTGCTCTGCGTGCCGGCCGGCGACCAACGATGGGACCACATCCAAGACATCGGCGACGTTTCCCAGTTCGAGCTCGACGCGATCAAGCATTTCTTTGTGCACTACAAGGACCTGGAGCCGGGCAAGTTCGTCAAGGCCGCCGACTGGGTGGACCGCGCCGCCGCCGAGGCCGAGGTTCAGCGCTCGATAGAACGGTTCAAGACCAGCGGGCATTAAGACCGCGCGACGCCGATCGGTCCGCTCACGGGTTACCCGGCGACATACGGGGGCCGTTCGCTCGGCCCAGGGGCGGACCGGCGACGGCTCCGCATGCTCCAACCCGTCGCCGCGCCGATGACGACGACACCGACCAGGGCGGTCACCACCTCGGGCACCCGGAACCGCTGATCGACGGACAGCAGCAAGATCACGGCCAGCGCGCCGATCGCCCAGTGTGCGCCGTGCTCGAGATAGACATAGCGTTCCAGCACGTCGTGACGGACCAGATACACGGTGATCGAGCGCACGAACACCGCGCCGATCAGACCCAGGCCCAACGCGATAATGACCGGGTCGGCGGTGATCGCGAACGCGCCGGTCACTCCGTCGAGGGAAAAAGCACCGTCGAGCGTCTCCAGGTACAGGAACACGACGAGCCCGGCCCGACCGACGATCCTGCCCGCTCCGCGACCGGGCGGGGCCAACACGCCGGCGAGGCTGGTCACCACCAGGAACGCGACCAGGCCCACCACCCCGGCTGTCAACACCTGCGCACGGTCGGCGCCGGAGTCGGTCACGTGCGCACCGATGAGCAGCAGCAACGCGCCCGCCAGTGCCACCGGCTGCTGACCGGTCCGTCCGATCCGGGCAAGCGGCCTCTCGACCCAGGTCAGCCACTTGACGTCGCGGTCGTGAAAAGCAAAGTCCAGGAACACCATCAACAGAAACATCCCGCCGAACGCGGCGATCTGCGGGTGCGCCGCGGTGATCAGATGCTGGTAGCCGGGTGAGCCCGGCGCGCCGCCGGCGAGCGGATCCAGGTCGGTGGTGAGCCACACGATGACCAGCGGAAAGACGAGCCGAGTCCCGAATACCGCGATCACGATGCCGATGGTCAAGAACATCCGCTGCCAAAACGGGCTCAGCTGCCGCAGAACCGAGGCGTTGACCACGGCGTTGTCGAACGACAGCGAGACCTCGAGCAGGGCCAGTGCCGCGAGCAGAAGCATCGCCGTCGGCCCGCCGTGCAGATATCCGGCCACCATGGCCGCTGCGGTTACCGCCACCGAGACGCCGAAGATGCGAAGCCCTGCCATGGATCCTTCCCGACCGCGGCTCACGATAGCGGGCCCCGCTCCGATGACTGTGCGGGCCGCGACACGTCCTGTGGAGAAACGATCCCCGCGAACGCGCCTTGAGTATTCGCGTTGAGTATTTTCAAACCGTGGCGATGCCGGCGGTCCCCCACCAGCTGACGGCACGGTGACCGAGGCCGGCGGTACCGCCGCGGCCGCCGGGCCGATAGCGCGAAGCAGTATGGCCCGGGTGGGGTCGGCGACCGTGCTGACCGCGCTGTGCGGCTACGCCGTGGTCTACCTGGCGGCTCGCGATCTGGCGCCGGCCGGCTTCTCGGTCTTCGCGGTGTTCTGGGGGGCGTTCGGCCTGGTGACCGGAGCCGCCAACGGCCTGCTGCAGGAAACCACCCGGGAAGTCCGGGCGCTGGGCCGCCCTCGAGGCGACCCTAACGGCCACACTAACGGCACAGCCGACGGGCGGACCCACCCGTTGCGGGTGGCCGGGCTGGTCGGCCTGGCCGCGGCGGTGGCGATCGTCGGGAGCTCACCGCTGTGGAGCGCGCAGGTGTTCTCCGACGCCCGCTGGCTGTCGGTCGGTCTCCTGGGCGTCGGACTGGCCGGTTTCTGCCTGCACGCCACCCTGCTGGGGATGCTGGCCGGTGCCGGCTACTGGACGCAGTACGGGGCGCTGATGGTGACCGATGCCGTCATCCGGGTGACGGTCGCGGCGGCCACGTTCGTGATCGGTTGGGGTTTGGTGGGCTTTTTGTGGGCCACCGTCGCCGGTGCGGTGGCCTGGCTGGTCATGCTGGCGAGTTCGCGGTCGGCCCGGGCCGCGGCCCGGCTGCGCACACCCGGGGACATCACCACATTCCTGCGGGGAGCGGCCCACTCGGTCACCGCGGCGGGAGCCAGCGCGATTCTGGTGATGGGTTTTCCGGTGTTGCTGAAGGCCTCGTCGTCGCAACTGGGCGCTGCGGGCGGAGTGGTGATCCTGGCGGTGACGTTGACCCGGGCGCCGTTGCTGGTGCCGCTGACCGCCTTGCAGGGCAACCTGATCGCCCACTTCGTCGACGAGCGCAGCGAGCGGCTGCGAGCGCTGCTCGGACCGGCGGCGGTCATCGGCGGGATCGGTGCCATCGGTGTGCTGGGGGCCGGCCTGGCCGGTCCGTGGTTGTTGCAGCTCGGATTCGGGCCCGACTATCGCACCGGCGGCGCGCTGCTGGCCTGGTTGACGGCGGCGGCGGTGGCGATCGCCATGCTCACGCTGACCGGTGCGGCCACCGTCGCGGCCGCGCTGCACCGCGCCTACGCGCTGGGGTGGATCGGGTCCACCGCGGCGGCAGCGGTGTTGCTGATGTTGCCGCTGCCGCTGCAGACCCGCACGGTCGTCGGGCTGCTCTGCGGTCCGCTGGTGGGGATCGGCGTCCATGTGGTCGCCCTCGCGCGTTCGGGTAACCGACCCGCGCGACGTGTAGCGTGAGATCGAGATGGGCTACCCCGACGTCTGGATCGTCGTTCCGGCTTTCAACGAAGCCGCTGTCATCGGCGAGGTCATCGCCGAAATCCGGTCGGTCTTCGATCACGTCGTGTGCGTGGACGACGGCAGCACCGACGGCACCGGTACGATCGCGCTGCACGCGGGGGCTCACCTGGTGCGCCACCCGGTGAACTTGGGCCAGGGCGCGGCCATCCAGACCGGCGTCGAGTACGCCCGCCGGCAGCCCGGTGCGCAGGTCTTCGCCACCTTCGACGGCGACGGTCAGCATCGGGTCGAAGACCTCGTGGCGATGGTCGCCCGGCTGGCCACCGGCGACGTCGACGTGGTCATCGGGACCCGGTTCGGCCGTGGCGTCACCCGGCCGCCACTGCTCAAACGCGTCGTGCTGCGGACCGCGGCCTGGCTGAGCCCCCGTGGACGGAGGCTGGGTTTGACCGACACCAACAACGGTCTGCGGGTGTTCAACAAGACCGTCGCCGACGGCCTCGACATCACGATGAGCGGGATGAGCCACGCCACCGAATTCGTGATGCTGATCGCCGAACACGGCTGGCGCGTCGCCGAGGTACCGGTCGAGGTGCTCTACACCGCATATTCCACGTCCAAGGGCCAACCGCTGCTCAACGGGATCAACATTCTTTTCGACGGGTTCCTGCGAGGAAGGATGCCACGGTGAATTGGATTCAGGTGCTGCTGATCTTCGCGATCATCACGCTGCTGATCTACCTGCTGCGGTCCCGGCGCAGGCCACAGTCGCGGGCCTGGGTCAAGGTCGGCTACGTCGTGTTCGTCTCGGCCGCGGTGTATGCGGTGCTGCGCCCCAACGACACCACGGTGGTGGCACACTGGGTCGGGGTGGCGCGCGGCACCGATCTGATGTTGTATGCGCTGATCGTCGCGTTCAGCTTCACCACGATGAGCACCTACCTGCGGTTCAAAGACCTGGAGTTGCGCTACGCCCGGCTGGCACGCGCGATCGCGCTGGAGGCCGCGCAGCCACCGCAGCTGCGTTAGGTCCGGTGGGCCGCACGGAAGTACTCGACGGTGCGGCGCACCCCGTCGTCGAGCGCAACCCGCGGCCGCCAGCCCAACACCCGCTGCGCCAAGGTGATATCGAGGCATGAGCGCTTCAGGTCACCAAGCCGCGGCGGGCAAAAATCCGGGTCGTCGGGCGCACCGACGGCGGCCGCTACCACGGAATGTAGTTGACGGTCCGAGGTTTCCACGCCGGTGCCGATGTTGAACCGGCGCCCGTCCCCGATCGCCGCGGCTGCCAGAACGAAAGCTTCCACCACGTCGTCGACGTAGACGTAGTCGCGGGTGTTGGTGCCATCGCCGAACACCCGGGTGGGTTTGCCGCTGAGCAGCGCCTGGGTGAAGATCGCCACAACCCCGGCCTCGCCGTGTGGATCTTGGCGCGGGCCATAGACATTGGCCGGCGCGATGTGCGAGCACTGCAGCCCGTAGAGATGCCGATACGTGTTGAGGTAGATCTCGCCGGCCACTTTGCCCGCGGCGTACGGTGACGCCGGATCGGTCGGGGCCGTCTCGCTGGTGGGGTAGGTCGGCGGGGTGCCGTAGATGGATCCCCCCGACGAGGTGTAAACGATCTTGCGCACCCCCGCCCGGTGCGCAGCCTCGGCCAGCCGTATTGTCCCGATCACGTTGACCGAGGCATCGAACTCCGGGTCGCTCACCGAGTGCCGTACGTCGATTTGGGCGGCCAGGTGAAAAACCACCTCGGGGCGCTGCTCGTCGAGAACGGTCTGCAGGTCCGCGGTCACGATGTCGGCCTCGACGAAGACGAACTCCGGTACCTCGGCCAGGTGCTCCAGGTTGGTCGCCCGGCCGGTCGCGAAGTTGTCCAGGCCCACCACGGCGTGACCGTCGGCCAACAGGCGGTCGACTAGCGTCGATCCGATGAAGCCGGCTGCCCCGGTGACCAGTGCGCGCACCGGCCCACCATACCGGCGGGCTCCCCGGATCCCGCCGCGGACGCGCGTGCCCCGGGTCGCACTGGTTGCCGCCGCACTGGTCGCGGTGCAGCTGGCGGTGCGGGCGGTGATCGCGTTCGGGGGCTACTTCTACTGGGATGACCTGATCTTGACCGGCCGGGCCGGCACGCACGCGTTGCTGTCGGCGTCGTACCTGTTCGACGATCACGACGGCCATCTCATGCCCGGCGCCTACCTGGTCGCCGGTGTCGTGACCCGACTGGCCCCGCTGAACTGGACCGGCCCGGCGGTCAGCCTGGTGGTGCTGCAACTGTTGGCGTCGCTGGCGCTGCTGCGCGCGCTGCGCGTGATCATGGGCTGGCGACCGGCGCTGCTGGTGCCGCTGGCCTTCGCGCTGTTCACGCCGTTGGGCATTCCGGGTTTCGCGTGGTGGGCCGCGGCACTGAACTCGCTGCCGATGCTCGCGGCGCTGGCCTGGGTGTGCGCTGACACGATCCTGCTGGTCCGCACCGGCGACCAGCGCTACGCACTCACCGGCACCCTGGCCTACCTGGGTGGTCTGCTGTTCTTCGAGAAGGCGGCGGTGATCCCGTTCGTCGCGTTCGCCGTCGCCGCGTTGCTGGGCCACGTTCAGGGCAGCCACGAGGCGCTATCCACGGTGTGGCGCGCCGGTGTCCGACTGTGGACGGCGTCGCTGGCGCTGACCGCAATCTGGCTCGCCGGGTATGCAGTGGCGGTCGACCAGCACCGGTGGAGCGCCGACCTGGCGATGACGGGGGATCTGGTGCGGCGTGCGATCACCCACGGCATCGTGCCGGGGCTGGTCGGCGGGCCGTGGGTGTGGGACCGCTGGGCGCCGGCCTCGCCCTGGGCAGCGCCGCCACCGCCGGCCCGAGTGCTCGGTTGGCTGGTGCTGGCGGGGCTGCTGGCGGTCACGCTGATCCGCAAACGTCGCATCGGCCCGGTGTGGCTGACCGCGGCCGGCTACGTGGTGGCCGTCCAGGTGCCGATTTATCTGATGCGCTCGTCGCCTTTCACCGCGCTGGAGCTCGCCCAGACCCTGCGGTATTTCCCCGACTCGGTCGTTGTGCTGGCGCTGCTGGCCGCGGTAGGGTTCTGCGCGCCGAACCGGCCGTCATCCGGCTGGCTGGACAACTCCACGCCGCGCACCCTGGTGACGGCGGCAGTGGCGGTGCTGTTGGTGGCCAGCAGCGGGTATTCGACGATGACGTTTCTGCGCTCCTGGCGGGACAATCCGGCCCAGCCCTATCTGCAGAACGCGCGCCGCGCTCTGGCTCAGGCGCATGCGACGTCCA
This sequence comes from Mycobacterium sp., assembly GCF_008709575.1. Classification (GTDB taxonomy): domain Bacteria; phylum Actinomycetota; class Actinomycetes; order Mycobacteriales; family Mycobacteriaceae; genus Mycobacterium. Next base: position 70,612 of record NZ_VYIK01000001.1, read on the forward strand.
ACGCGCCGCTGCTCGACCAGGAAGTCGACCCGTTGGTGCTGCAACGGGTGGCCTGGCCCGAGGACCTGGCCAGTCACATCTTCGCGCTGCTGCGTGATCGGCCGCAATTCGCTTCGGCCACGACACAATTGCGGATGTTGGATAGCGCGGGTCGGCTGGTCGGCGCCCGGGTGAGCTGGGTCCGCGCGATAGAGCCGGGGCCCACCCCGCGGTGCGGATACTTCGTGCAACCCGACCGCCCGGCCCTGCTGAGGCTCGACGGCCCGCTGCTGCCGGCGGACTGGACCGCTGAGATCAACTACCTGGCCAACAGCGACGGGTCGCTGACCCTGAGCCTGTCGGAGGGGCCGCGGGTGAAAGTTCCGCTGCATCCCGGACTCAACCGGGTCTATGTCCGGCTGCCCGGTGCGGGCAACGCGATCACGGCGCAAGCCGACACCGCGGCCCTGGCGGTCTGCATCGCCGCCGGCCCGGTGGGCTATCTGGCGCCGCAGTAGGCGCGAGCGTGCGCAGAATGCGGCGCTACGCGGCGTGTCGGTGCGGCGACACGCACGCTCGCGGCGGAAGCCACGTGCGTGAGCCACCTACGTGAGCCACCTAGGAGAATCGAACTCCTGACCTGCTCATTACGAGTGAGCCGCTCTGCCGACTGAGCTAAGGTGGCGTGCCCTGCCGGGCGGGATGAGTCTACAGGCCGGCGCTGAGCAGGCGCGCTCAGCGCAGCGCCTGCCCGATGGTGGCCACCATGGCATCGACGGCGACACGGGGCTTGACGTTGACCGCCAGCGCCCGGCGGCATTCCAGAACGGCTTCGATGCAGCGCAACAGCCGTTCGGGGGTGCTCTGTGCGGCCATCGCCGCCACGTGCTCGGCCATGTCGGGATGGTTGGCTCGCACCGCGTCGGCCCCGGCGGCCACCACCAGCGCATCGCGAAAGTAGGTGGCCAGATCGATCAGCGCGCGGTCCAACGCATCTCGTGCCGCCCGGGTGTGACGTGATTTCTGTCGACGTTCGAGGTCTCGGATCGCCCCGGTGGCGCCGCGTAGCGCCCCTGCGGTGTTCCTGCCGGTGCCGCCCGCCCCCAGCGCGGTGCGCAGATCCTCGGTCTCGGCCTCGTCGCGCGCGGCGGTCAACGCCGAAGCCTCGGCCTCGGCAGCGGCCACCAACTCCTCGGCGGCCTGGTAGGCGCGCCCCGGCGTCGCCGCGTCGCGGGCCAGCCCGAGTGCCCGCTGACGTCGCTCCCGGGCAGCCGGGTCAGTAGCCAACCGTCGTGCCCGGCCCACATGTCCAGCACTGACCGCCGCCGCCCAATTCGCCGTCTCGGCGGCCAGCCCGTCGCGGTCCACCAGCACCTGCGCGATCGCGGCCGCCGACGGGGTGACCAACGCGACATGCCGGCAGCGGGACCGCAGCGTGACCGCGATGTCGTCGGGGTCCACCGACGGTGCGCACAGCACGAACACCGTCGACGGCGGCGGCTCCTCGACGACCTTGAGCAACGCGTTCGCCGCACCCTCGGTCAGCCGGTCGGCGTCCTCGATCAGCACCACCTGCCAGCGCCCGGTGCTCGGCCGCCGGGAAGCGACCTGGACGATGGTCCGCATCTCGTCGACACCGATCGACAACCCCTCGGGGACGACTCGGCGCACGTCGGTATGCGTGCCGGCCATCGTCGTCGTGCAGGCGCGACACCGGCCGCAGCCCGGCGTCCCGTCCGAGGTGCACTGCAGTGCCGCCGCGAAGCACAGCGCCGCGATCGAGCGGCCCGAGCCGGGTGGACCGGTGATCAGCCAGGCGTGGGTCATCGCGGCTTCGGCAGCGGCTCCAGCACCGGTCCTGTGAGCCGAATCACCCCGGGCCGCCTCCGCGGCGGCCACCAGCTCGGTTTCCACCCGGTCCTGGCCGACCAGCCGCGCAAATACCCCGGACATCACCGCCAACAGTAGCGACTGGCCCAAACACCCCGGGCCTACCGGCCGAATGCCGAAATTTTTGGATACTTTTTGATCTGTGCCGACCGATACGGTTGTGCCTGTGAGCACCACGAGGGCATTCGGCGAGCGAGCCGCAGCGTTCGTTCGCTGGGTGGTGCGCACCCCGTGGCCGGTGTTCTCGCTCAGTCTGCTGCAGGCCGACATCATCGGCGGGCTGTTCGTGCTCGGCTTCCTGCGTTTCGGCCTGCCTCCCGAGGACCGCATCCAGCTGCAGGACCTGCCACGGGTCAATCTGCTGATCTTTTTCTCCACAGTGTTCGTCCTGTTCGTCGGCGGGATGTCCCTGAGCCTGCGGCTGTTGATGCCGGTGTTCCGGTGGCAGCGCCGCGACGGTCTGCTCGCCGATGACGACCCGGCGGCTACCGAGCTGGCCCGGTCCCGGGCGCTGCGGATGCCCTTCTACCGAATGCTGATCAGCCTCGGTAACTGGTCGCTGGGCAGTGTGGTGTTCATCACCGCCAGCTGGCCGGTGGCCAGCCACGCCGCGCCCGTGGTGGCCGTCGCGACTGCGCTGGGCGCCGCCGCCACCGCGATCATCGGCTACCTGCAGTCCGAGCGGACCCTGCGACCGGTGGCCGTGGCCGCGCTGCGCGCCGGACTGCCGGAAAACCTGAAAGCCCCGGGGGTCATCGGGCGGCAGATGCTGACCTGGGGCCTGTCCACCGCGGTGCCCCTGCTGGCGATCGTGCTTGCGGTGGCGGCGGACAAGATGTCGCTGCTGCACGCCTCCCCCGGCGAGCTGTTCACCCCGATCCTGTTCATGGCGTTGGCCGCGCTGGTGACCGGGTTGGCCAGCACACTGCTGGCGGCGATGTCGATCGCCGATCCGCTGCGCCAGCTGCGTTGGGCGCTGGGGGAGGTGCAGCGCGGCAACTACAACGCCCACATGCAGATTTACGACGCCAGCGAATTGGGACTGCTGCAGGCCGGCTTCAACGACATGGTGCGCGGTCTGGCCGAGCGGCAGCGGCTGCGTGACCTGTTCGGCCGCTACGTCGGCGAAGATGTCGCGCGCCGCGCCCTGGAACGCGGTACCGAGCTCGGCGGACAGGAACGCGATGTCGCGGTGCTGTTCGTCGACCTGGTCGGCTCGACGAAGCTGGCGGCGACCCGACCACCCGCCGAGGTAGTCAACCTGCTCAACGAGTTTTTCCGGGTCGTGGTCGACACCGTCGGACGCCACGGCGGCTTCGTCAACAAATTCCAGGGCGATGCCGCGCTGGCGATCTTCGGCGCACCGATCGAGCATCCCGACGGCGCGGGCGCGGCGCTGGCCGCAGCGCGCGAGCTGCACGACGCGCTGCTGCCGGTGATCGGCACCGCGGACTTCGGCATCGGGGTATCGGCCGGGCGGGCCATCGCCGGGCACATCGGCGCTCAGGCCCGATTCGAGTACACCGTGATCGGCGACCCGGTCAACGAGGCCGCGCGGCTGACCGAGCTGGCCAAGCTCGAAGAAGGCCACGTGCTGGCCTCGGCGGTTGCGGTCAGCGGAGCGCTGGACGCCGAGGCGCTGTGCTGGGACATCGGCGAGGTGGTCTCGCTGCGGGGCCGCACCGTGCCCACCCAACTGGCCCGGCCGCTGCACCTGGCCGCCCCGGAGGGGGTTTCCAGCGAGGTCGCCAACCAAAGCTAGCCCGGCGCAGGCAAGCTAGGCGCGCACGCCGTTCGGGTTGCGCCCGGCAGCGCACGTCCCCGCCTACGGGATGACCGGAACCACGGCGGCGGCTGCGTGGACCGGGACCATCGAGCGCGGGGTCGCCAACAGCGGACTGTTGGAGAGCGTGGTGGACGCGCTGAAATTGTTGTTCACCTGTTCTGATCGTCGTCGACAGCCTTCACGTCAAGGACAGTCGATCGGTCGGCGCGCGGTGTCGCGACGAATGGTCCGGTCGGCCCAGAGGACGACCAGCGCGTGCGGCGCCGTCAGCGCGAGCAGCAGACGCAACGCCTGGGCCACGACCGCGAACGGATCCGGCGCCGCCACCGTGAACCAGGCAAGTCCGGCCAAGGCGATCCACGCCGCCAGCGATGGCAGCGCGGCCAGTCGGACCAGCCGCACGACTGCAGAACGGTGTCGGCCGGCGGCCAGCATCGCCGCGCAGCCCGGCTCGATGGTAAGCAGCCGCGCGCAGTGCCGCAGCGAATGCCAGCCGCCGAACCAGACCGCGAAGGCGAGCAGCGGCGGTGCGAGCATCCCGACGGCCCCGAGGATCACCACGTCGAGGGCGATCGCAGGGTGAGCGGCCCGCAGCGACGCGATCACCGCGACCAGCGCCGCCACCAGCCACCCCGCTACCAGACCGGCGTGCATCGGTGGCCAGCCGAGCGCTCGTGCCAGACCCGGTGAGACGGTCGTCGCCACCGCCCTGAGCTGATCCCCGCCGCGAGCCAGGGGCAGCGCCAGCGCCCCGGACCCGGCGACGACGATCGCCGCGGCCACCGGGTGCGGAGGCTGCCACCCGGTGAGCCGACGGGCAACCTCGAGTTCGCCGAGGCCGAAGTGCAGCGCCCCAAACGCCACCACCACGATCAACGCGGTCGGATCGGCCCACTGCAGCAGCGCCCACGCACCGGCTGCCACGCCGGCGTACAGGGCCGCCACCAACGGCATGGGCCTGCTGCCGGCCAGGCGCGCGAGAACAGCATGGTCGGCCGCGCCGTGCGGGACTCCGGCCACGAACCCCACGCCGGCGAGTGCCAGCACGATGGGCGCCGGGATCGCGGGCAGCCCCGCGGTGTGGCCGCCCGCCACCAGCGCTGTCCCCGCCACCACCCATCTCGACCACCTGGCGGCGGTCGCCAGCGGCGCACGCCCGGGGGCCGGGCTGCGGTACGCCTGCCGGCAAGGGCCGGTGGCCGCGGGCGTCGCGCCGGCGACGCGTGTGCGGCTTCCGGGGGCCATGCCAACCTGCCCTGCCCGCAGGACGACGGCGGCTGCTTGCGTTACGCCGTTGCCGCAATGGTGCTGTCTCGGCCGCCGTCGGCGAACAGTCTGGCCGTCTTGGCGCTGTCGGCAGGTGCCACCGCCGGCTCGTCGCCGTGAGCGCCCTCCTGGGCCGCGAAGCCGGGGTCGTCGGCCACGGACTTCAGCCGGGCGATCTTGTAGATCAGCAGGCCGTACAGGCACTTGGACAAGATGTCGGCAACCGAGTAGCCACCTTGCTTGACCACCCACGCGGCCGCTCCCGCATGGGACGCGTACAGCGGGATGATGTAGGCGATGGGGTAGACGCCCCAGGTGGCTAGCAACAAAAACCGGATGCCGCTGACGGTGTTGCGCACGGCCTCAGGCTGACGGTCCAGGGAGCGGGTCAGCTCGACGAACAACACGTATAGGATGTAGATGAATGGAATCGTGGACAGTAGCCCGAACACGTTGCGCACGACGTTGTCGCCGCTGATTTCCCCGGGATAGCCCAGCCCGATCATCAGCGCCGACGCCGGAATGAGCCGATAGAGCAGCGAATTCTGCAGCTTACGCGCCAGCGCCAGCACGACGACGAGCTCGGTCAGCAGCAACGGCACCGTGAGGAACCAGTCGACATAGCGGTAGGCCTCGTTGAACGACTGCCCGGCCGCTTGGGTGTAGGTGCCGCGTCCGCCCGGAGCGGTCGTGACGAACGCCTGCCTGAACGAGTCGAAGATGCGGAAGTAGTGGTAGGCGGCGATGCCGCAGACGATCGCGGAGATCACCACGGCCTGCCGGTAGCGGGCCAGCACCCGTGTCTGGGTGGCCAGCAAGAAAATCGCGGTGAACAGCTGCGCCGCGATCGAGAAGGACAGGACGTTGTAGACGGTGTCGAATTGGGAGCGGGTCAGTTCTTCAGGGATCATCGTCGAACCTTTGAACGTGGAGGGAAGAGAGACAGAACGAAGCGTACACTAATGAACAATTTATTCACTAGTGTTCAGCTAGTATATTTTCGGTCGCCCCGATCACCGGGTAGTTTTGACCAACGACTCATTCAGACCGCGTGCGGCGGGAAAGGACACTCGGATGCCACCTGCTCATGGCCGCCAAGCAGGCGTGCCAGGCGAGGACGCCCGGATCATCCGAACCCGAGCCGATGTCGCCCGCACGGCCTTCAACGTGCTGACGGAGGAAGGTTCCGAGGCGCTCACCCATGCTCGCGTCGCCGAGCGGTCCGGCTACTCGAAGACCACCCTCTACAAGCACTGGCCATTGAAGTCCGACCTGGCGGCGACGGCCCTGGAGCTGCTTCGGGGCTCGAAGCGCTGCGAACGCACCGGCGATATCCGCCTCGATCTGATCGGACAACTCAAGGCCTTCCGCCAGCAGGTGCTCGAGCTGCGGCTGGACCGGGTGCTCGCCGCGATGGCCCAATGGGCGACGGTCGACACGATGAGCCGGATCCGAAACGAGGTCAACGCCGAGGGTCAACGACCGATCCGCACCATCCTCGCCGACGCCCTCGAAGGCCCAGAGCTGGACGCGGCGGTGTCCATGCTTTCCGGTGTGGTCGCCTGCCCGTCGCTGATGTTCGGCACGCTGCCTGACGACGACGTCATCGAGGCGGCCGTCGACATGGTCCTGCGCAGCGCCCGCGGGCATTCTTAGGTGATGCACCGAGGACGTCTCGCGCGCCCTTTTCGTGATGCTTACCGCAGGCGCCGAAGCGGCATCTGATCAGGTGCAACCAGAGCGTATCTAACGTTTGACGGCTTTCGTCGCCGACGCTTTGCGGGTGGTTTTTTTGGCCGGTCGCTTGACCGGGCCGCGGGCACGCCGCTCGGCCAGCAACTCCGCGGCGCGTTCGTCGGTGATCGACACCACGTCGTCGCCCTTGCGCAGACTGGCGTTGGTCTCCCCGTCGGTGACGTACGGACCGAACCGGCCGTCTTTGATCAGCATCGGCCTGCCCGACGCCGGATCGGTGCCCAGCTCACGCAGCGGCGGCGCCGATGCGCCCTGGCGGCCGCGCCGCTTGGGCTCGGCGTAGAGCTTGAGCGCCTCCTCGAGCGTGATGTCGAAAATCTGATCTTCGTTCGCCAGCGAGCGAGAATCGTTGCCGCGTTTCAGATACGGCCCGTAGCGACCGTTCTGCGCGGTTATTTGCTCACCCGACTCGGGATCTACCCCGACCACCCGCGGCAACGACAGCAGTTTCAGGGCATCCTCGAGGGTCACGGTCTGCAAGTCCATACTGCGCAACAGCGATGCGGTCCGCGGCTTGGGCCCCGCGGGCTTCTTGGCTTTCTTCGCCGGCGCCGTGCCGTCGTCGGCCTCCGGTGGCTGGGGCAGGATCTCGGTGACGTAGGGCCCGTACCGGCCATCGCGGGCGACGATCTGGTGCCCGGTGTCTGGATCCACGCCGAGCACGCGGCCCTCGCTCGGCGCGGCGAAGAGCTCCTCGGCGACCTCGGGCGTCAACTGATCCGGGGTCAGCGTGTCGTTGAGGCTCGCGCGCTGCGGTGTGGGCTCCCCGTCCTCGCCGGTGACCATGCGCTCCAAATACGGCCCGTTCTTGCCCACCCGCACATAGACCGGACGTCCTTGATCGTCGTCAAAAACCTTGATCGAGTTGACTTCGCGCGCGTCGATACCCTCAAGGTTGACGCCGACGAGCTTTTTGAGACCGCCGGAGCGGGCCACCGAGTCGGGCACTCCGTAGTCGCCGCCGAAGTAGAAGTGGTTGAGCCAGGTGGTGCGCTGGGCGTGACCGGCCGCGATCTCGTCGAGCTCGTCTTCCATCGCGGCGGTGAAGCCGTAGTCGACCAGCCGGCCGAAATGTCGCTCCAACAACCCGACGACGGCGAACGCCACCCAGGACGGCACCAGCGCGCTGCCCCTCTTGTACACATAGCCGCGGTCCTGGATGGTCTTGATGATCGACGAGTACGTCGACGGCCGACCGATGCCCAGCTCCTCGAGCGCCTTGACCAAGGACGCCTCGGTGTAGCGCGGCGGCGGGTTGGTGGCATGTGCTTCCGGAGTCGACGCGGCGACGTCGACTCGCTGCCCCTGCCGCAGCTGCGGCAACCGCCGCTCGGCGTCGTCGGCCTCACCGCCGGCCAGCTCGTCGACCGTTTCCACATAGGCTTTGAGGAACCCCGGGAAGGTCAGGGTGCGCCCGCTCGCGGAGAACACCACCTGTGCCTCGCCCGACGTGCCACCGATGCGAAGGCTCAGCGTGGTGCCGCGGGCATCGGCCATCTGCGAGGCGACGGTACGCTGCCAGATCAATTCGTAGAGCCGGAAGTCGTCACCGTCGAGCTCGCGGCGCACTGCGTCGGGAGTGGCGAACATGTCACCGGCGGGACGAATCGCCTCGTGGGCTTCCTGGGCGTTTTTCACCTTGCGGGTGTACTGGCGCGGCGACGGCGAGACGTACTCCTCACCGTAGAGCTGGCGGGCCTGGGTCCGCGCGGCGGCGATCGCCGACTCCGAGAGCGTGGTCGAGTCGGTGCGCATGTAGGTGATGTAGCCGTTCTCGTAGAGCCGCTGGGCGACGCTCATCGTCCGTTCGGCCGAGAACCGCAACTTGCGGCCCGCCTCCTGCTGCAACGTCGACGTCATAAACGGCGGATACGGGCGACGGGTGTAAGGCTTTTCCTCCACCGACGTCACGGTCAGCTGCGCACCGCGCAACCCGGCGGCCAACTCGCCCGCGCGGGATTCGCCGAGAAGCACCACGTCGTCGGGCTGACGCAGGACACCCGACGAGTCGAAATCGCGGCCGGTGGCCACCCGCAGCCCGTCAACGCCGGTCAGGCGCGCGGTGAAGGTCGGCGGCGAGGCGTGCGGGTCGGAAACAGCGGCGTCGAGCTCGGCGACCACGTCCCAGTAGGCGGCGCTGCGAAACGCCATCCGGTCACGTTCGCGCTGGACGATGATGCGCGTGGCCACCGACTGGACCCGGCCCGCCGACAGCTTCGGGGCTACCTTTTTCCACAGCACCGGGCTGACCTCGTAGCCGTAAAGCCGGTCCAGGATACGGCGGGTTTCCTGAGCATCGACGAGGTCGATGTCGAGGTCGCGAGGATGCTCAGCGGCCGCCCGGATCGCCGGTTCGGTGATCTCGTGGAAGACCATCCGCTTGACCGGGATGCGGGGTTTGAGGGTTTCGAGCAAATGCCAGGCGATCGCTTCCCCTTCGCGGTCGCCGTCGGTGGCCAGGTAGAGCTCGTCGACGTCTTTGAGCAGCCCTTTGAGCTCGCTGACCGTGCTCTTTTTCTCGGGGCTGATGATGTAAAGCGGTTCGAAGTCCGCGTCGACATTGACACCGAGCCGGGCCCAGGGCTCGGACTTGTACTTCGCGGGCACGTCGGCCGCTCCGCGCGGCAAGTCCCGGATATGGCCCCGGGAGGACTCGACGATGTAATCCGAGCCCAGAAAGCCGGCCAATTTGCGCGCTTTGGTGGGCGACTCGACGATAACGAGTCGCCGCGCGCTTCCATTTCCCCTGTTGATTCCCCTGTTGACAGGGCTGCCGCGGTCGCCACCAGCCAACTGTGATTACGCTCACTTTCCCTCGTCGACACCGAGCCTCGTGCGGTCCCCGGCTGCCACGCAGGTCCCGCGCCCGGCCCTTAGCTGCACCGAGTCGGTCGGGCCGGTAGACACCTGCCAATGTGACACCCGGTCCGGGTCCGCGCAAACCGACCCTCCGTCAGCACCGTTCCGAAGCTCTCCCGATCGACGCTAAACGCACGGCCAGACCGACAACGCTTCGGCGCCGTCGGGCGGTTCCCCGATGTTTTCTATCAGGCGCAATAACCGGCGCCGACCGCTGATCCGCAGCGCCGGCCGGGCATTGCGGCTCCCGATCAGAGTGGGAGCGATCCCGACCCGCATCAGCGCCGCGGCCAGTGACGAATGGGTATCGGGCGCATGGGGGTCCAGACCGAGCAGGTACCGGTCGGCTTCCGGACTGCCGGCCGCCAGTGTCCAGGCCCGCAGCTCCCGCGGCCCCGGCAGCCACAGCCTGGGCACCGTCTTGACCGCGCCGCGGGTCCATTCGGCGGCGATACGGCGCAGCCGGGCATCCACCGCCGTGCGTACCAAAGGAGTGTTCTCCTCGGTGCGGGTGATCTCGGCCACCAGGCCGGCCTCGTCGATCATCTCGGCCAGGGCTTCGGCCCGCCAGAAGTCATCCACCACCACTGACAGGCGTGCTCCCCCATCGAGGAGCACCACGTGACCGGTGGCCGCCAGCACGCCGGTCAGGTCGGTGACGGCAGGCGGCACCGACTCGGCCGAGAAGAACGACAGCTGCCTCACGCCACCGACAGTAAGCCCCGCCCGGCGACGACGAGCGCCGAACACGGCGCGAGGAGGAGCCGGGCCCTCAAATCCGGCGCCGCGGCGCGGCGCGCGAGGGGCCGTCGGCGCCGACTACCCCCGGGCGCAGCCCGATGACCCGAACGCCCGGGGGGTAGTCGACAGTGGTTCAGATGGAGCGAACGCCGGTGGCCTGCGGTCCCTTGGGGCTCTGGCCGACCTCGAACTCGACTCGCTGGTTTTCCTCAAGGGTGCGGAAGCCCGTTCCCTGGATCTCCGTGTAGTGGACAAACACATCTGCGGAACCGTCCTCGGGGGCGATAAAACCGAACCCCTTCTCCGCGTTGAACCACTTCACAGTTCCCTGTGGCATTTCTTTCCTTACTCTTCTTGGGTGCGGGGCACCGTGCTTCGGTGACCCGGGCCCGCTGTGACCGCCATACCCGTGGAGGAGCCGGAACTTGACCCGGCCCATGACCCTCGCAGGAACCGCGGCCGCAACGAGAGATCCTGCGAAAGTTTGACACGAACACAGAAGCTGCGGCCGCACATCAGTCAATCATGTTCATCGCGTCGGCGACAGCTCGGCCGGGCCATCCGGCAAGCGAAACGCACGAGGCGCCGCAGTTTTGATAGAGGGGTGAAATGCCCGACTTCGGCCGCGAATTGCTCGGCGCCGTGGCCGCCGGTTGTGCACCCGGCGAGCAGCCGCTGCGCCATGTGGCCGAACTGCCGGCCCGGCCCGGGCGATCACGACCCTGGCCGAGCTGGGCCGAGCCCGATGTGGTGCGCGCGTTCAGCGAGCGTGGCATCAGCGCGCCGTGGTCACACCAGGTCGACGCCGCGCAACTGGCCCATAGCGGGTGTCATGTGGTGATCGCCACCGGCACCGCCTCGGGCAAGTCACTGGCCTACCAGCTTCCGATCCTCAATGCACTGGCGACCGATCCGCGGGTCCGGGTGCTCTACCTGTCGCCGACCAAGGCGCTCGCCCGTGATCAGTTGCGCGTCGCGCAGGCCTTGACCGCGGCGATCCCGCGGCTGCACGACGTCACGCCCGCCGCCTACGACGGCGACAGTCCCGCCGAGGTGCGCCGCCTCGCGCGGGAGCGTTCCCGGTGGGTGTTCTCCAACCCGGACATGGTGCATCTGGCGATGCTGCGCCACCATGAGCGCTGGACGGTTTTCCTGCGCGGCCTTCGCTACCTGGTGGTCGACGAATGTCATCACTACCGGGGAATTTTCGGGTCGCATGTGGCAATGGTGCTGCGTCGGCTGCTGCGGTTGTGCGCGCGCTATGGGGTCGGCGCGACGCCGACGGTGATCTTTTCCAGCGCGACCACAGCCGCGCCGGGAGCCACCGCAGCCGAGCTGATCGGCCGGCCGGTGCGGGAGGTCACCGAGGACGGTTCGCCGCAGGGCGCCCGCACGGTGGCGCTGTGGGAGCCGCCCCTGCTGGCCGGCCTGGCCGGGGAAAACGGCGCTCCGGTGCGGCGGTCGGCCGGCGCCGAGGCGGCGCGCGTCATGGCCGATTTGGTCGCCGAGGGGGCCCGCACGTTGACGTTTGTCCGGTCGCGCCGCGGCGCGGAGCTGACTGCGCTGGCAGCCCGCGCCCGACTCGACGCCGTTGCGCCGGAGCTTTCCGGGACGGTGGCGTCCTACCGGGCGGGCTATCTGCCCGAGGACCGCAGCGCGCTCGAACACGCGCTGGCCGACGGGCAGCTTCGCGGGCTGGCGACCACCAACGCGCTGGAGTTGGGTGTGGACATCGCCGGGCTGGACGCGGTGGTCCTGGCGGGCTTCCCGGGAACAGTCACCTCGTTTTGGCAGCAGGCCGGCCGGGCGGGGCGCCGCGGCCAGGGTGCGCTGATCGTGCTGGTCGCTCGCGATGATCCGTTGGACACCTACCTGGTCCATCACCCGGCGGCGCTGCTGGACAAGCCGATCGAGCAGGTTGTCATCGATCCGCTCAACCCGTATGTCCTTGGTCCCCACTTGCTTTGTGCAGCAACTGAACTACCTGTCGATGACACCGAGATCCGGGCACTGGGCGCCGAGCAGCTGGCCGGGGCTCTCGTCGACGACGGATTGCTGCGGCGGCGATCCGGCAAGTATTACCCGGCACCGGGCCTGGACCCGCATCCGGCGGTGGACATCCGCGCGACCACCGGCGGCCAGGTGATGATCGTCGAGGCCGGCACCGGGCGGGTACTGGGCACCATCGGTATCGGCCAGGCTCCTGCCTCGGTGCATCCGGGGGCGGTCTACTTGCACCAAGGCGAGAGCTACGTCGTCGATGCGCTCGACTTCGAGCAGGGCATCGCCGTTGTCCGAGCCGAGGATCCCGGCTATGCGACGTTCGCCCGGGAACTCACCGACATCGTCGTCACCGGCACCGGTGAACGGAGGGTGTTCGGATCGGTCACGCTGGGCCTGGTGCCGGTCACGGTCACCAGCCGCGTGGTCGGCTACCTGCGCCGCCGACCGTCCGGCGAGGTGATCGACTTCGTCGAGGTGGAAATGCCGACGCAAACATTGCCCACCACGGCAGTGATGTACACGATCGCGCCGCAGGCACTGCACCGCCATGGGGTCGGCGCAACGCAGATCCCGGGTGCGCTGCACGCCGCTGAGCACGCCGCGATCGGGCTGCTGCCGCTGGTCGCCAGTTGCGATCGTGGCGACATCGGCGGCCTGTCCACCGCGATCGGCCCCGAGCCGGACGGATTGCCCAGCGTTTTCGTCTACGACGGTTATCCGGGCGGCGTCGGATTCGCCGAACGCGGATTCCGCCGGGCCGCCGCGTGGCTGGGCGCCACCGCCGCGGCTATCGAGGCGTGCGACTGCGTGCAGGGCTGTCCGTCGTGCGTGCAGTCGCCCAAATGCGGCAGCGGTAACAATCCGCTGGACAAGGCCGGCGCGGTGCGGGTGTTGCGCCTGGTTCTGGCCGAATTCGCCCACCCGGCGGGCTGAGGCACACAGGGATGACGACCGACCCCTCGACGGTCGACTTCCGAGGCTGTGCGGCTACTACCGAAGCGCTTACCTGCTGACGACAACGGCGTCGCGGACACATGACGGCGGTGACGAACGGTCGGACAACGCGAACCGTTTTCAGGCCCTGCAGGTGCAGCAGCAAAATACCCGGCCGCGGGGTCGGTGTGCAACTCTGCAGTCGCCGCCTCGGCCGCACCGACAATCGGCAAACGTCCCATGGTGTCGTATTGCCCAGCACAGCAACAGAAAACCTGGCCTCTATCCGGCCGGTAAAGTTGCGTCATGCCGCACGACTGGCTGCTGGTGGAAACGCTGGGCAACGAACCGGCCGTGGTCGCGCTGGGGCGCCAGCAGCGCAATCTCGTTCCGATCACCACGTTGCTGCGCCGCAATCCTCATCTGGCCGCCATCCAGACGGCGATCGCCGAATCGATGCGAACCGCCCAGAGCCTGGTGAGTATCACGCCCAAAAATGATCGGGTGATCCGGACCGAACCGGTGGCGATGCCCGACGGCTGGATTCACGGCGTGCATGTCTGGAGCGGGCCGGCGCAGGCCGAGCCGCCGGAGCGGCCGATCCCGGGTCCGCTCAAGTGGGACCTGACCCTGGGCGTGGTTACCGATACACCCGAGTCGCTGGCTAACAGCGGTAAGAATCCCGAGGTGGAGAAGACCGACGGTCGCTCTGTCGCGGAGAATTGGCCGTCGCGGGATCTGCAGCCCGACGAGATCAGGCTGCTGGCGTTGGCCCTGCGAGCCCAACCGGGTCAGACACTGTGCTCCGGCTGCGACGGCACCGATTGGCAGGGCAACCCGATCCGGGTGAGTTTCGTCGCGCGCACCGGGCTGGAACCCGGCCCGGACGGAGGCGACCACCTGATCGCCCGGGGCATGAACTGGCGGGCCGAACCGAGCCCGACACCAGAGTCGACCGATGTGCTGGCCCAGCGGATTCTGCACGGCCCGGCTCAGCCGGGAGTGCATCGGGCGCTGATCGATCTCAGCAACTGGAGGCTGCTCAAATGGCTCGACGAGCCCTGCCCCTTCTGCGATTGGCGGCGTAGCGGCCTCGACGCGCAGCCGACCCACCCCGGCGACGAAGCGCGGCTGGCGGCCATGACCGCGGAGTTCGCCGACGGTGTCACCTCCGGGGTGTTGCGGCTGCCCGGCCACGACAACACCTGGGTTGCGGTGCATGTCACCGTGAACCGGGTGGAGCTGGACGAAAAAGCGTTCGCCGGCCTGGTCTCGCTGCGGTTGCCCACCGAGGCCGAGCTCGCCGCCGCCGGCCTGCCCGCGGTCGAAAACCAGACCTGATCTATTGCATTGCCAAGCTATTTCGGCTTAACAGCAAGAGCGCCGCTATCGGACGGGACCGGCCCGGGCGCCGGCGCGTGCCCTACCCCATCGACTGATCGCCACGTCGACGGTGACGACGACATCCAGGCCGGCCACGGTACATCGGCTGTCGGCCCGCATCGCGCGGGCCACCGCCGCTGCCTGGGCGCAGGCCGACTCGGGTCCTGCGGGCAGCCGCGCGGCGGCGGCCAGCGCGGCTAGGTCTGCCGCCGACTGGGCGCGGTGACGTGCCAGTACGGCCGCCCCCAGGACTGCACCACCGCCGGTGACGACCAGCAGCACCGCCACCATCGCGACGGCGACCACGGTGGCCGATCCTCGTTCACCGGGTCGGCTCCAGCGCCGCGACGCCGGTGGCCCCGATCGCCAGCGCGGGCAGCAGAGGTGATCGCACAGTGACGGTTGCGATGACGAATTCGCCGTCGCGGCGCAGCTGCAGCTGTGCCCCGGCCGGCGCAACTCCGCGGGCCGCGCCCACCGCCGAGCGTTCGTCGCCTCGCGCGGCCAGCCGGGCGGCCTCGCGGGCGGCGTCCACGCAGCGCACCTGCATCGACACCGCGGTGATCCCGGCCAGGCACAGCACCAGCACCGCCACCAGCGTGGCGATGCCCAAGGCCGCCTCGACGGTGCTCGTCCCCACACTTGAGCTGACAAAGTCGACAGAGGCCATCACACCTTGGTGCTGAGGGCGCGACCGATGATGCGGGTCAACGCCGCGACGACGGAATCGCCGGTGACGACCGAGTAGAGGATCGCGCCGAACGCCGCCGCGGCGATCGTTCCGATCGCGTACTCGACGGTCGACATGCCCGACTCGTCGACGGCCAGCAGCGCCAGCCGTGCCCTCAGTGCCGCTAGTTCCCGAAACATGGTCAGCCACTCCTCCTTCGTGAATATCCGTGTTCACCGTGCGAAGCCTCACAGCAGGCCCGACTGCAGCAGGTCGCCGGCCAGTCCGGCCACCACCGGCACGACGCCCAAACAGACGAACGCCGGCAGGAAGCACAACCCCAGCGGTCCGGCGATCAGCACCCCGGCCCGCTCAGCGGCCGCGGCCGCGGCGTGGCCGGCGTCCCGGCGACACTGCGCGGCGAGGTCGGCTACCCCGTCGGCGAGCGCCGCGCCCGATTCGGCCGACCGTCGGGCCAGCCGCAGCAATGCCTCGGTCTGCGCGTCGACGACGCCGGATCGCAGGTCCGGCGGTACCGACCAGGCGACAGCCGGGTCGGCACCCAGGGCGAGCAGATCCGCAGATCGCCGCAACACGTCGGCCAGCACGGGTGGCGCCGAAACAGCGGTGGCAGCGGCAGCGGTCGAGACCGCCATCCCCGCGGCCAGACACACCGCCAGCACATCGAGGCTGGACGCAACCGCCAGCGCATCCGGGCCATTCTCCGGGCGGCGCAGCACGCGACGCGGGCGGACCGCCAACCCGGCACGGGAGCGCACTGCCGCGGGCCCGACACCGCTCAGCAGCGCCATCGCCAACAGCAGCGCCGCCGTGCTCATGTTTCGTCGCGGTCGCGAGTCACGACGTCACTCGTTCGGTGAGGTGATCCGCCCACAGCAGGCCGGCACACACCAGCGTCACACCGGTCACCAACAGCCAACCGCCGGCATGCCCGGCCAGCAGGAATGCCACCGGCTGTGCTCCGATCAGCTGACCCAGCACCAGCATCACCGCCGGCAGGCTCGCCAGGATCGTCGCGGTGGCACGCGCGCCGGCCATCGCCGACGTCACCTGCGCGGCAAAACGTTGCCGCTCGGCGATATCGTGTTGAGCGGCGCGCATCAGGGTCGACATCGCCAGCCCATGGTCCCCGGCTAGCTGCCAGCACACCGCGAGCCGACGCCACTGCGCCGGCAGCGCCGACCTCTCGGCCGCACCGCGCAGACCGGCGGCCACGTCGGCGCCGAGTCGGGCCCGCGCGGCCACCGCCCGGCAGGAATCCGCGACCGCACCGCCCGACTCGTTCGCCGCGACCTCGAACGCGCGCACCGGATGCGCTCCGGCCCGCAGCTCGCCCACCAAGACGTCGATCGCGGCTTGCAGTGCCCGGCCCTCGGCTCCGGCGCGGCGGCTGCGACGGCGCCGCCGGTGGCGCACCGCCGTCGTTGCCGACAGCACCGCGGCGGCGACAACCGTAGTCAGCGGCAGCAACACGGTGACCGCCAGGACCGCTGCCGCCGCGCATCTGGCCGCCCATCGGCCGGCCCGCGCAACCCGCGGGCCGGCGGGCCTCGCCGAAACCAACCGCCGCCGTGGCGATGGCGGCAACACCACGAGCGCCCCCGCCAGCGCCAGCGCTGCGGCCGCCGCGCCCGTCACGATATCGCCCGGTCGTGCAGCAGCCGGCGCAGCGCAGCGACGTCGGCGGTCAGGCCGCGATCAGCGTGCCACACGGTGACGGAGCGCACCCGTCCGTCGACGATCTGCAGCACCGCTATTTCGCTGAGCCGCCGCCGCCCGGCGCGGTCCCGGGCCATGTGCACCAGCACCTGCACCGCCGCGGCGAGCTGGCTGTGCAGCGCGCCGCGATCCAGGCCGCCCAGGGCGCCCAACGCCTCCAACCGGGCCGGTACCTCGGCCGGGTTGTTGGCATGCACGGTGCCGGCACCACCGTCGTGACCGGTGTTCAGCGCAGCCAGCAGATCGACCACTTCAGCGCCACGAACCTCACCGACCACGATGCGGTCGGGTCGCATCCGCAACGCCTGCCGGACGAGTTGGCGCACCGTCACCTCGCCGACGCCTTCGACGTTGGCGCACCGCGCGACCAGTTTGACCAGGTGCGGGTGGGCCGGTGACAACTCAGCGGCGTCCTCGACACACACGATCCGCTCGTCGGGTGACACCGCGCCCAGCATCGCTGCCAGCAACGTGGTCTTGCCGGCCCCGGTGCCGCCGCAGACCAGAAACGCCAGCCGGGCGGCGATGATGTCGTCGAGCAGTGCGGCGGCCTGCGGTGCGATCGCGCCGGTCGCGGTCAGTGCCGCCAGATCCTGGGTAGCCGGCCGCAACACCCGCAACGAAAGGCAGGTGCCGGCGGCGGCGACCGGCGGCAGCACCGCGTGCAGGCGCACCGCGAACTCTCCGGTGCCCACCCCGGTCAGCCGGCCGTCCACCCAGGGTTGCGCATCGTCGAGACGGCGACCGGCGGCCAGCGCCAGCCGCTGCGCCAGGCGACGAACGGCCGCCTCGTCGGCGAACCGGACCGCGCTGCGCCGCAACCCGTTTCCGTCGTCGATCCAGACCGCGTCCGGCGCGCTGACCAGGACATCGGTGATGCCCTCGGCGCGCAGCAGCGGATCGAGGATGCCGGCGCCGCTCAGCTCGGTCTGCAGCACCCGCAGGTTGCTCAGCACCTCGGTATCGCCGAGCACACCCCCGGATTCGGCCCGGATCGCCGCAGCGACCACGGTGGGCCGCAGCGGGGCGGATTGGGCGGCCAGCCGCTCACGCACCCGGTCGATCAGCGACCCGCTCATGCGGCCCGGCCTTCGGTTCGCCCCGCCGGCAACGCGGTGAGGACCGCACGGGCCGCGGCGGCCAGGGCAGAGCGCCGGCGCAGTCGCAGGCCGCCGTGCTCGAGTTGGTCGACCAAGCGCGGCTCGGGCCGCATCGCGGCCAGCAGCGGTACCCCCGCGACAGCGGCGACCTCCGATGCCCGCAATCCGCCCGGCGACGGCCCGCGCACCACCAGGCCGATATTCGGGTTTATCCCGGCGAGCGCGCCGACGACCGTTGCCGTGGCCGCGCAGGCCCGAACATCGGCTTGGCTGACGACGACGACCAGATCGGCGCTCTTCAGGGCGGTGTGAACAGCATCGGTCAATCGCCGCGGAAGATCGCAGACCACGGTCGTGCCGCCCCGGCGGCCGGCGTCGACGACGGCGTCCAGGGCGGCCGCGTGCACGTCGTAATCGGCGCGGATGCCGGACAGCAGGCTGACCCCCCGGTGCCGCGGCAACGCCGCTCGCACCGCCGACCAGCTCACCCGCCCACCCTGGACCGCGAGGTCCGGCCAGCGCACTCCAGGGGTGTCTTCACCGCCTACCAGCAAATCGATGCCACCGCCCCACGGATCGAGATCGACCAGCAGCGACTCGGCGGCGACCTGGGCCAACGCGGTCGCAAAGAGGGATGCGCCCGCCCCGCCACGCCCACCGATCACCGCGACCACGTCACCACGAGCCCGGTCGTCGCGCGCCGATTCAGCGGCGTCGGCGAGTTCGTCTACCAGCGCGTGCTCCTGCGCGGGCAGCACCAGGACCTGCTGAGCACCGACCGCGACAGCACCCGCCCAGGTCGCCGGCGCCGGCTCAGCACTGACCACCACGATGACGTGAGCGCGCCGCGGCAGCCCGCCCTGTGCGCAGCGCTCCGCCGCAGCAGCGTCCAGCAGCACCGCCGTGGCCGCTAACCAGGTTCTGTGGTTCACCGGCGCTCCGCCTGCGGCATGGATGACCCGCGCGCCGACGGCCGCAGCGACGCGGTCCACCGCGTCACGCAGGGCGGGCTCGGTCAGCATTGCCAAGACTCCGGCGGTGCCGGTCGCGGTAGTCACCCGCTCACCGTGCCCGATAGCGGAGCCGCAGCGCCGGCATCGATCCGGGCAGCAGGGCCGATCTGTGCACAAAGCCCGATCTGTGCACAAAGCCCGATCTGCGGATCGCCCGAGCTGCGGACCGACTGTGCCAGGGCCGACCGGTGGGTTGCCGGGGACGACATACCCCGCAACGGGGACGACCCCCGCCAGGGGGGGAGGAGGCGAGGGTCGTCGTATATCAGCCCCGGGGGGTCGGGCTGATATACCCTCGGCGTTACGCCGAGTTAGTTTCACTATACACACGACAGCACGGCTCGACGCAAGTCCTGCACGTCGCGCAAACTAGAACGGCCGACTCGCCGCCGAAGCCGGTGGCGGGTACCGGGGGCGTCGCTGACCTGCTGGTTTATCCACACTTCGCGGCCCGGCGCGCTGCGGCCCTATGCTGAATCGGTGAGCGTTCCCGACTCGGCGGCTGGGCAGCAACCAGCGCCGCCCCCGGCGGCCGACCCGGGCGGGCAGCCCCGCACGGCCGCCTTTTTCGACCTGGACAAGACGATCATCGCCAAGTCCAGCACGCTCGCGTTCAGCAAACCGTTCTTCAACCAGGGGCTGATCAATCGCCGCACGGTACTCAAATCCAGCTACGCCCAGTTCCTGTTCCTGTTGTCCGGTGCCGACCACGACCAGATGGATCGGATGCGCTTTCATCTGACCAATATGTGCGCCGGCTGGGACGTCGAGCAGGTGAAATCGATCGTCAACGAGACCCTGCACGAGATCGTCACCCCGCTGGTGTTCGCCGAGGCCGCAGAACTGATCGCCGGGCACAAGTTGTGCGGGCGCGACGTCGTGGTGGTCTCGGCGTCCGGCGAGGAGTTGGTGGCCCCGATCGCCCGCGCGCTCGGCGCGACCCACGCGATGGCGACCCGCATGGTCGTCGAGGACGGCCGCTACACCGGCGAGATCGAGTTCTACTGCTACGGCGAAGGCAAGGTGCAGGCCATCGGGGAGTTGGCCGCTCACGAGGGCTATGCGCTCGAGCACTGCTACGCCTATTCGGACTCGATCACCGACCTGCCGATGCTCGAGGCCGTCGGGCACCCCTGCGTGGTCAATCCCGACCGGGCGTTGCGCAAGGAGGCAGCAGCGCGCGGTTGGCCGGTGCTCAGTTTCTCCCGCCCGGTGTCGCTGCGCGACCGCATCCCGGCGCCGTCGGGGGCCACGCTGGCGACCACGGCCGCGGTAGGGGTCAGCGCACTCGCCGCCGGAGCGGTCACCTTCGCTCTGCTGCGCCGCTTCACCTCGTAGCAGCGGAGGTCGGGAACAGCGCTGCCGGGCATTGTGCGGGCATTGTGGGTTTGTGCTGACGGCGACGACCGCCTGCATCCAAGCCCCGTGTCGATTGCCAGCCGCCGGTCCTCAGCAAACTATTCGTCATTCTGATGCAGGGTCGTTTCGACCTTTTAACACGTCAGGCTCTTGATGTGATGCAGGCCACGTAGTACAAAGGAGTCACGGAAGCCCGGCGAGGCCAAGGCCGATCCGGAAGAGAAGGTTCGGTCTCCCGACCCGGGCGACCCAGCACGGTTCTCGGCACCCACGCGGAGTCATAGCCGCGATAATGGCATAAGTGTTGCGGGCCTGCGTAATTGCGGAGAGCGGCGGGAATCGGTAGCCCTTTGGGTGGGGTGATTGCCCGTCGGGTCGCAAGATCGCCGAGGCCAACCCACGCAGCCCACAGGTGCACGCATGGTAACCGAGGTCCGTGCTAGCGGGCGGCGCGCCGGACTCACCCGGAACGCCGCCCGCTTTGCGTGCTCACCACCGGCGGGACCGGTCGCCACGAGGCGGCGTCGGCAACCTTACCGGCTCAGTGAATCGGCGATCCAGAGCGCTTCGCGCGCGCCGTCTTGCATGGCGCCGCAGCACAGTTTCAGCCAGGCCGCCATGCCGTCGCGGGTGCCTGCGGCAAAATCGCGGGCGGCGTCTCGATAGGCGGCTGCGCGCCGCATCCAGGCCACCTCGGGCACGCCCAGCCCGTGCGGGTCGAGGCCGCCGGCGATGGTCACCAGTCGGGACACCGCACGCGCTACGACACCGTCGCCGCTGCCGAACGGTCGCAGCGTCAGCAGCTCGCCGTGCGCGACCGCGGCGAGCACCGGCACCGGGACCCGGGTGCCGCCGCTGAGGAGGTCCGCGAGCAGCTCGAGACGGGGTGCGACCTGGGCGTCGGTGCGCGGCCGGCCCAACCGGTCCTTCTCGACCAGGTCGGCGGCGGCCAGTATGTGCAGCCGGGCCAGCGCCTGCAGGGGTGCCCGCTGCCACACCGCGACCAGATGGGTTTGACCACCTTCGAGTGCCTGCGCCACTCGCAGCGCGCCGGCCAAGACCGGTTCGGTGGTACCGGATTCGCCGAGCCGGCGCGCTCCGCCGTCGAGCATCGACGACGCCCGGGCCGCCCGCAGTGCAGCCTCGGCAGCGGTGACCGGCCAGCCCCGCACATTGGCGCGATGCCGATGTACGCGACCCAGCGCGTCGCGCGCCTGCTCGACGGCCGGTGCGACCCCGGGCAGTTGCATCAGTGGCGCCAGCGGGTCAGTGGCCATGGTCATGGCCTGCCGCCGCGGGCGCCCGTTCGCCATCCCGGGATCGCGGCCAACAACTCACGGGTGTAATCGTGGCGCGGCCGGGTGAAGACGTCCTCGGCGGCGCCGTGTTCGATCACCCGGCCGGCCCGCATCACCAGCACCTCGTCGGCGAGCTGCCGGATTACCGCCAAGTCGTGGCTGATGAACAGATACGTCAGACCGAGCCGGGCCTGCAGGTCGGTGAGCAGATCCAGGATCTGCGCTTGCACCACGACGTCGAGGGCGGACACGGCCTCGTCGCAGACCAACACCTGCGGGCGCAGGGCCAGCGCGCGGGCGATCGCGACGCGCTGGCGTTGACCACCCGACAGCTCGCGGGGTCGGCGGTCCAGGACCGACGACGGGAGCGCAACCTGCTCGGCCAGCTCCAACACCGTCTTGCGGCGTTGTCGCCGGTCGCCGAGTCGGTGGATACGCAGCGGTTCCTCGATAGCGCGCAGCACCGAATACCTGGGATCCAGGCTGCCGTAAGGGTTCTGCAATACCGGTTGCACCCGCCGGCGAAACGCCAACATCTCGCGTCGGTCCAGCCCGGCGATATCGCGGCCGTCGAAAACCACCGTGCCCGCGCTCGGTGCCTGCAGACCCAGGACTATTCGCGCCAGCGTGGACTTCCCCGCGCCGGACTCTCCCGCGATCGCCAGTGTGGTCCCGCGGCGCAGCCGAAACGATACCGCGTCGACTGCGCGGAATTCAGCCTTGTGCCACGGCGCACCGCCGGTGTGCCGGTAGATCTTGGTCAGCCCGGTGACGACCAGCACGTCGTCGTCCGGCTTTTCTACCGCCGGCCGACGCGGGGCCGGGCGCCGCATCGCGGGTGCGGCCGCCACCAGCCGCCGGGTGTAGTCGTGTTGTGGATCGTCCAGCACCTGCCGGACCGGGCCGGTTTCCACGACGGTACCGCGGTGCATCACCACCAGCTGCTCGGCCCGCTGCGCGGCCAGCGCCAGATCGTGGGTGATCAGCAGCACGGCGGTTCCCAGGTTCGCGGTGAGGTGCTGCAGGTGGTCGAGCACCTGGCGCTGTACCGTGGCGTCGAGGGCCGAGGTCGGCTCGTCGGCGATCAGCAGCTGCGGCCGGCCCGCCAACGCGATTGCGATGAGCACGCGCTGGCACATGCCGCCGGACAGCTGGTGGGGATATCGTCTCAGCTGGGTTGCCGGATCGGTCAGCCCCGCGTCGGCGAGCAGCTGCACAGCCTGATTGGCGCTGATATTGTTGGCGTGCAATGCTTCTTGGATCTGAAACCCCACTTTCCATACCGGATTCAGGTTCGTCATCGGATCCTGGGGCACATAACCGATGCCGGCGCCCCGGATCGACCGCAGTCGACGCCGACCGGCCCTGGCGAGGTCGACACCGTCGAACACGATGCGGCCCGAGGTGATTCGGCCACCCGGCGGCAGCAGCCCGAGAATCGCACCGGCGGTGGTGGTCTTGCCTGAACCTGACTCGCCGACGATGGCGACGGTCTGTCCGCGCTGCACGGTCAGATCCACGGCGTGGGCCGCGGCGACTGCCGGGCCGAACCTGACTTCCAGGCCCTGCACGCGCAGCAGCGGCGACCCGACGGTGGTCATGACGACCGCGCCGGATCCAGGGCGTCGCGCAAAACGTCACCCATCATCATGAAGGCCAGTACGGTGACCGCAAGCGCCCCGGCCGGATAGAACAGGATCGGCGACCCGGCACGCAGCCGGATCTGGTCCGTGCTGATATCGCCTCCCCAGGACACCACCGACGGCGGCAGGCCGATTCCCAGGTAGGACAGCGTGGCCTCGGTGACGATGAACAGGCCCAGTGCAATAGCGGCGACTGCGATGACCGGTCCCACCGCGTTCGGCACGGCGTGCCGCACCAGAATTCCGAACCGGTTCAGCCCCAATGCCGTCGCGGCCAGCACATAGTCGCTGTCGCGCACAGCGAGCACTGCGCCCCGAGCGATCCGGGCCACCTGCGGCCAGCCGAACAATGCCAGGACCCCGACCATCGTCGCGACCGTGCGGTGATGGACAACTTGCATCACCACAATCGCCGCCAGCAGCAACGGGATTCCGAACAGGACATCAGCGACGCGGGAGACCACCGCGTCGATCCACCCGCCGTAGAAACCGGCCAGCGCGCCCAGCGCTCCGCCGACGACGAACACGGCGAGGGTGGCCCCGACACCGACGGTGATCGAGGCCCGGGCACCGTAGACGGTGCGGGCGTAGATGTCATGGCCCTGCAGGTCAGTACCGAACCAGTGCGCCCGCGACGGCGCGAGCAGGCTTTGGTTCGGGTCGGCGTAGTCGGGATCGGCCCCGGTGAAGAGCTCCGGAAACGCCGCCACCAGAAGGACCAAGACGATCAGCACCGCCGCAATCACGAACGTCGGGCGACGCCGCAGTGTCCGCCAAGACTCAGCCATAGCGGATCCGCGGGTCCAGGGCCGCATACAACAGGTCCACCACCAGGGTGGTGACCAGGTAGACAACGACGAGCACCGTGACGATTGCGACGACAGTCGGAGCTTCCCCGCGGGTGACAGCCTGGTAGAGAAGCCCGCCGATACCATGGATGTTGAAGATTCCCTCGGTGACGATCGCGCCGCCCAGCAAAGAGCCGAAATCCGCACCCAGGAAGGTCACCACCGGGATCAGCGAGTTGCGCACGATGTGCACCGCTACCACCCGCGGCCGGGACAAACCCTTGGCGGTAGCGGTGCGCACATAGTCGGCGTGGGCGTTCTCGGCCACCGCCGAGCGGGTCAACCGCAAGACATACCCAAATGACACCGAACCCAGCACGATACCGGGCAGCAGCAGCCTGGCGAACGTTGCCCGATCACCGACCGTGACCGGAGCGATGCCCAACCGCACCCCAAGAAGGTACTGTGCCACCAAGCCCAACACGAAAGTCGGCATCGCGACGATGATCACGCTGACAACCAACAGGCCGGCGTCGAAGATGCCGCCCTGGCGCAATCCGGCCAGGACACCGAACCCCACGCCCAGCACGGTCTCCACCGCCAGGGCGATCAATGCCAACCTGATTGTCACCGGAAACGCCTGGGCCACCACGGTACTCACCGGAAGACCCGAGTAGGAGCGGCCCAGGTCGCCGCGCAGGATCCCACCCAGATAGCGCAGGTACTGCAGCCAGAACGGGTCGTCGAGGTGATATTGAGCGCGCAGCTGCGCGGCCACCGCGGGGCTCAGCGGCCGGTCCCCGCCCAACGCGGCCACCGGGTCGCCGGGCAACAGAAAAACCATGGCGTAGATCAGCAGCGTCGCGCCCAGGAAAACCGGCAGCATGACCGCGAACCGCCGCACGGCGTAGCGACCCATGTCACACCTTGACAATGCGTTCGTAGTCGGGCAGACCATTCCAGGCAAGCACGACGTCGCGGACCGCCGACGAGCGCCCCGCCACCGCGATGGTGTACCACAGCGGGATCACCGGCATGTCACGCAACAGGATTCGCTGTGCATCGTTGGTCAGTGCATACGATCGCGGCAAGCTGGGCGCGGCTTCGGCGCGAGCCAGCGCGGCGTCGAATTCCGGGTTGGAGTAACCGACGTCGTTGGCGCCGGCGCCGGTGACGAACAACGGTTGAAGGAATTCCAGCATCGACGGATAGTCGCCCTGCCAGCCGGCGCGGAACGCGGAGCTTATGGTGCGGTCGGTGATCTGGCTGCGAAAGCCGGCGAAAGTCGGCTGCGGGGCGCCTGCTGCGTCGATACCCAGAACATTCTTGATGCTGGTGGCCACCGCGTCCACCCAGTCCCGGTGGCCGCCGTCGGCGTTGTAGGCGATCGCGTACTCACCGGTCCACGGCGAAATAGCGTCGGCCCGCGCCCATAGCTGCCGCGCCCGGTCGGGGTCAAAGTTCAGCGCCGAGTTACCGGCAATGTCGGCATTATATCCGGGCAGCGAGCTGGCAGTGAATTCACGAGCGGGCGAGCGGGTTCCGGAGAAGATCTGTTGGCAGATCTGTGGCCGATTGATCGCAGCCGATAGCGCGAGCCGGCGCAGCCGGCCTTCCTGTCCCCCGAAGTGCTGCAGCCGCAGCGGTGTGTCGAGGGTCTGATTGGCGGCCGCCGGCGCGGTGATGGCACGGTCACCGAGGTCCTTGCGGTAGACCGGTAGCACACTGGGCGGAATACTGTCCAGCACATCGAGGTTGGCGGCCAGCAGGTCGGCGTAGGCGGTGTCGAGGTTGGCGTAGAGGATGAACCGCAAACCCTTGTTGCGCGGCACCCGGTTGCCGTGGTAGCCGGGGTTGGTCACCAGGTCGATCTTGACGTTGTGCTGCCAGGCCGGGCCGTCGGCGAGTTTGTACGGTCCGTTGCCAATGGGGTGCTGTCCGAAAGCCGCCATATTGGCGAACGCCACGCGCGGCAGTGGATAAAACGGCGAAAATCCCAGTCGCAGTGTGAAGTCGATGATGGGCCTCTTGAGCCGCACCGTGAACTGGTGATCGTCGACGACCTGCAGTCCGGACATGGTGCGGGCCGCGGGTTTGGCAGCCGCGACCTCGTCGAAGCCGACGATGGGGCTGAAAAAGCTCTGCTGCAGTTGGGCGTTGGTCGATAGCGCGCCGTAGTTCCAGGCGTCGACGAATGACTGCGCCGTCACCGGGGATCCGTCGGAGAACATCCACCCGGGTTTAAGGCTGATCCGGTAGTTGACGTCGTCGGTGGTCTCGATCGCCGACGCGACCTCCAAGGCCGGTGTGCCGTGGGTGTCGTAGGACAGCAGGCCGGCGAACAACCGATCGATGACCCGGCCGCCGTTGGTGTCGTTGGTGTTGGTGGGTATCAGCGGGTTCTGCGGTTCGGCAGCGTTGACGGTCACCAACTCCGTGTCGACGTTACCGCCGCAGCCGGTCAGCGACACCAGGAGCAACGCCGCGACCCATGCCGCGGCGACCCGCCTCCGACGCAACCCGCTCCTCCTGGTGCAACTTCCGTACGGCCGACTCTAAAGCCAGTTGGGCGCCCCGGCACGCACGCGGTCCCGGTCGATTCCGGGCTGACTACGCTCATGCTCGTGACCGAAACGCCCGACCAGGCGCCGTCGTCGTACCCGCCGCCCCCGCAGTTCACCGCGCAAGCGAACGTCGGCGCCGGCGTTTACCGCGACGCCGAGCGTGACCGGCTGGCGTTTTGGGCCAAGCAGGCCGACCGGCTGTGCTGGGCGACTCCCTTCGAGCAGGTGCTGGACTGGTCGAACGCGCCGTTCGCCAAGTGGTTCGTCGGGGGCGCTCTCAATGTCGCCTACAACTGCGTGGACCGCCACGTCGAGGCCGGCCACGGTGATCGGACCGCGATCTGCTGGGAGGGCGAGCCGCTCAACGAGAGCCGCACCGTGAGCTATGCGGACCTGCGCGCGCAGGTGTGCAAAACCGCTAACGCGCTGCGCGACCTCGGCCTGGCTGCCGGCGACCGGGTGGTGATCTACCTGCCGATGATCCCCGAGGCCGTCATCGCGATGCTGGCCTGCGCGCGGCTGGGCATCATGCACAGCGTCGTGTTCGCCGGCTTCACCGCGACAGCGCTGCGCGCTCGCATCGCCGACGCGCAGGCCAAGCTGCTGATCACCGCCGACGGCCAGTTCCGTCACGGCAGGCCGATGCCGCTCAAGGCAGCGGCCGACGATGCGCTCGGCCAGGACAGCCCCGTGCAGCAGGTGGTAGTTGTCCGGCGCACCGGGATCGAGGTGCCCTGGACCGCGGGCCGCGACCTGTGGTGGCACGACGTCGTCGACTCCGCGTCGCCCGAGCACACCCCGGAGCCGTTCGACGCCGAGCACCCACTGTTTTTGCTGTACACCTCGGGTACCACCGGCGCGCCAAAGGGCATCGTGCACAGCAGCGGCGGCTATCTGACCCAGGCCTCCTACACCCACCACAGCATCTTCGACATCAAGCCGCAAACCGACGTGTTCTGGTGCACCGCGGATATCGGCTGGGTCACCGGGCACACCTACGGCGTCTACGGCCCGCTGTCCAACGGCGCCACCCAGGTCCTCTACGAAGGCACTCCCGCCACCCCTACCGCGCACCGGCATTTCGAGATCATCGAAAAGTACGGCGTGACAATCTACTATGCGGCACCCACGCTGATCAGGACATTCATGAGGTGGGGTCGAGAGATTCCCGACGCCCATGACCTGTCGAGCCTGCGGCTGCTGGGTTCGGTCGGCGAGCCGATCAACCCGGAGGCCTGGCGCTGGTACCGCAGCGTGATCGGTGCCGACCGCACCCCGATCGTGGACACCTGGTGGCAGACCGAGACCGGCGCGGCCATGATCTCGCCGCTGCCCGGGGTCACCGCGACCAAGCCGGGCTCGGCGATGACGCCGCTGCCGGGCATTTCCGCCAAGATCGTCGACGAGGACGGCGTTGAGCTGGCTCCCTGCCCCGATCACGGCGAGCACGCCACCGGATACCTGGTCATCGACCAGCCCTGGCCGGCGATGCTGCGCGGCGTATGGGGTGATCCGGATCGTTACCGCGAGAACTATTGGTCCAGGTACGCCAAGCAGGGGTGGTATTTCACCGGCGACAGTGCCCGATACGACCCCGACGGCGCCATCTGGGTGCAGGGCCGTATCGACGACGTGATGAACGTGTCCGGGCATCGAATCTCCACCGCCGAGGTGGAGTCGGCGCTGGTCGGCCATTCCGGTGTGGCCGAGGCCGCGGTGGTCGGGGCGGCTGACGAGACCACCGGTCAGGCCATCTGCGCCTTCGTGGTGCTGCAGGCCGACCATGCCGACACCGCCGGTGCAGAGATCATCGACGAGCTGCGCGCCGAAGTGGCCCGGGCGATCTCCCCGATCGCCCGGCCCCGGGAGTTGCACGTGGTGCCCGAGCTGCCCAAGACCCGCAGCGGCAAAATCATGCGCCGCCTCCTGCGGGACATCGCGAACAACCGCGAACTCGGCGACACTTCGACGCTGCTCGACCCGGGCGTGGTCGAGTCGATCCGGGCCGGCACCCAGCGGTGATGCGTTACGCGGTCACCTCACGCGGCCGGGTCCGACGCGACCGGAACGAACCCGGCGCCCGGCCGGTTTTTGGCGTTGAGGTCGGCCAGCACGGCGTTGATCGACACGACCACCGCCGGCGTGTGCAGCGGAATGTACTTGGTGATGCAGGTCGGCAGATTTTCGCTGAACGCGCCGTGGATCATCCCGACCAGCAGATTGTTGACCGTGACCGGCGCCCCCGAGTCGCCGGGCTGTCCGCACACCTGCATGACGATGGTTCCGGGGTCTTGACCCGGGCCCCAGGTGACCCCGCAGGAATTGCCCGTGGTGCGGCCCTGTTTGCAGGCGATCTGGCCGAAGGCCGGATCGGGGCCGATGCCGTCGATCACGAAGCCGTTGTAGTCGGCCACCGGCGTGACTTTGTCCGGGTCGAACTGAATGACCGCATAGTCGAGTATGTCGTTGCCCGCCACCATGGTGCCCAACACGCCTCGGTTTTGCTCCGCTTCGGCGGCGACCTGGGCACCTGGCCCACCGCAGTGCGCGGACGTGAAGCCGACCAGTTGGCCCCTGTTGTCGGTGCCGATGGTCGTCAGGGTGCACATCGTGTCGCCGTCGATGACGATGGCCGCGCCGCCCCCGAGCGGGATCTTGTTGTCGGCGGCGGTGCCACGCGCACCGACCACGATCGCCGGCATCGTCAGCGCCGCTAGCGTCGCGGCAACGGTGACCAGCCGACGGTGCGTGGTCAGCACAGCATCACTCCTGTAGACGGGTCGCGCCGCTAATCCGAACTGGATTCGCCAGTCTAGCCCGAGCCGAGCTCGCGGATCGCCTCGTCCCGGCACCGGCCGGCATGGCAACATGAACCGCTAGGACAGCGAACCCGGAGGACCGTCTGTGAGCACACCCGACCGTAACAGCGCCCCCCGAACGGACGGGGTACCCGGCACCCTGACGACGATTCCACTGACCGATCCGCACGCCGTTCCCGCCACACCCTCGGTGGGTGACCTGGTCAAGGACGCCGCAGCGCAGATGTCCACGCTGGTGCGCGCCGAGGTTGAACTGGCCCGCGCCGAGATCACCCGTGACGTCAAAAAGGGGCTGACCGGCAGTGTTTTCTTCATCGCCGCGCTGGTGGTGCTGTTCTACTCGACGTTCTTCTTCTTCTTTTTCCTGGCCGAACTGCTCGACACCTGGCTATGGCGCTGGGCCGCGTTTGCGATCGTCTTCGGGATCATGGTGGTGGTCACCGCGGTGCTGGCCCTGTTGGGCTACGTGAAGGTGCGCCGTATTCGTGGACCGCGGCAGACGATCGAGTCGGTCAAAAAGACCCGCGCCGCCTTCGTCCCCGGCCATGACAAGTCTCCTGACCACGGTGCGCCGGGGCCGCGTCCCGCGCCCGACGGGTCACCGGCTGACCCCTCGGGCTGGTAGATGGCCCCACCCGACCCGTCGGTGACCCACATCGACGGGCCATGGCGTCATCGAGATGTGCACGCCAACGGCATCCGGTTTCACGTCGTGGAGGCAACCCCGCCCGACCGGGCCACCGGACAACCCGCGGGCACGTCGCTGACAGCGCGGCCGCTGGTGATCCTGCTGCACGGTTTCGGCTCGTTCTGGTGGTCCTGGCGCCACCAACTGCGCGGGCTGCAGGGCGTGCGGGCTGTCGCGGTGGATCTGCGCGGCTATGGCGGCACCGACAAGCCGCCGCGCGGCTACGACGGCTGGACGCTGGCCGGCGACACCGCCGGACTGATCCGCGCGCTCGGCCATTCCTCGGCAACCCTGGTCGGTCACGCCGAGGGCGGGCTGGTCTGCTGGGCCACCTCGGTGCTGCATGCCCGTCTGGTACGGGCCATCGCGCTCGTGAGCTCGCCGCATCCCGCCGCGTTGCGAGCCTCTGCGCTGACCGACCGCGGCCAGTGTCGCGCGCTGCTGCCGTCGCTGCTGCGCTACCAGGTGCCGATCTGGCCGGAACGGCTGCTCACCGGAAACAACGGCGCCGAGATCGAGCGCTTGGTACGAAGTCGGGCCAGCGCCAAATGGCAAGCCAGTGCGGACTTCTCCGAAACGATCGGGTACCTGCGGCGAGCGATTCAGATTCCGTCGGCAGCGCACTGCGCGCTGGAGTACCAGCGCTGGGCGGTGCGCAGCCAGCTGCGCGACGAGGGTCGACGGTTCATGAAATCCATGAAGCGTCAGGCCAGTGTCCCCGTCCTGCACCTGCGCGGTGAGGCCGACCCCTACGTGCTGGCCAACCCCGTCGATCGCACTCGGCGGTACGCACCGCACGGCCGGTACGTCGCCGTTGCCGGCGCCGGGCATTTCGGTCACGAAGAATCGCCGCAAGAAGTCAACGGCCGGCTGCTGGCATTTCTCGGGCAGGTGTACGGGGCCGGGCTCAGCTGACGCAGGCACCGGTGGCAACCGGCTTGGTGTCGCCGATGTGATCCAACTGGCTGGACACCTCTTTGGCCGTCAGGACGAAACCGGTGTCGTTCTCGTCGACGGCGGCGCCGAACACGACGCCGAGCACCTTGCCGCTCAGATCGATCAGCGGGCCACCCGAATTACCTTGCTCCACGGTGGCTCTGATCGTGTACACCTGGCGATTGACGGTCGCGTTGCGATAGATGTCGGGGCCCGAGAGCTCGATGACTTCGCGAATGCGGGCCGCGGTCGCCACAAAACCGCCGCCGCCCGGATAGCCCAGAACCAGGGCATTGCTGCCCGGTGCAGCCGGCTCCTCGGCGAAGGGCAGCGGTCCGGGCGGCAGGTGGGGAACGGCCAGAATGGCGATGTCGATGTCCGGGTTGTAGGACACCACGGTGGCGTCGTAGGGATTACCGTTGGCCTCAACGGTGACGCTGTTGGCGCCCGCCACCACGTGCGCGTTGGTCATGACCCGCTCAGGAGACAGAACGAATCCGCTGCCCTCCAAAACTTTCTGACAGCTGGGTGCGATCGCGCGGATCTTGACCACACTGGGCTCGGTCGCCGCCACAACCGGGCTGTTGGCCAGCGCGGCGTCGGGCGTGGCGACCGCCGCCACCGGGGTGCGACTGAACGGCTCGAGCACCTGCGGAAGACCCGAGGTGTCCAGCAGCGCCGAGAGCCGATTGGGCACCGTCTTCAGCCAGGGCGGCGCGAACTGGTTGACTTCGGCCAGCACCCGCGAACCCCGCACCGCAGCCGCCAGGTTGGGTTGGGCGGACGACGCGGTCAGCGGGATTGCCAGCAACCACGCCGCGGCCAGCACCACGACCAGTTGCACCGCCACCCCCACCAGCGAGTCCAAGAAACGGATCACCCGGCTGCGGATAGCGCTGCGTACCGCGCGGCCCAGCACCACGCCGGCCACCTCGCCGATGACGACCAGCGTCAGGATCAAAAACAGCGCGGCGAACAGCTTGGCCCGTTCCGAACTGATGTGGGCGATGATGTGCGGGGCGAGCAGCACCCCGGCAACCGCACCGAGCAGGACACCGGCGAACGACAGCAGTGAACCCAGCGCGCCGGAACGCCAACCGGAAACGGCTGCGACGAAGGCGACCGCGAGCACCGCGATGTCCAGCCACTGCGACGAGGTCATCGTGGGCCGCCCTCATCGCCCACCAGTGCCATCGCTTCGTCCAATTCGCGGACGTCGCTGGTATCCCACGGCCGGGACCAACCGGCGACGTCGAGCATCGCCGAGATCAGTTGACCGGTGAATCCCCACACCAGCATCTCGTTCAGCAGGAAAGCCGGACCGACGAAGCGGGGACGGAATGAGCGACGGTACACCATCAATCGGTTGGCAGGATTGATGAAAGCGCGCAACGGGATCCGCGCCACCATTGCTGTTTCGGCCTTGTCGACGACGGTGACCGGCCCAGGGTCGGGCGAGTAGGCGAGGACCGGGACGACGTGAAACCCCGAAGGCCCGATGAATGTTTGCTCCATCGTCGCCAGCGGATACACCCGGCTGGGGTCGATACCGGTTTCCTCCTGCGCTTCTCGCAGCGCGGTGGCCACCGGTCCGCCGTCGCCGGGATCGGCGGCGCCACCGGGAAACGCCGCTTGACCGGCGTGGTGGCGCAGCGTGGACGCCCGCACCGTGAGCAAGAGGTCGGACTCGTCGGGAACGCCGGCACCGCCGGGATCCGATGCCGGGCCGGAGAACAGCACCAGCACCGCGGCGTCGCGTCGGGTGCGACGGCGCGGCGCCGCATCGGCGTCGGTAGCCACCGCGAGCACATCGGCCGGCAGCCGATGCCGGTACGCGTGCGGCATTCGGCCGAGGTTATCGACCAGCGGCCGCAGCCAGGGCGGACCGACTTCGGGCATCAGGGGAACCGTCCCCGGTCGCGGGGACGTACCACCTGCGCTCACCGGCGCCTCCCTCGCTCCCATCCACGCGGCGTCACGGCTGATCTCCGACCGCGGCCGCGATCTGGTCGGCGGTGGCGAAAGGTCGCGGCAGGGTCTGGGCCACGCTACCGTCTGCGGTCAGCACCACCGTCGCGGGCATCACGTTGGGTACCCGCAGTGCCGCCGCAATGCGGCGGCGGCCGTCCTGCACGGTCGGCAGCCGGACTCTCAACTGCGCCAACCGCAGCAGCGCGGCCGTCTCGTTCTCGTCCTGATGAACCGTCAGCACGGTGACGGCCGGACCGGCCCGTCGCTGGTACTCTGCCATCGCGGGCAATTCGGCACGGCACGGCCCGCACCAGTATGCCCAGAAGTTCAGTACCACCCGTCGCCCGGCCAGTGCCCGGGCGACATCGACCACGGATCCGTCGGCCGCGCATTCCGCGGTGACACCTTGCAGCGCCGCCGGGCCGGAACCCTCAGCGGCGGCCGGACAGGGGGCCAGGTCGGCCTGCCGCCGCGGCCCGGCCAGCGCCGCGGCGGTGTCGGCGTCGCGATGCTCGCGGCTCGGGGCGCTGACGTCCGGCACATTTGATGCGGTTCGCGAATGGGACTCCTCGCGCAGTTCGGCCAGCAGAGCCACCACCAAAGCCACCACGACCACCAGGATCGCGACGGTCCAGCGACTGGTCCGGCCGGTGACGTCCTTGATGCGCACAGTGGCCTACATTCCGGCCAGCGCCAGCAGGTGCTCGGCTTCCGGGCCCTGCACCAATCCGGCGGCGATCACCGGGTCGGTGGGCCCGATCCCGAACGACGGGCAGTCCTTGGCCAGCAGGCACGCGCCGCAGGCCGGTTTGCGGGCATGGCACACCCGGCGGCCGTGAAAGATCACCCGATGGCTCAGGAGCGTCCACTGGTCGCGCTCGATGAGTTCGCCGACGGCCTGCTCGATCTTCACCGGGTCTTTCTCGACCGTCCAGCGCCACCGACCCACCAGCCGCTTGAAGTGCGTGTCTACGGTGATCCCGGGAATGCCGAAGGCGTTGCCCAGGATGACGTTGGCTGTCTTGCGCCCCACGCCGGGCAGGGTGAGTAACTCGTCCATGGTGGCCGGCACCTCCCCGCCGAACCGTTCGACCAGCGCCTGCCCAAGGCCGATCAACGCGGTCGCCTTGTTGTGGTAGAAACCGGTGGGGCGAATGAGGTCCTCCAACTCGGCGCGGTCGGCGCGGGCATAGTCCAACGCGGTGCGGTAGCGGGCAAACAACGCCGGGGTGGTCAGGTTCACCCGCTTGTCGGTGCTCTGCGCCGACAAAATCGTGGCCACCGTCAGTTCCAGCGGCGTGGTGAAATCCAGCTCGCAGTGCGCGTCCGGAAAAGCCTTCGCCAGCTTACGATTCATCCGGCGAGCCCGCCGGACTAAGGCCAGCCGTGTCTCCGCAGGATGACGCCGGGCCGTGGCGGCGTTCTTCGCGGCGGCCGCCCGCCCGGCGCCGCGGGGCGGCTTGCCACTTGTCACTCTCGACAGAGTACTAATTCGTAATCCCATCGAG
The DNA here is from genome assembly GCF_008709575.1 of Mycobacterium sp. Taxonomy (GTDB): domain Bacteria; phylum Actinomycetota; class Actinomycetes; order Mycobacteriales; family Mycobacteriaceae; genus Mycobacterium. The sequence goes on from NZ_VYIK01000001.1 coordinate 105,305, forward strand.
ATCTGGGCCGTGTTTACTTGCTGGTTGTGTCGTGGTTGCTCGTGGCATTCGTCCCGGGGCTGCTGATTCTGGCGACGTTCTGGCTGGGGAGGCTCGAATCGCGCCTGGCCGAGCGCACGCATGCCGAGTCCGTCGATGTGGGCATGGTGGCCCGGGCCGGCATGCGCGAGGCGCTCGGCGGGCCGGCACCGCGATCCGGCGACGCCGAATATCGTGGCGATCCCGCCTTGACCAGCGCAGTTATCCTCGGTGCTGACCGACCAGGTCCACTGTGGGGGCGGTACGGGCATTCGCGGGCAAATCGGCCATTTGGGCCGCCACGGCATGTCGATGGTGTGTAGCGTGGCACGTTGAGTCAATGGGTTGACTTGAGAATTATCCCGCTAGCCAGAGGTCGGCCCGCGGGTGTCACACCGGAAAGAGCTGAAGGGGCAACGTGGACGAGATCCTGGCGAGGGCCGGAATCTTCCAGGGGGTTGAACCAAGCGCCGTCGCCGCGCTGACCAAGCAATTGCAGCCGGTCGACTTTCCACGCGGGCATACCATATTCGCGGAGGGCGAGCCCGGCGATCGGCTCTACATCATTATCTCCGGGAAAGTCAAGATCGGGCGTCGCTCACCGGACGGCCGGGAGAACCTGCTGACCATCATGGGACCCTCCGATATGTTCGGCGAGCTTTCGATCTTCGACCCGGGGCCACGGACCTCGAGCGCCACCACGATCACCGAGGTCCGAGCGGTGGCGATGGACCGCGACGCGCTGCGCGCGTGGATCGCCGATCGTCCCGAAATCGCCGAGCAGCTGCTTCGGGTGCTGGCCCGTCGCCTGCGCCGCACCAACAACAACTTGGCCGACCTGATCTTCACCGACGTGCCCGGCCGGGTTGCCAAGCAGCTTTTGCAACTGGCCCAGCGGTTCGGCACCCAGGAGGGTGGCGCGATGCGGGTTACTCACGACCTGACTCAGGAGGAGATCGCCCAGCTCGTCGGCGCGTCGCGGGAAACGGTGAACAAGGCGCTGGCCGACTTCGCCCACCGGGGCTGGATCCGGCTGGAAGGCAAGAGTGTGCTGATCTCGGACTCGGAACGGCTGGCTAGGCGGGCGCGCTGACGTTGAGATTGCCTACAGGGCTGTGGTCTCGGGCGGATTCACAGCCCTGCGCGCAATCTCAGCGGCGCAGGTATTCCAGCTGAGCCTGTACGGACCATTCGGCAATGTCCCAGAGTTCCTCGTCGACGTCGGCGTAGACGTATTCGACGACCTGGCGCACCGTGGCGTCTCCACCCAGATCGCGCAGCGCAGCACGCACCTGCTCGAGCCGCTGCTCCCGGTGTGCCAGGTATCCGGTGGCAACAGCCGCCACATCGGCCAGATCCGGTCCATGTCCCGGCAGCACGCGGCGCGGGCCGAGGCCGCGCAAGCGGTGCAACGAGCACAGATAATCGGCCAGGCTGCCGTCGTCCTTGTCGATCACTGTCGTCCCGCGACCCAGAACAGTGTCGGCGGTGAGCACGGCATCATCGACCAGAAACGACACCGAATCGGCGGTGTGTCCAGGGGTGGCCAGCACGGTGATCGTCAGCCCGGCCGCCTCGATGACCTCGTGGTCGGCCAGCACCACGGTGTCGCCGCGCAGGAACGCCGGGTCCACCGCCCGCACCGGCGCCCCGGTGGCCTCCACGAGTTTGTCGATACCACCAGTGTGGTCGCCGTGCCGGTGGCTGATCAGGATTAGCGCGATAGGACCCACCGCAGCGACCCGGGCCAGGTGCTCGTCGTCGTCCGGTCCGGGATCGACGACCACCACTTCGGGGCTGCGCGGACTACGTAACACCCAGGTATTGGTGCCCTCCAACGTCATCGTGCCGGGATTGTCGGCCAACAGCACCGAAGCGACACCGGTGACCGGCCGCAACCGCCCGTAGGCCGGATGCGTCAACGACTCGGCGATGCCGACCACGGAAACTACCCGACCTCGACGACCAACTCGACTTCCACCGGCGCGTTGAGCGGTAATTCGGACACGCCGACGGCGGAGCGGGCGTGCGCCCCCCGCTCGCCGAATATCTCGACCAGTAGATCGGAGGCGCCGTTGAGCACGCTCGGCTGCCCGTTGAACCCGGGTGCGGAGGCGACGAAGCCGACTACTTTCACCACCTGGCTCACCGCATCGACACCAACCAGGGAATGCACCGCTGCCAGCGCATTGAGGACGCAGATTCGGGCGAGTGCGCGCGCGTCCTCGGGGCTGACCTCGGCACCAACCTTGCCGGCGCAGGCCAACTTCCCGGCTTGCATCGGCAGTTGGCCCGCCGTGTACACCAGGTTGCCGCTGCGCACTGCCGCGACGTAGGAGGCCAGCGGCTTGACCACGTCCGGCAGTGTGATACCGAGTTCGGCCAGCCGGGCGGTGGCCGCCCCGGCGCTCACTTGGGTCGTTTCAGGTAGGCAACGTGCTGCTCACCGGTCGGCCCGGGGAGCACCGAGACCAGTTCCCAGCCGTCGGCGCCCCATTGGTCGAGGATTTGCTTGGTGGCGTGGGTCAGCAGTGGGACGGTGGCGTACTCCCACGCGGTCGGTTGGCTCATAGCCCGAGCTTATCGGTCGGGTTCTGAGGGTCGGGCTAGCATGCTGTGGTGGCGACGACACCGAGCAGCCGGGCGTCCATCGGCTGGCCATCACGTCTGGAGAAGGCCCGCCTGCATTTCGTCTCCGGCAAGGGTGGCACGGGCAAGTCGACGATCTCGGCCGCGCTGGCATTGACCCTCGCCGCCGGCGGCCGCAAGGTCTTGCTCGTCGAAGTCGAAGGGCGCCAGGGCATCGCGCAGCTCTTCGACGTGCCGCCGCTGCCTTACGAAGAGGTCAAGATAGCGACCGCCGAGAACGGCGGCCAAGTCAGGGCGCTGGCGATCGACATCGAGGCCGCGTTCCTGGAATACCTCGACATGTTCTACAACCTCGGGCTCGCCGGCCGGGCGATGCGGCGCGTCGGCGCAGTCGAGTTCGCGACGACGATTGCGCCGGGCCTTCGTGACGTGTTACTCACCGGGAAAATCAAGGAGACGGTGGTCCGCGTCGACAAGAACCGGCTGCCGGTCTATGACGCGGTTGTCGTCGACGCCCCGCCCACCGGGCGTATCGCGCGTTTCCTCGACGTCACCAAGGCGGTGGCCGATCTGGCCAAGGGCGGTCCGGTGCATGCGCAAAGCCAGGGCGTGGTGGCGCTGCTGCACTCCGACCAGACGGCCATCCACCTGGTGACGTTGCTGGAGGCGCTGCCGATGCAGGAAACGAAGGAGGCGATCGACGAACTGAAGCAGCTGGACCTGCCGATCGGGAGTGTGATCGTCAATCGCAACATCCCGGTGTATCTGCAGCCCGACGACCTGGCGAAGGCCATCGAGGGTGATGTCGATGCCGACGCGGTGCGGGCCGGATTGCACGCGGCCGGGATCACCCTGCGCGACGCTGATTTCGCCGGCCTGCTCACCGAGACCATCGAGCATGCCACCCGGATCGCGGCACGCGCCGAAACCGCCGAGCAGCTCGACCAATTGCAGGTGCCGCGGCTGGAACTCCCGACCATCGCCGACGGAATCGACCTCGGCAGTCTTTATGAGCTATCCGAAAGCTTGGCTCGACAGGGGGTTCGGTGAGCATCACGCCACAAAAACTGGACATGGCCTCGATTTTGGCGGACACCACCAATCGGGTCGTGGTTTGCTGCGGTGCCGGCGGTGTCGGCAAAACCACCACCGCAGCTGCGATGGCACTGCGCGCAGCCGAATACGGTCGCACCGTGGTCGTATTGACCATCGACCCCGCTAAACGGCTCGCCCAAGCGTTGGGCATCGACGACCTGGGCAACTCCCCGCAACGCGTGCCGCTGGCACCCGAAGTACCCGGCGAGCTGTACGCGATGATGCTTGACATGCGCCGCACGTTCGACGAAATGGTCATCGCGTATTCCGGACCCGCACGGGCGCAAGCAATCCTGGACAACCAGTTCTATCAGACCGTGGCTACATCGCTGGCCGGTACGCAAGAGTACATGGCGATGGAAAAGCTCGGCCAGCTGTTGGCCCAGGACCGCTGGGACCTGGTAGTCGTGGACACCCCGCCGTCGCGCAACGCGTTGGATTTCCTGGATGCGCCGAAGCGGTTGGGCAGTTTCATGGATAGCCGGCTATGGCGGCTGTTGTTGGGACCCGGGCGAGGTATCGGGCGACTGGTCACCGGTGCCGTCGGTTTGGCTATGAAGGCGCTATCGACGGTACTGGGGTCCCAGATGCTTTCTGACGCCGCTAGTTTCGTGCAGTCACTGGACGCCACATTCGGCGGATTCCGGGAGAAGGCGGAGCGCACTTACGCGTTGCTGAAGCGACGCGGCACACAGTTCGTCGTGGTGTCGGCGGCCGAGCCGGATGCGCTGCGCGAGGCGTCGTTCTTCGTCGAAAGGCTCTCCGAGGAACGCATGCCACTGGCGGGACTCATCCTCAACCGCACCCATCCGATGCTGTGCAGCCTGCCGGTCGAGCGGGCGATCGACGGCGCCGAGACGCTGCAGAACGAGCCGGCGGGCACCGATGCGGCGAGCTTTGCGGCCCTGACCACAGCGGTGTTGCGGATCCATGCCGACCGGGGGGCGACGTCCAAGCGAGAGATCCGGCTGTTGTCCCGATTCACCGGGGCCAACCCACACGTCGCCGTCGTGGGGGTGCCGTCGCTGCCGTTCGACGTTTCCGATCTGGACGCGCTGCGCGCGATCGCCGATCAGCTCACCGCGACCGGCTAACCGGGCTATGTCTACGCTGCCAATACCGTCAGCAACGTGGTGTCGGTGATCGACCCCGACACCGGCAAAGTCATCGACACCGTTTACCTCGGCGTGGCCATGCCGCCAATTTCGACGTCGACACGCACCTTCACTGGACCTTGATGACAGCCGTGAGGGCGCCCCTGACGACACGGTCGTCGCTGGTGGCGATCGTGAGGCCGCGCCGGGCTGCCTGAGCCACGATCATGCGGTCGAATGGGTCCTTGTTGGCCCAGTCGAGCCGCCCGGCCAGTACCGCGTCGGCTGACTCGATGGCCAGGTCTGCGGCGTTCATCCTCGCCAGCGTCTCATGCCAGGCCGACAGCAGCGGGCCGCCGTCGAGTCGTCCAATTCGGGTCTTGATCGCCACCTCCCAGGCCGAGGCCGCGGACACGATCAGCTCGTTGGCCTGGTCGGCAAGGGTGTCTCGAACCGATGTGGCGATCTTGTCCGGGGTGGAGACCAGCCACAGCAGCGCGTTCGTGTCCAGAAGGATTGCGGTCATCAGTCCGGTTCCCAAGGGGCGAGCTCGTCGGCCGGTAGTGGATCGTCAAATGTCGTCGGCACAACCAGGTTGGGAAACTGCCCGAAGCAGCGCGGTGTGGCCTGAGCTGGTGATAACACCGCTACTGGACGACCGTGGTTGGTGATCGTGACTGGCTCGCCGGTGCGCTCCACCTCGGCCAAAAGTGCATTCAGACGTGTCTTCGCTTCGGTACTGGTGATCGTCCGCATGAAACCATCGTCCACTCATCGATCTAGTCCGACTAGTCGGACTAGTTTAATGCAGCGATCCCAGCAGGAGTGCCCAGACCAGAAATCAAGATCAAAAACCCGGGCCAGCGTTGCGGCCGGCCCATCGGTAAGTCCGGCTTAACGCTGGCTTGATGGGGGCTTAAGACGGGCTCAGTGATCCGGCGGCGATCGCCGGTTAGACGGCGCTGCGGTGCTTTCGTTGCGCAGCGAAGAATTCCGCCCAGGACACCACCTCGGGGTGCTGCTTGAGCAGGGCGCGGCGCTGACGTTCGGTCAGGCCGCCCCACACACCGAACTCGACGCGGTTGTCCAGCGCATCGGCACCGCATTCCAGCATCACCGGGCAGTGTCGGCAGATCACCGCCGCCTTGCGCTGCGCGGCGCCGCGCACAAACAGCTCGTCGGGATCGGCCGACCGACACAGGGCCTTGGAGACCCAGGCGATCCGTGACTCAGAATCAGCGCGATGGGAGGCGTTGCTCGCCGGGGCAGTGTTCATCCTCCGCGTCGCGGTCCGCGTACCCGCCACCAGCGTGTCCCCTTCGTTCCCACCACCGGCACAGCTGCATGTCCGCGCAGTACGAAACGCTGCAATCCATGCCACACCATGCACATCGGTGTTATCTACATCTCAATGTGTGGCTAATGTAGGTGGTCAGGTACCAATTGTGCAACACTTTGGCCGCCCCTTTTTTGGGACGACCGTGCCGTCCGATCGCCACGGGGGATTTGCGCTGGTCCCGAGCCCGGCTGATGGTGTACTAAGAGGCGACTGATAGGGGGCTGAACCGTTCCGCAGGCGAAAATCGGCCGACAAGCCGCGCCGGAGGTCGCCGCTACTCTAATAGCCATGCCCGAACACCCCCAGACCGCCGTCACGGTCGCCAAGCTCGCCGGGTGTTGCATCCTCGCCGGCGTCGTCGTCGCCGCCTTCCTGTTTCCCGTGGCCGGCGGCATCGGTCTGATGTCTAATCGGGCCTCCGATGTGGTCGCCAACGGGTCGGCCCAGCTACTGCAGGGCGACGTCCCCGCGGTGACCACGATGCTCGACGCGAAGGGCAACACGATCGCCTGGCTGTACTCGCAGCGCCGGTTCGAGGTGCCCAGCGAAAAGATCGCCGACACTATGAAGCTGGCAATCGTCTCGATCGAGGACAAGCGGTTCGCCGAGCACAACGGCGTGGACTGGAAAGGCACCCTGACCGGGCTGGCCGGCTACGCATCCGGCGATCTGGAAACCCGCGGCGGTTCGACGCTCGAGCAACAATACGTGAAGAACTACCAGCTGCTGGTCATCGCGCAGACCGACGCGGAAAAGCGGGCAGCCGTCGAGACCACGCCGGCGCGCAAACTGCGTGAAATCCGAATGGCGCTCACCTTGGACAAGACCTTCACCAAATCGGAGATCTTGACCCGCTACCTCAACCTGGTGTCCTTCGGCAACGGCGCCTTCGGCGTGCAGGACGCCGCGCAGACGTATTTCGGCGTGAACGCCTCCGAGCTGAACTGGCAACAGGCGGCATTGCTGGCCGGGCTGGTCCAGTCGACCAGCACTCTCAACCCCTACACCAACCCCGACGGAGCGCTTGCCCGGCGGAACCTGGTGTTGGACACCATGATCGAAAACCTGCCCAAAGAGGCCGACGCGCTGCGTGCGGCCAAGACCGCACCACTGGGCATCTTGCCGCAGCCCAACGAGCTGCCACGCGGCTGCATCGCCGCCGGCGACCGGGCGTTCTTTTGCGACTACGTCCAGGCCTATCTGACCCGCGCCGGCCTCAGCAAAGAGCAGGTCGCCCGGGGCGGTTACACCATCCACACCACACTGGACCCCGACGTACAGAACTCGGTCCAGCAAGCGATCGACACCTACGCCAGTCCCGATCTCGAGGGAATCGCCAGCGTGATGAGCGTGATCAAGCCGGGACGCGATTCCCACAAGGTGCTGGCGATGGCCAGTAACCGCCGGTACGGGCTGGACAGCAACGCCGGGGAAACCATGCGTCCGCAGCCGTTTTCCCTCGTCGGTGACGGCGCGGGCTCGATCTTCAAGATTTTTACCACCGCCGCGGCACTCGAGATGGGTATGGGGATCAACGCGCAATTGGAGGTGCCGGGCTCGTTTCAGGCCAAGGGCATGGGCAGCGGCGGCGCCAAAGGCTGCCCGAAGGAAACCTGGTGTGTGGTCAACGTCGGCAATTACCGGTCGCCGATGAGTGTGACCGACGCGCTGGCCACCTCGCCCAACACCGCGTTCGCCAAGCTGATCCAGCTGGTCGGGGTGCCGCGCGCGGTGGATATGGCGATCAAGCTGGGATTGCGCTCCTACGCCGATCCGGGCACGGCCCGCGACTACGATCCCGACAGCAACGAAAGCCTGGCCGATTTCATCAAACGGCAAAACATCGGATCGTTCACCCTGGGCCCGTTCGAGGTGAACGCCCTGGAGCTGTCCAACGTTGCGGCGACCCTGGCTTCGGGTGGCATGTGGTGCCCGCCGAACCCGATCGACAAGGTGCTCGACCGTGACGGCAACCAGATCGCCGTCACCACAGAGCCCTGCGAGCAGGTCGTGCCCACCGGGTTGGCCAACACCATGGCCAACGCGCTCAGCAAAGACGTGCAGCCCGGCGGCACGGCGTCGGGCGCGGCCGGCGCCGCCGGCTGGGATCTGCCGATGTCGGGCAAGACCGGCACCACCGAGGCACACCGCTCGTCGGGCTTCGTGGGCTTTACCAACCAGTACGCTGCGGCGGACTACATCTACGACGACTCCACCTCGCCGTCGGATCTCTGCTCGTCGCCGCTGCGGCGTTGCGGTGACGGCAACCTCTACGGCGGCAACGAGCCGGCCCGCACCTGGTTTACCGCGATGAAGCCGATCGCGACGAACTTCGGCGAGGTCAAGCTGCCGCCGACCGATCCGCGCTACGTCGACGGCGGCCCGAATTCGCGGGTTCCCAGCGTCGCGGGCCTCGACATCGACGCGGCGCGCCAACGGCTCAAAGAGGCCGGTTTCCGGGTCGCCGACCAGCCCACGCCGGTCAACAGCAGCGCCAAGTACGGAGAAGTCGTCGGAACCTCACCCAACGGCCAGACGATCCCGGGTGCGGTCGTCACGATCCAGACCAGCAACGGCATCCCTCCGGCGCCCCCGCCGCCGCCGGAGGGCCTGGCGCCGGTGGGCTCGACTGTCGTGGAAATCCCGGGCCTGCCGCCGATCACGATCCCACTGCTGGGACCCCCGCCGGCCGAGCCTCCGCCGCCGTGACCGCCGCCGGCAGCGGTCAGGGCGGGCGCACAGGCAGTAGGCTGCGTTCATGCCTGCCGCCATCGCCCGATTGCCAGACCTGAAGATCGCCGGTGCGGTCACGCTGGGCGCGACCGTCACCGGGATCGGCTACGCCGCGGTCGTCGAACGCAACGCGTTTGTCGTGCGTGAGCTGACCCTGCCGGTGCTGACGCCCGGTTCGTCGCCGCTGCGGCTCCTGCACATCAGTGACATTCACATGCGGCCCAACCAGCGTCATAAGCAGGCGTGGCTGCGCGAGCTGGCCGGCTGGAAGCCCGACCTGGTCGTCAACACCGGCGACAACCTCGCTCATCCGAGAGCGGTGCCGGCGGTCGTGCAGTCACTCGACGAGCTGCTGTCGTTACCCGGGGCCTTCGTCTTCGGCAGCAACGACTACTTCGGTCCGCGGCTGAAAAACCCGCTCGACTACCTGACCAAACCCGGTCGCCGAGTGCACGGCCAGCCGCTGCCGTGGCAAGATCTGCGGGCGGCGTTCGGCGAGCGCGGCTGGCACGACCTCACCCACAACCGTCGCGAGTTCGAGGTGGCCGGACTGCACATCGCTGCCGCCGGGGTCGACGACCCCCACATCGGGCGGGACCGCTACGAAACGATCGCGGGGCGAGCCAGCCCGGTTGCCAACCTGCGGTTGGGTCTGACCCATTCCCCCGAACCGCGGGTGCTGGACCGCTTCGCCGCCGACGGCTACCAGTTGGTGCTGGCCGGTCACACCCACGGCGGGCAGCTGTGCCTGCCGTTCTACGGCGCGGTGGTGACCAACTGCGGTCTGGACCGGTCTCGGGCCAAAGGAGCCTCGCGGTGGGGCGCCACAATGCGGCTGCACGTCTCGGCCGGGATCGGCACCTCGCCGTTTGCGCCGCTGCGGTTCTGCTGCCGGCCCGAGGCAACGCTGCTCACACTGATCGCCGCGCCCACCGGGGGCCGCGGCCCGCAGCGGATTCTCGGCCGGTCGCGGCCCGCGTATTCGGTGCGTTGACCACGCCGACCCGCGTCGCAGTTCAGGGTCGGCCGCGTGGCTGGGCAGACAATGCCATCCGGCTGATCGAGGCGGACGCCCGCCGCAGCGCCGACACCCACCTCCTGCGCTATCCGCTGCCGTCCGCCTGGAGCGACGACGCCGACGTCGCGCTCTATCTCAAAGACGAGACGACACACATCACCGGCAGCCTCAAGCACCGGCTGGCCCGCTCGCTGTTCCTCTACGCGCTGTGCAACGGCTGGATCGGCGAGGGCACCACGGTGGTCGAGGCGTCGTCGGGCTCGACGGCCGTTTCGGAAGCCTATTTCGCCGCGCTGCTGGGCTTGCCGTTCATTGCGGTGATGCCCGCATCAACCAGCACGTCGAAGGTGGCGCTGATCGAATCCCAAGGCGGCCGTTGCCATTTCGTTCAACATTCCGCTGATGTCTATGCCGAGGCGGAGCGGGTGGCCCGCGAGACCGGCGGACACTACCTGGACCAATTCACCAACGCCGAGCGGGCCACCGACTGGCGGGGCAACAACAACATCGCCGAGTCCATCTACGCGCAGATGCGCGAGGAGAAACACCCGATTCCAGCATGGATCGTGGTCGGAGCGGGCACCGGAGGAACCAGCGCGACGATCGGCCGCTACATCCGCTACCGGCGGCACGCCACCCGGTTGTGCGTCGTCGACCCGGAGAACTCGGCTTTCTTCCCCGCATATGCCCAGGGCCGCTACGACATCGTGACCGATGCGTCGTCCCGCATCGAGGGCATCGGCCGGCCGCGGGTCGAGCCGTCGTTTCTTCCCGATGT